>CP048486.1:0-300000 GCA_025560025.1 Agrobacterium tumefaciens | reverse complement strand
GCGGCTGCTGCTCACGACCGAAGATGTGACGGAACGCGAGGAGGCGCGCCGCAAGGAGCTTGTCAACCGCCGTTATGCCGAAGGTATGTTCAAGCATTCGCCGGTTTCCCTCTGGGTGGAGGATTTTAGCCGGGTCCGTCGGCTGATCGAGGAAGTCAGGGAACGCGGCATCATCGATTTTCGGGTGTTCATGGATGTGCATCCCGAATTCGTTCGCCAATGCATGAGCGAAATCCGGGTGATCGACGTCAATCGGGCGACGCTGGATCTGTTTTGTGCACCGGACCGGCAGGTTCTGTTGCAGCGGCTCGGCGATATTTTCCGCGGCGAGATGGAAAAGCCGTTCCGTGAGCAGTTGATGGAGCTTTGGAACGGCAATCTCACCCATCACCGCGAGGTGGTGAACTACGCGCTGGATGGTTCGGAGCGGCATGTGCTGCTGCACTTTTCCGTTTTTCCGGGCCATGAGCGCGACTGGTCGCTGGTGCAAGTGGCGCTGACGGACATCACCGCGCGCAAGAAGGCGGAAGCCTATCTCGAATATCTGGGCAAGCACGATGTGCTGACCAAGCTGCACAACCGCGCTTTCTATTCCGATGAGCTGAACAGGCTGGATCGCAGCGCGCTACGCCCGGTTTCGGCCATCGTCATCGATCTCAACGGTCTGAAGGACGCCAATGACAAGCTGGGACACGATGCCGGTGACGCGCTGCTGCGGCGCATGGGCGAGGTTCTGAACGGCGTCGTGACAACGCCCAACCATGCGGCGCGCATCGGCGGCGACGAATTCGCCATCCTGCTTCCCGGGGCCGACAAGCAGATCGCCGCGGCCATGGTCGATACCGTTTATGAGCTGCTGAAGATCAATAACCAGTTCTATTCCAGCGCGCCGCTCAGCCTGTCGCTCGGTGTTGCAACCAGCGAGGCTGGCGAGACGATGGAATCGCTGGTGCGCCGCGCCGATATGAATATGTACGAGCAGAAAAATGCCTATTATGCGGCGCTGCGTAACAGATCCGCCGATAATAGCGATGCGACGAAGACCAGCCCGCAGCCTGAAACCACCTCGCTGAAGCGCCTGTTCTGACGTTCAGGCGGCCAGGGCTCTTTGACGTGCAGGGCCGTTCCTGCTTATGGCAACGGACCCATCGTCTTCACCGATATGCCCGCTAAGCCGTATTCCTCGATCTTCGATGGACTGGCCGGAATGCAGACGCGAGCGGTCTCAGCTTGTCGAGGGACTTGCCCTCAGCCTCGACGTCATCCTCGGGCTTGTCCCGAGGATCTGCCGACGTCACTAAGAATCGCAAGGGCTTGGATGCTCGGGACAGGCCCGGGCATGACGGAAGGGGGGGCGGGACTTCACTTGTCCGACTGTTGCCTCCGGCTAGTCGCGATATGTACAGCCTCTAACGCCATTTATCCTTCGTCCCTTGTAACTGCGTCCTGTCCAATCCGTCTCGCCCGCTTTCACAACCGCGTGAGAGCGCTGTTGCGCTGCAACAAATCCATTGCCAGAATTTTACATACGTCTTAGTATGTATGTAAATGTGACCTATTTTATGGATTCGGAGCGCAGGATGGCGAAGAGATTGGGACAGATCGTGGCGGTGTTCTTGACGGGCATCGTTCTGGTCGGATGTAGCGATGAGCAGGCGTCTGCTCCCGGCGCGCCTCCACCCGGCGCGGTGAAAGTCGTGACGGTGAAGCAGGAAGAATTGCCCATCAACAATGAACTGCCGGGTCGCATCGCGCCGACAAGGCTTGCCGAAGTGCGCCCGCGCGTTTCCGGCATCATCGTCGAACGGGTGTTCGAGCAGGGGTCGCTCGTCAAGGAAGGCGACGTTCTTTACCGGATCGATCCCGCACCGTTTCAGGTTCGTGTCGACAGCGCGGAAGGAACGCTGCGCCGGGCGCAGGCCGCGCAGCTGCAGGCACGGCAGACCGCGGACAGGCAGCAGCAATTGCGCCGCTCCAACGTTGGTTCCCAGCAGGAATTCGACAATGCCATCGCCCAGCTGGCGCAGGCGGATGCCGAGGTGGCCGTTGCCGAAGCCGGTGTCGCCGAAGCGAAGCTCAACCTGCAATATGCCAACGTTACCGCACCGATCAGCGGCATGATCGGCAGGGCGCGGATCACCGAAGGCGCGCTTGTCAGCGCCACCGGTTCGGAAAATCTGGCGACGATCCAGCAGCTTGATCCGATTTATGCCGATTTCACCCAGCCCGCCGCCGATCTCATTCGTCTGCGCAAGGCCCTGCAGGACGGTCAGCTGATGACCGGCCCGAATGAGGCTGAGGTCAACCTGCTGTTCGATGACGGCAGCCGTTATCCTATTCCCGGCCGTCTGCTGTTTTCCGAAGCCGCGGTCGATGAGACCACGGGTCAGGTGACGTTGCGTGGCGAATTCCCCAACCCGAATGGCGATCTGCTGCCGGGCATGTATGTCCGCGTCCAGATCCAGCAGGGTATTGAGAGGGCAGCCTTCGCCGTGCCGCAACAGGCCGTGCAGCGCGATGCGGGCGGGCAGGCGAGCGTGCTTGTCGTTAACGCGGAAGACACGGTTGAGCAGCGGCGTGTCAGTGTCGGCCGAGCCATCGGCGACCGCTGGGTGATTTCCGAAGGGCTGAAGGATGGCGATCGCGTGGTTGCCGAAGGTTTCCAGAAAACCGCACCCGGCGCGAAGGTGAAGCCCGAGCTGTGGTCGCGCGAGGCCGATGTCGCCGCCGCTGACGGGGCGGCTGCCCCGGCTGCGAAGCAATAAGGACCGATTTCATGGCACGTTTTTTTATCGATCGGCCCATTTTTGCCTGGGTCGTCGCCATCTTCATCATGCTGGCCGGCCTTCTCGCCGTTCCCATGCTGCCGATTGCGCAATATCCGAATGTGGCGCCGCCGCAGATTTCGATCGCGACCACCTATCCGGGTGCCGCGCCGGAAGACATTTACCAGAGCGTCACGCGTCCCATCGAGGAGGAGCTGAACGGGGTTCCGGGTCTTCTCTATTTTGAATCGACCTCCGAAGCCTCCGGTAGCATCTCCATCAACGTCACCTTCGCGCCGGGCACGAATATCGGCGAGGCGCAGGTCGAGGTTCAGAACCGCATCGCCCGTGTCGAGCCGCGCCTGCCGCAGGCCGTCACGCAGCAGGGTCTGCGCGTCGAACAGGCGGGCACCTCGTTCCTGATGATGGTGGCGCTCACCTCCATGGATGGGAATACCGACGCTATCGGTCTCGGTGACTATCTCAGCCGTAACGTGCTCGGCGAATTGCGTCGCGTGCCGGGTGTCGGCAGCGCGCAATTGTTCGCCACCCAGCGCTCCATGCGTATCTGGATGGATCCGGACAAGATGCTCGGCCTCAGCCTTACCTCGTCCGATGTCATCTCCGCCATTCAGGCGCAGAACTCGCAGGTTGCCGCGGGCCGCATCGGCGCGTCACCAAACCCGATCGGCCAGCAGATTTCGGCCACCGTCAACGTGCAGGGCCAGCTAACCTCGCCGGATGAGTTCGGCGCCATCGTGCTGCGTGCCAACCCGGACGGCTCCTCCGTGCGGCTGCGCGATGTGGCGCGGGTGGAAGTGGGCGGTGAAAGCTACGCCTTTTCCAGCCGTCTGAACGGCAAGCCCAGTGCGGCCATCGGCGTGCAGCTGTCACCCACCGGCAATGCCCTGCAGACTTCCGATGGCGTGCGCGCCACCATGGAGGAACTGTCACGCTATTTCCCGGCGGGTCTGGAATATGAAATCCCCTACGACACCAGCCCCTTTGTTAAGATCTCGATCCAGAAGGTAATCAATACGCTGGTCGAGGCGATCATCCTCGTCTTCGTGGTGATGTTCGTCTTTCTTCAGAATATCCGTTACACCATCATTCCCACGCTCGTGGTGCCCGTGGCGCTGCTCGGCACCTGCGCCATCATGTATGTCTCGGGTTTCTCGATCAACGTTCTGACCATGTTCGCCATGGTTCTCGCCATAGGTATTCTGGTCGATGACGCGATTGTCGTCGTCGAGAATGTCGAGCGCATCATGGCTGAAGAACATCTGTCGCCGAAGGAGGCGACCCGCAAGGCGATGGGCCAGATTTCCGGCGCCATCATCGGCATCACGCTGGTTCTGACGGCGGTGTTCGTGCCCATGGCCTTCTTCCCGGGTGCTGTCGGTATCATCTACCAGCAGTTCAGTCTGACCATGGTGGTGTCCATCCTGTTCTCCGGCTTCCTCGCGCTGTCGCTGACACCGGCGCTCTGCGCTTCGTTCCTGAAGCCGATCAAGGCCGGACACCATGAAAAGAAAGGCTTCTTCGGCTGGTTCAACCGCGGCTTCGACAAGGCGTCGCATAAATATTCCTCATCGGTTGGGTCGATCATCAAGCGCTCTGGCCGCTTCATGGTCATCTATGCGGCGCTGCTTGCCGGCCTCGGCTGGGCCTATATGCAGTTGCCGAGCTCCTTCCTTCCCAATGAGGACCAGGGTTACCTGATCGTCGACATCCAGGCGCCGGCGGAAGCAAGCAGTGACCGTACCCTGCAATCCATCCAGCAGATCGAAAAGATCTTTCTGGAAGAGCCTGCGGTTGACCGTGTGATCGCGGTTTCCGGTTTCTCCTTCTCGGGCTCCGGCCAGAATGCAGGTCTCGCCTTCGCAACGTTGAAGGACTGGAGCGAGCGTGGTCCGGAGGATTCCGCCAATGCGATCTCGGCGCGGATAAACGCCAAGCTGTGGGGCTTGCCGGACGCGATGTCCTTTGCGCTTTCGCCACCGCCCATTCAGGGTCTCGGCAATTCCAGCGGCTTCACTTTCCGCCTGCAGGACCGTGCGGGTGCGGGACAGGCAGCGCTGAGCGCCGCCGGTGCGCAACTGATGGCGGCCGCGCAGCAAAGCCCGGTTCTCGCCGGTCTTCGTATCGAAGGCATGCCGGATTCCGCGCAGGTCAATCTTCTCATCGATCGCGAGAAGGCCAATACATTCGGTGTGACCTTCAGCGACATCAACGCAACCATCTCGGCCAATATGGGTTCGTCCTATGTCAACGACTTCCCCAATGCCGGCCGCATGCAGCGCGTGACGGTGCAGGCGGAGCAGGGTCAGCGCATGAAAACGCAGGATCTTCTGCACCTCAACGTTCGCAACGCCAATGGCGGCATGGTGCCGATCAGCTCCTTCGCCTCGGTTGAATGGGTCCGCGGTCCCTCGCAGGTGGTCGGCTACAACGGCTATCCGGCCATCCGTATCGGCGGACAATCGGCACCGGGCTACTCTTCCGGCGATGCCATTGCCGAGATGGAGCGTCTGGCGGGTGAATTGCCTGCTGGTTTCGGTTTCGAATGGACCGGCCAGTCGTTGCAGGAAATCCAGTCCGGCTCGCAGGCGCCGGCGCTCATCGGGCTCAGCGTCCTGTTCGTCTTCCTGCTTCTGGCAGCGCTTTACGAAAGTTGGTCCATTCCGCTCTCCGTCATGCTGGTGGTGCCGCTCGGCGTCATCGGTTCGGTGGCGGCGGTGATGTTGCGCGGCATGCCGAACGACGTCTACTTCATGGTGGGCCTCATCGCCATCATCGGACTGTCTGCGAAAAACGCGATCCTGATCATCGAATTCGCCAAGGATTTGCGGGCAGAGGGAAAATCCACCTATGATGCCACAGTCGAGGCGGCGCATTTGCGCTTCCGGCCGATCCTGATGACCTCGCTTGCCTTTTCGCTGGGCGTGCTGCCCATGGCGATTGCCTCCGGTGCGAGCGCGGCCAGCCAGAACGCCATCGGCACCGGTGTGCTCGGCGGCATGATCTCGGCAACGATCCTCGCGATCTTCTTCGTTCCCGTCTTCTTCGTTTTTGTCATGAAGATTTTCGGGGATCGGAAGAAGGAGAATGAGATTGCTGCTGACGCCGTATCGCCTGCGGAATAAAACGGATGGAGAGGCCGGCACTTTCATTTGATTGAGTTCATGTGACTGACAGCCCGGCAATGCAGAAAGGCACGGTGCGAAGGCACCGTGCCATGATTGGAAGGAGACATCAGCATGCGCCGTACCAAGGCCGAGGCAGAAGAGACCCGGCAGGCGATTCTTGCCGCTGCCGAGCGGGTGTTTTTCAAGAAGGGCGTGGCCAACAGCTCCCTGGATGAGGTGGCGGCCGCCGCCGGTGTGACGCGTGGTGCGATATACTGGCATTTTTCCAGCAAGAGCGACCTTTTCATCGGGCTTTATGAATCGGTCGCCTTGCCCGAATCGGATCTGCTCGATTTCGACGATCCCGATCTGAAAGGCCTGGCGCTTCTCGCCAAAATCGAGGAAGCCGCTTGCAAGTGGCTGGCCCTGCTGGCGGGAGACGAACAGCGCCAGCGCATCATGACCATCAGCCTGCGCACCAACTATTCCGATGAGTTCGCACCGGTTCTGCACGCGCAGGAGGAATTGGACCGTTCCCAGAAAGAGCGCCTCGAGGCGGTTTTCGAGCGTGCGGAGGCCGAAGGCGCCTTCAATGACAACTGGACGGCGGAATCGGCACTCGATGCGATCTACTGGCTGATAAAGGGCATGTGTTCCGACTGGCTGCTTTTCGGCAAGCGTTTCGATCTTGCCAAGGAGGGCGCCGAGGCCGTGCATCGTCTGATGAAGGGTTTTCAGCGTTTTCCGGCGTTATGACCGGATTTTCGGACCCGCTGGCGCAGTCAAATTTAAGTGTATTCTAAAAGACCAGCGAAATTTGCTTTACGTACCTCAAAACGGACGCTAGCTTCTTCCTCGAGCTTTGGGAGGAGTTCGCAGATGGTCATTTCAAATAAAATTAAGGGGCAAGCGCCGTCCGTTCGCGCCGGATATCGGTGACGGCACATGGCTTTTGCTGAAGCGTCTCCAGACCCGGCCCTTATCCGGACGGTCGGGCTGTCGAAGTCTTTTGGTCCGGTGCAGGTTCTCAAGGATATTGAGATCGCGGTGCGTGCCGGCGAGGTTCACGCCATCATTGGCGAGAACGGCGCTGGCAAGTCCACGCTGATGAAGCTGCTTGCCGGCAATGAGAAGCCGTCGGGCGGCGAAATCCAGATTGACGGCGAGGCCGTTACGCTGAGCGGCCCGGTGGATGCCGAACATCGCGGCATCGTTCTCGTGCATCAGGAAATATTGCTGGCACCGGATCTGACGGTGGCGCAGAACATCTATCTCGGGCGCGAATTGCGCAAAGGTCCGATGGTGGACGACCGCGCCATGCGCGAGGGCGCCCGCAAGGCAATCGGCGATCTTGGCGGCACGATCGATCCGGACGCCATCGTCGGCAGCCTGTCGATTGCCCAGCGGCAGTTGGTGCAGATCGCCCGTGTGCTGCTGGTGCCGCATCGCGTAGTAATTTTCGACGAGCCGACCGCGAGCCTTACCCCCATTGAAACCGATGCCCTGCTGAACGTCATCCGCGACATCAGGGCGAAGGGCGTGGCGGTACTTTATATTTCGCACCGCTTGCCGGAGGTGAAGGAAATCGCCGACCGGGTGACGGTGCTGCGCGATGGCAGGCTGGTTGCCTCCCATCCGATATCGGCCCTCGAGCCGGCGGACATGGCGCGGCTGATGGTGGGGCGCGATGTGGCGAAGCTCTATCCGGACCGCCACGCCGGTGGCGAACACGAGCCGGTTTTGCAGGTGGAGCATTTTACCGTTCCAGGCTACGCACAGGATGCCGGTTTCAGCCTTCGTAAAGGCGAGATTCTCGGTTTTGCGGGTCTTGTTGGGGCAGGCAGAACGGAGCTTATGGAGGGCGTTCTTGGCCTGCGGCCGGGGCGCGGGACGATCCGCCATCTCGGCAAACCCGTGCATTTCGCCAAGGCGGAAGACAGCCTGAAGGCCGGTATTGTTTACCTGAGCGAGGACCGCAAGGGCAAGGGATTGCTGCTGACCAAGGATCTGCGGGTCAATCTCACGCTGGCCTCGCTCAAGAAATTCAGCCGGCTGTTCCAGATCGATACGCGCCGCGAGACGGCGGCGCTCGACGGAGCGATCCAAGATTTCGATATCCGCACCGGCCGCAAGGATCTGCTGGCGGGCCAGCTTTCCGGCGGCAACCAGCAGAAGCTGCTGCTTGCCAAGATGATGCTGCTTGATCCGTCCATCGTCATCATCGACGAGCCGACGCGGGGTATCGACATCGGCACCAAGGAGCAGATTTACCGTTTCATCGCCGGGCTTGCGGATGAAGGGCGCTCGGTCATCGTCGTCTCCTCGGAAATGCCGGAGCTGATCGGCATTTGCGACCGCATTCTGGTGATGCGTTCGGGTCGGATCGTCGGCGAGGTGACCGGGGAGCGCATGACCGAAAACGACATCGTGGCGCTGGCGACGGGCGTTCACACGCAGGAGGTTGCCTGAGGTGATCATGCGCAAGGGGAAAAATACTGAGGGGAAACATGACTGAGGCCGCACTTGATAACGGCAAGACGCCGAAGACCTCGAAGGACTGGGATCTGCGCGCCGTGGCGCCTTTTGTGGCGCTGGCCCTGCTTCTGGTTCTCGGCACCATCGCCAATCCCAATTTCATCGGCATCGACAATCTGCTGAATGTCGTTACCCGCAGCGCCTTCATCGCTATCATCGCGCTCGGCGCCACCTATGTCATTACATCCGGCGGGCTTGATCTTTCCGTCGGTGCGATGGTCGCTTTCGTCGCCAGCCTGATGATCCTGTTCATGAACAGCGGTGTCATCGCCAGTCCGCTGTTGATGCTGCTCGCCGCCATGGCGCTGGCTGTCGCCATCGGTGCGGCCTGTGGGCTGGCCAATGGTCTCATTACGACCATCGGCCGTATCGAACCTTTCATCGCCACGCTCGGCACCATGGGCATCTATCGCGGGCTGACCACCTGGCTGTCGCAGGGCGGTGCCATCACGCTGCGCAACCCGGAAATCCAGACGCTTTATCGTCCGGTCTATTTCGGCAACGTCTTCGGCGTGCCGGTGCCTGTTATCGTCATCTTCGTCACGGCCGCCATCGCCGCCTTCGTGCTTTACCGTACCCGTTACGGGCGGCATCTGACAGCCGTGGGTTCCAGCGAGGATGTCGCACGATATTCCGGCATTTCGGTCGCGCGGGTCCGCACCATCGCTTATGTCGTGCAGGGGCTTTGTGTCGCCGTAGCCGTGCTGCTTTACGTGCCGCGCCTCGCTTCCACCTCAGCCACGACAGGCATGTTGTGGGAATTGCAGGCCATCACCGCCGTCGTTGTCGGCGGCACCGCGCTGCGCGGCGGGGTGGGGCGCATCTGGGGCACGATCTGCGGCGCCTTCATTCTGGAGATCGTCGGCAACATCATGATCCTGTCGAACTTCGTCAGCGAATATCTGATCGGCGCCATTCAGGGTGCGATCATCATCATCGCCATGCTGGTGCAGCGTTCGCTCAGCCGCAGATAGCAGGGCGAGCGATGGGGAATTTGGCCGCGTTATGTGGGGCAGGCGCGGTTGTAAGAGGAGGAACGCCCCGGTCTTGGGAGGAAAGAGACTATGCGTAGTAAATTCATCGGCGTGGCCTTTGCCGCGCTGGCCACGGTGCTTGCGGGTTCAGCGCATGCGCAGGACAAGAAGGTCACCATTGGCGTGTCCATTCCGGCGGCCGACCACGGCTGGACGGCCGGTGTCGTCTACCATGCCGAGCGGGTGGCGAAACTTCTGATGCAGGAACATCCGGGTCTGAACGTCATCGTCAAGACCTCGCCGGATGCCGCCAACCAGGCAAACGCGCTTCAGGACCTTGCCGTGCAGGGGCTGGATGCGCTGGTCGTGCTGCCATCCGATCCCGATCCGCTGGTCAATGCCATCAAGGAGATCAAGGACAAGGGCACCTTCGTCGCGCTGGTCGACCGCGCGCCGAGCGTCAACGACAATTCGATCCGCGATCTCTATGTTGCCGGCAACAACCCGGCGCTTGGCCAGGTGGCGGGTGAATACATCAAGAAAACCACGCCGAATGCTGAAGTTGTGGTCATTCGCGGTCTGCCTATCCCGATCGACCAGCAGCGTCAGGACGGGTTCGACAAGGGTATCGCCGGCTCGGGCGTCAAGGTTCTCGACCGTCAATACGGCAACTGGAACCGCGACGACGCCTTCCGCGTGATGCAGGACTATCTGACCAAATACAAGAAGATCGATGTGGTCTGGTGTCAGGATGACGACATGGCGATTGGCGTTCTGGAGGCGATCCAGCAGGCGAAACGCACCGATATCCAGTATATCGTTGCGGGCGCCGGTTCCAAGGACATGATCAAGAAGGTCATGGACGGCGACAAGCTGGTGCCGGTCGACGTGCTCTACCCGCCGGCGATGGTGGCGACCGCCATGCAGCTGACGGCCGGGCATTTCTACGATCAGGTGCCGGTTGCGGGTGAGTATATTCTCGACGCGACGCTGATCACCAAGGACAATGCCAAGCAGTTCTACTTCCCGGATTCGCCGTTCTGATAAGGGGTCCGGCCACGCGACGCCCGCTGGAAGGCGGGCGTAGTGGCGGGCGGAACCCTTTTTTTCAACACGCGAAGAGGGAATGCAGCAAACATTTCCTCACACGCGACGTCATCCTCGCCCTTGAGGCGAGGATCCACAAGCGGCTTGGTCGTGGATCCTCGGGTCAAGCAACCGTGGACCTATTGTGCGAAAGCGGTGTCTGATCGAGCGATAGCGTTGAGGATGGTGATGAGTTTCCGCACGGTTGCGATCATGGCGAGTTTGAAGGGCTTACCGCGGGTTCTGAGCCTTTGATAGAAGGCGCCGAGGACAGGGTCCCTGACCTTGATGGCGCTGAGGACGGCCATATAGGCGATGTCGCGCAGATGCTTTCTGCCGCCAACACATCGCCCGTTTCGGTCCGATGCGCCCGACTGGCGCGCATAGGGCGCGACACCGACAAGGGCGGCGGCGACCTTTGCGGAGACTTTGCCCAGTTCCGGCATGTCGGCGAGCAGTGCCGTTGCCAGGACCGGCCCGACGCCGGTGACCTGGCGAAGGCGGGCATGGCTTTTGCGCAGCCGCGGCGTCTGCGCCAGCACATCACCGATTGCCGCATCCAATGTGGCGATATCCTGAGCGATGGTCCGCAGGCGCTCCCCGATCAGGTCGCGCACCAGCGGTTCGTCGATGGTGTCGAGTTGGCTGACCAGCCCGCTCCTTTCGGCCAGCAGGCGCCGGCGGTGGGTGCTGATCGCATGCAGCCTGCGGCAAGCCGGATCAGGCGCGTAGGGTGTGAGGTCACGCCATACCGCCATCAGATAACGGGCGATCATGGCCGCATCGATGCGGTCGGTCTTGGCCAGCTGGCCGATGGCGCGGGCAAAGCTGCGCACGCGGGCAGGCGCCACGACATAAACCTCAAGGCCTTCGGCATGAAGACCATCGGCCAGCCTGCTTTCATAACCGCCCGAGGCTTCGAGACCGACGGCGACCGGCCCCAGTCCCCTAAGGCGCCGGGCCAGCTGCGTGATCTCGTCCGGTGACGAGCCGCAACGAAAGCTTTTACCGGCGGGATGGGATATGGATGTCGAAGTACTGCTTGGAAACGTCGATGCCGACGACGGCGATATCATGTATCATGGCCTTGCTCCCAGGCTTGTGGTGCGGGCAAAAGCCCGATCAACCGTTCGGGGTCAAAGGGAGCAGGCAGGGCCTTGCTTGACCTCGGCTGTTTAAACCAGCCCGAAAAAACGGCCGCCTGCCTGCATCAGCCGGGCTTGCGCTGCCCGGCTGATGCATCCAGTAAACCACAAATCGTCCACACAAGCCCGAGGATGACGTCGAGGTTGCGGGTCAAGTTGAGCGTCATCTCTGTCAGGCGCGGACAGTCTCGCTCCGCACATCTTTCCTCTCCAGTCACTTACCGCAAAATATCTCCCCTTCCATTCCCACCCACCCATTCCGTCGCATCATTCCCCTGCAACCGGAATGGAAGGGCGATACGCGCGGCGCCTTTTGCGGACCGGCGGCCGGCATCGACAAGCATGGTTCTGGCAGACCATGTTCCGGAAAGGCATCCCGCCGGGCCAGAGGCGGGAGGGGCTGAACCGGTAGGTGCCGTGAAAAGGCTGAAACCAACGGACCTGCGACGGTCCAAAGATACGGCCCGGCAATTGCACGACTTTCACCACACTGACTTACACCCGCATTTGCCGGGCCATTCCCTTCTGCCGCCACGGCAGCGCCGTTGTGGCGCCCGTGCATCTAAAGCGCTTTGGATTGACGGCGACGCGCTGCTGAAACGTTGCAGATTTTACTCATTCGCTTCTGTACCTATTTCCCCACATGGTCTAAACCGCTGCTGATCTTTTCCCGCTCGATGGATGATGAAAGGGCCTCTCCGATGACCGATCCCAAAGCGCTAGCAGCCCGTTTCCCCGGTGATTTCCTGTTCGGAGTCGCAACCGCCTCCTTTCAGGTCGAAGGCTCGACCAGGGCAGATGGCCGCAAACCTTCCATATGGGATGCCTTCTGCAACATGCCGGGTCACGTCTTCGAGCGTCACAATGGCGATATAGCCTGCGATCACTATAATCGCTGGGAGCAGGATCTCGATCTCATCAAGGACATGGGCGTCGAGGCCTATCGTTTTTCCATCGCCTGGCCGCGCATCATCCCTGACGGCTTCGGCCCGATCAACGAAAAGGGGCTGGATTTTTACGACCGCCTCGTCGATGGCTGCAAGGCGCGCGGTATCAAGACCTATGCGACACTTTACCATTGGGACCTGCCGCTGACGCTGATGGGTGATGGCGGCTGGGCCGCGCGTTCCACCGCCCATGCCTTTCAGCGTTACGCCAAGACGGTCATGGCAAGGCTCGGCGACCGGCTGGATGCGGTGGCGACCTTCAACGAGCCCTGGTGCGCGGTCTGGCTTAGCCATCTCTACGGCATTCACGCGCCGGGCGAGCGCAACATGGAGGCCGCCCTTGCCGCCATGCATCACATCAATCTCGCCCATGGTTTCGGCGTGGAAGCCTCCCGCCATGTGGCGCCGAAAGTGCCTGTAGGGCTGGTGCTCAACGCCCATTCCGTCATTCCCGCCTCCAACAGCGACGCCGATCTCAAGGCCGCTGAGCGGGCATTCCAGTTCCACAATGGCGCCTTCTTCGATCCGGTCTTCAAGGGTGAATATCCGGCCGAGATGATGGAAGCGCTGGGTGGCCGCATGCCGGTGGTGGAGGCGGAAGACCTTTCCATCATCAGCCAGAAGCTCGACTGGTGGGGCCTGAATTATTATACGCCGATGCGCGTCGCCGACGACGCTACCGAAGGTGCGGAATTCCCTGCCACCACACCGGCCCCGGCTATCAGCGACGTGAAGACCGATATCGGATGGGAGGTCTATGCCCCGGCGCTCAAGTCGCTGGTGGAAGACCTCTACAAGCGCTATGAGCTGCCGGATTGCTACATCACCGAAAACGGCGCCTGCTATAATATGGGTATCGAAAATGGCGTGGTGGATGACCAGCCGCGGCTGGATTATTATGCCGAACACCTTGGTATCGTCGCCGATCTGGTGAAGGACGGCTACCCGATGCGCGGTTATTTCGCCTGGAGCCTGATGGATAATTTCGAATGGGCCGAGGGATATCGCATGCGCTTCGGCCTCGTGCATGTGGATTATGATACGCAGGTGCGGACGCTGAAGAACAGCGGCAAATGGTACAGCGCCTTGGCGTCTAATTTCCCCAAGGGCAATCACGGTTTGGCGAAGGGGTGAGGCTTTCTCCCTCATTCCCTGTGCTTGTCACAGGGATCCAGCCAGCCCAAGTCTTTGGGCTGAGGGGAGCCTTTCCGCCACTCAGACGCGTGTCGACTGGATTCCTGTGACAAGCACAGGAATGAGGGTGGAGAGAGGCTGGCTCGTGTGTGAACTTTACCTGCCGCATTCCTACCAGGAGAGTACACTATCGCTGTCCCGGATAAAGTTCTGAGGCCTTATTATCAGTTTTGCTGATTTTTTCCTTGGTTACCCCGCAGTGCCTGCTTGCGTCCGTCATCCGGCCTCCTATGTCAGACGGGCTACGAAGGCGTAGCACCCGTTCTGGCATCCAAGGGGCAGGGCGGGTTGGTCCTCCCAGGGAAAACGAACATGCTTATCGAAAAACTCAACTGGCGTTACGCCACCAAGAAAATGGACCCTTCCAAGACTGTTGCGGAAGACAAGGTCGAGCGCATCGTCGAGGCGGCGCGGCTTGCGCCCACGTCCAGCGGTCTGCAGCCGTTCGAAGTGATCGTCGTCACCGATCCGGAAGTGCGCGCAAAGATCCGCGAGATCGCCTGGAACCAGGCGCAGGTTACCGAGGGTTCGCATCTTCTGGTGTTTGCGGCGTGGGATAATTACACCGAAGAGCGCATCAACCACATGTTCGATCTGGTCAATGAGGAACGCGGTATCCGGAATGAGGGATGGGAATCCTATCGCCAGATGCTGCTCTCTTCCTATCCGCAGCGTGACGAACAGGTGAATTTCGAACATGCCGCCCGCCAGGCCTATATTGGTTTCGGCATGGCGGTGGCGCAGGCCGCTTTCGAGGGTGTCGATTCCACCCCGATGGAAGGTTTCGATCCGGCAAAGCTGGATGAAATCCTCGGTCTTCGTGCAAAGGGCCTGCGCTCCGTCACCATCCTGCCGCTCGGATATCGCCAGTCGGAAGGCGACTGGCTGGTGAACCTGAAGAAGGTGCGCCGCCCGATCGAGGAATTTGCGAGCCGCGTCTGATTTCCAGGGCACTCGCAAAGTCTTGACCGCCGCAAGGCCGCAATGACGGCTTTGCGGTAGATTTTTCCTCTGATTTCAGATAATTGAAAAATCATCCCTGTTAAAAGATGGCGCCTGCGGGCAAGTATGCGCCATCGAAATGCCGATCCCCGGCATCTCTTGAGTGAAAGCCTGACGAAATGACCCGGACAGTCACCCGGAAAATCAGCTGTCATCGAATGTGCCATCCGGCCGCATGAAGAGAGCGGCTGTCTGCCGCAACAGGATTTTTTGAGACCCGATCCGTCACGCGTTTTCCCAGAGTTTTCAATGAGTTTTCAATCCAGCGCGGCATCGCCCGCGACCCCGCCGAAGGCGGTTTCAGAACTGGCGGTCAAGGACCCGATGGTCGCGTTCGAAGGCGTGACCAAGACATTTGGCGGCGCCGATGGCAAGCCGGGCTTCGCAGCCCTTGCCGGCATCGACTATCTTGTGCCGAAGGGCTCCATCACCGGCATCATCGGCCGTTCCGGTGCGGGCAAATCAACCCTCATCCGCCTTGCCAACGGTCTTGAAAAACCCTCCTCCGGCCGCGTCATCGTCGACGGCGTCGATGTTGCAGCCCTTGATGAGAAGAGCCTGCGGACGCTGCGCCGTTCCGTCGGCATGATTTTCCAGCATTTCAATCTCCTGTCGTCGCGCACCGCTTTCGACAATGTGGCGCTGCCGCTCGAAATCGCCGGTCTCGGCAAGAAGGAGATCGAAACCAGGGTTGCGCCGCTGCTCGATCTGGTCGGCCTTTCCGACAAGGCGAAGCGTTATCCGGCGGAACTTTCCGGTGGCCAGAAGCAGCGTGTCGGCATCGCCCGCGCGCTTGCCACGCAACCCAAGCTGCTCCTGTCCGACGAGGCGACGTCGGCGCTCGACCCGGAGACGACCCAGTCCATCCTCGAGCTTCTGAAGCGCATCAATGCCGAACTGGGGCTCACCGTGCTGCTCATCACCCATGAGATGGAGGTGGTGAAGACCATTGCCTCGCAGGTGGCTGTCATCGACAGGGGCCTGATCGTCGAGCAAGGCCGTACCTTCGACATCTTCACCGCACCGAAACACGAGACGACCCGCAGCCTGCTGTCGTCGTCGGTCGGCGTGAAGCTGCCGCATTGGGTGACTTCGGGCTTAAAGCCGGAAGCTGCGGAAGGCGACCGCGTTCTCGTGCGGCTGGTGTTCTTCGGCGAAACGGCTTTCCAGCCGCTGACCGCCCGGCTTGTGGCCGAGATCGGCCCTGATGTGAACATCCTTGCCGGCACCATCGAGGAAATTTCCGGCGAACCCTTCGGCTCGCTGGTTGTCTCCTATCCGGCCACAGCGGAAATCACCGCCCGCGCCAGCCGCTTTTATACTGAGACCGGTCTTCACACGGAGGTGCTCGGTTATGTCGCCTGATATGATTTTCAACCTTCTCTTGAAGGGCCTTCTGCAAACGCTGCACATGGTCGCGGTCGCCGGCATCGTCGGCTCGATCATCGGTGTGCCGATGGGCGTTTTCCTCGCCACCAGCGGCAAGGGTGAACTGTTCCCCGCGCCGATGACGAACCGCATTCTCGGCCTCGTCGTCAACGCGGCGCGCTCCACGCCCTTCATCATTCTGGTGGTGGCGATCATTCCTTTCACCCGTCTCGTGGCCGGCACCTCCATCGGCACCAGCGCCGCCATCGTGCCGCTCACGGTCGCCACCGTGCCTTTCATTGCAAGGCTGGTGGAGGCGGCGATCCGCGAGGTGGACAAGGGCCTGATTGAGGCCGCCCGCGCCATGGGCGCGACACCGTTGCAGATCGTCACGAAAGTGCTGCTGGCCGAAGCCAAGCCCGGCATCACGCTGGCGCTGACACTCACCCTCGTCAGCCTCATCGGTTATTCGGCGATGGTCGGCGCTGTCGGTGGCGGCGGGCTGGGAGACCTCGGCATTCGCTACGGTTACCAGCGTTTCATGCCTGACGTGATGCTGGCCGTGGTTCTGGTGCTCATCGTGCTGGTACAGCTGGTGCAGAGCGCCGGTGACCGTCTTGCCCGCAGCTTCGACAAGCGGACCCGCAAAAACTGATAAAGCCGTTCAAGAACAACAATCCCAAGAATAACAAACCCAAGGAGACACCCATGAAGAAAATCATCCTCGCGGCTTCGCTCGCCGCTCTCTTCACCGCCGGTCAGGCGCTGGCCGAGACCATCAAGATCGGCGTAACCCCCGCCGAGCACGCGCAGATCATGGAGCAGGTCAAGAAGATCGCGGCGACCAAGGGTCTGGACATCGACATCGTCGAATTCTCCGATTATGTCGTGCCGAACCAGGCGCTGAACGATGGCGAACTTCAGGCCAACTCCTTCCAGCACCAGCCTTATCTCGACAACCAGATCGCCGACCGCAAGTTCGATCTCGTCAGCGTCGGTACCACCATCACCACCCCGATGGGCGTTTATTCGAAGAAGGTGAAGAATCTCGACGAGCTGAAGGACGGCGCGACCGTCGGCATTCCGAACGACCCGACCAATGGCGGCCGCGCGCTGCTGGTTCTCGCTTCCAAGGGCGTGATCAAGGTCAAGGAAGAAGCCGGCCTGAAGGTAACGCCTGCCGATATCACCGAAAACCCGAAGAACATCCAGATCGTCGAGCTTGATGCTGCCCAGCTGCCGCGCTCGCTTGACGACACCGATGCTTCGGTCATCAACACCAACTATGCGACGGCTGCCGGCCTGAACCCGAAGAAGGACGCCATCGCCATCGAAAGCGAAAAGTCCCCTTACGCCAACATCATCGCCGTTCGTGCGCAGGACAAGGACAAGCCCTGGGTGAAGACGCTGGTGGAATCCTACCACAGCCCGGAAGTGAAAGCCTTCATTCTGGAGAAGTATAACGGCACGGTCATTCCGTCCTGGTAATCCTGTCGGTTACGGCAAAAATGACGACCTCTCCCGGTTACGGGGGAGGTTTTTTGTTTTTGGGCCCGCGTGCAACCACGTTTTCTGAAAACCCCCCATGATTTCGGGGAAGGATTTTTCAGGTTTTTACCCTGACTGTCGTTTTATACCCGTTGTTTTTTGGGGCTGCGTCACAATCCGGTTTAACGGCTTCTGAATGTTTCCTTCGCAAGATGATGCTTTCGAAGGGGATTTTATGCGGATTGCGCCGCGAAACATTGGGGAATACCTGCCGGTCGGGCGTAGAACGGCCGTGGGCGTCGTATTGTCCACATTCGCGCTCGTGCTTCTCATCGTCACCGCGCTCGTCCTGTCCGCCTTGAGCCAGGTCAGGGAAAAGGCGAATTTGCTCGACAACGCCCGTTCGCGCGAGACGACGGCGGGCGCGCTTGTCACCTTCCGCGAGCAGCTCGGTGCGACCCTGAACGACTATGCCGCCTGGGACGACGCGGCGGAATATGTGTATGCCCCTGACCGCTTCGACTGGGTGGCCAGTAATTATGGCGACATGACGGTCAACAACGATCTTTTCGATACCGCCGTCGTTCTTGATGAAGACCGCAAGGTCCGCATGGCCTATCAGAACGGCAAGCCGGTTTCGTGGACGCCGGATGTCTATTTCGCAAGGGGCCTGAAGGAAATGATCGAGCGCGTGCAGTCCATGCGCGCGGATATCACCTCTCAGGTTACCGGTTTCGTGAAAACCAGCGATGGCATCGCCGCCGCGGGCGTGGCGCTGGTGCGGCTCAAATCCGGCGCATTGCCGCCGGTCGGGGCCGAGCGGCGCTATCTGATCTTCGCCCGTCATCTCAGGCAGGCGACCGTGGACAAGCTTGCCCGCAACTACGTCATTGACGGGCTGGAGCTGCAATATGGCGATGGGCCTGCCGAAAACCACGTGGACATCGTCAACCCTCTGGGCGATGTGCTTGCGCGGCTCACCTGGCGCTCGCATCTGCCGGGAGACGTCAGTTTTCACGATGCGCGGCCGGTCGTCTTCACCGCGCTCGGCATTGCCGGCACCTTCTTTCTTGTCCTTCTCATCATCGGTTCGGCCACACTTGACCGGCTGAAGGCCGATGAGGCGGCGGCAAGGGAGGAGGCCCTGCGTGATCGCCTGAGCGGGCTCAATAACCGCGCTGGCCTGTTTGCCAAGCTGAACCGCATGGTCGGCAAGGCCCGCCATGACAAGACGGATATCAAGCTGCTCTATCTTGATCTCGATGGTTTCAAGGAGATCAACGATTCCTACGGCCACGCCGCGGGCGACAGGCTGATCAAGGGCGTGGCGGCCGCGCTCAGGGTGCTGATGCCGGAAGGCGCCGTGTTGGCGCGGCTTGGCGGCGACGAATTCGCCATCGCCATTCAGGGCAATGACGTCTGGTCGGAAGGCCGCAAGCTCTGTCAGGCGCTGCTGGAACTTTTCACCGAGCCCTTCAGCATCGGGGAGCGGGTGGCGAGCATCGGTTGCAGCATCGGCACCTCGGTTTCCAGGTCTGGCGATATCAATGGCGAAGAACTGCTGCGTCGCGCCGACATGGCCATGTATCAGGCCAAGGAAAACGGCCGCGGCCGTTACGTTTCCTACGAGCTGAAAATGGATGCGCTGCGCGAGGAAAAGCTGCAGCTTGAGGCGGATCTGCGCCACGCCATTCTGAATGACGAAATAACGGTGGTCTACCAGCCGGTCGTCAGCGCCGCCACGCGCTGCATCACCGGGGTTGAGGCCCTTGCCCGCTGGCAGAGGCCGGGATACGGCTTCGTACCGCCGGATATCTTCATCGCCGCCGCCGAGACGAGCGGCCTTATCGACCGGCTCGGCCTTGTTGTCCTGCACAAGGCCTGCGAGACGGCTGCACAATGGCCCTCGATCAAGCTTTCGGTGAATATCTCACCCGTACAGTTCCGCAATCCTGCCTTCTCCCGTCACGTGGCGGATATTCTCGCGGCCACCCAGACGCCGACCGAGAGGTTGCGGCTGGAGATGACGGAAGGGTATTTCATCCAGCATCCGGAACGGGCAAGTGCCGCGATCGACAAGCTGAAACAGCTTGGCCTGCATATAGCGCTCGATGATTTCGGGGCCGGTTTCGCAAGTGTGGGATATCTGCGCCGCTTCGGTTTCGACCGGATGAAGATCGACCGGTCGCTGATCATGGCCCTCGATAAGGGCGGGCGTTCGCTGGAAATGCTGCAGGCGACGGTGGCGCTGGCGAAATCGCTCGATATTCCGGTCACGGCGGAGGGTGTCGAGACGGAAGAGCAGGCGGCCATCCTGCATCTGTGCGGCTGTGACGAATTGCAGGGTTACCTGTTCTCAAAACCTGTCGCTGCCGAGGTGATTACGGCCATGCTGGACGAGCAGACTGCACCGCTCTTCGCGCTTCGGGCCGGGGCCTGAGCGCCTCCGACGGTTATCAATCCCCAATACGGGTATCGCTCGCGGAAGACCGAGGAATGTGCCGGAAAATTGCCGGCCGCGAAGGCAGGCGCGTTGCCGCGCCTGCCCTGTCGGTGATTAGCGGATGTCCTCAGGCAGAACGTCCGAAGGGATGTTCTGGTAGGAAACCGGGCGCATGAAGCGGCGGATCGACATGGTGCCGACCGAGGTTGCGCCGAAGTTGGTCGACGCCGGGTAGGGGCCGCCATGAACCATGGCCTCGGAGACTTCCACGCCGGTCGGGAAACCGTTGGCGAGAACGCGGCCGGCCTTGCGCTCCAGGATCGGCAGCAGCTTGCGGCCGAGCTCGGCGTCGCCGGCATCCAGATGCAGGGTGGCGGTCAGCTGGCCTTCGAAGCTCTTGGCCACTTCCAGCATTTCGTCTGCACTGTCGACCGTCACGATCAGGCCGAGCGGTCCGAAGACCTCTTCGGCGAGTGCGTGGTTCGCCACCCAGTCCTTGCCCGCAACGCGGAACAGGTAAGGCGTTGCGTTACGCAGATCGCAGGTGGTGGTCAGCACGTCGCGCACGCCATTGCCGGCGGCGATACGGTCGCGGCCGTCACGATAGGCAGAAGCGATACCGTCCGTCAGCATGACCTGCGGGCCGACTTCGGAAAGAGCAGCACGCGCGGTTTCCGCGACAGCATCCGCCTGCGAGGCGAGAATGACGGCAATGCCGGGATTGGTGCAGAACTGGCCCGCACCCATGGTGAGCGAACCCGCCCAGCCCTTGGCGATGGCCTCGCCACGGGCGGCAACGGCTTCCGGCAGCAGGAACATGGGGTTGACGGAACCGAGTTCGCCGAAGAAGGGGATGGGCTCGGGGCGCTGGGCGCAGAGATCGAACAGCGCGCGGCCGCCGGCGAGCGAGCCGGTAAAACCGACCGCCTTGATGCGCGGATGCTGCACGAGCGCGGAGCCGACATCGCGGCGGCCGCCCTGGATCAGCGAGAAGACGCCGGGATGCAGATTGTGCTTCTTGACGGCGGCGAGAACCGCTTCGGCGACGATTTCGCCGGTGCCGGGATGGGCGGAATGGCCCTTGACGACGACGGGGCAGCCGGCTGCCAGAGCGGCGGCGGTGTCACCACCGGCTGTCGAGAAGGCGAGCGGGAAGTTGGAGGCGCCGAAGACCGCAACGGGGCCGATCGGACGCTGCATCAGGCGGATATCCGGGCGCGGCAGCGGCTGGCGGTCCGGCAGCGCCTCGTCGTGGCGGCGGTCGAGATAGTCGCCCTTGCGGATATGCGAGGCGAAAAGGCGCAGCTGGCCAACGGTGCGGCCGCGTTCACCCTGCAGGCGTCCTGCGGGCAGGCCGGTTTCGGAGGAGCCGATTTCGGTGATGGCGTCGGCGCGAGCTTCGATCTCGTCGGCAATGGTGTCGAGGAACGCGGCGCGCTCTTCGCGGGTGGTATAGCCATAGCTCCAGAAGGCGTCTTCGGCTGCTTCACAGGCCGCATTCACCAGATCGACGGTGCCGACCGAAAAATCGAAAGCTTCGCCATGTGCAGGCTCGCTGCGGAATTTTGCTTCCGTTGCGACCCATTCTCCTGCAACCAGATGTTTGCCATGCGGCTTGAAACTCATTGTGCTCTTCCCTGAAAATCTGATCCTGTGTGGACAATCCACCCGACACCGTGACATTGCACCGAAAGGCGACAGCGCAAACGCCATCAGCCGCGATCCGCGCCCGGTTGCCCTCTGCCTTAGCCCGTGTGCGGGCTGAGCGAAAGCCGGTTTTTCAACTATCTGACCAAAAAGTGTGATTAATCAGGCGAGGCGTGAAAAAGACGCGCTTCCGTTTACATGCCGCACGCTCTATTGTGACGCCATGATGACAAATAGACTTCCGAAATACGTCGCCTGGTCGGTTTTTCTGCTGATCGTGATCGTTACAGTTTGCCCCATCGGCTTTCGTCCACACACGCTGACGACGGTGGGCATAGACCGCGCCGCCGCCTTCGCCTTCTGTTCGGCCGCCTTCGTGCTGGCCTATCCGCGTTATTGGCTCGTGGTCATCGTTGCCGGTGTTGTGGCAGCTTTCGGTATAGAGGCGCTGCAATTCCTGTCCCCCACGCGCCATCCGCATTTGACGGATGCAGTGGTGAAAGCGGCCGGCGCTATCACCGGCGGGCTTGTCGCTTTTTCTTATCTTCAGTTCAGGACGCGGTTGGCTGCAGCTTCTCTCATCCGTCAGTCCGGCTTAAGGTCGGAATGACGGAAACGGACGCGTAAAGGCCCAGGAAACTTCTTTACCTGCCATGCTACTTCCCCGCATGCCGCCACAAAAGGCCGACGATGCGGCTTTCCGTGCTGGCGGATTCGGAAAAGACCTCGTTTGCCAGTTGCAGGCCTTCTGCGCGCAGCGCCTGCTGCCGCTGGATAATGGCGTCGAGAAGCAGGGCCAGCCGTTCACCATTGCCGAAACGGTCCGGCTCCCGGTCGGCGACGGCGGCAAGGACCGAAAGATCGTGCTCGTGACCGAGTATGTCGACCAGCCGCTTGGTATCGGCCCTTTTCGCGCGCATGGCGGAGGGCCAGATGCGGCGCAGGAGACCGAGATGCATCCAGTAGGCTTGCCCGGCCTTGCGCAATTCGTGAAAATGTTCGACGTCGGCATGGTCGTGGCAGTCGGTGAGCGCCTGGCGCGCACGCTTCCGCTGCTTTGACCAGCCGGTTCTCACCAGCCGCGCTGTTTGCTTCAGGTCGTCAGGCAGTGACAGCGCCTCCAGCCTCTTGCGTGCCTCCTCGCAGCCGGCAATGGCCGCCGAAATGGCGTCGTTTAGACCTGCTTCGTGTTCTATGGCGTAGTCGCGGCGTTCACGCAGCATCGCCGCGATGGAGCGCAGCGCCTCGCCCTGGGCGTCGGAGAGCGCGAAAGGCTCGAGATAATCCGCCGTCTCCACCAGCGCCGTCGCATCGCGAGCGAAGGCAAGCGAGCGGGCAATGTCGCGGAAGCGGGCATTTTCACGATTGCTGAAATCGGGCGCGGCCTTCCTGATCAGGCGGTAGAGAGCGCGCAGCCGCTTGAACCGCTTGCGGGCATCGTGCACCGCTTCGTGCGGGCCGGACGGCTGGTCGCGAAGGATTGTTATCGCATCGTCAATCAGTTCCAGCCCGGCGCGACGAATTTCGTCGTCAAAGGGCTTTTTCGGATCAATTCTGAAAGGCATCCGACAATTCTCCATGCGGATTGTCCATGGCGAGCGACTGGTTGGAAAAGCGGCGGTCGCCCGTGACCTCCCTGCCCAGCCACGACGGCAGATCGGGATCGGCATTTTCGTCGTCCATCTCCACTTCCGCCACGACCAGTCCCTGATATCGGCCCTCGAAAACATCCACTTCCCAGGTGAACCCGTTGTGATCGACCGTATGACGCGTTTTTTCGATCACCACGCCCGGCGCGCTCGCCATCAGCTCTTCGGCGTCCTTGAGGGGTATGGAATATTCATATTCGTCGCGGACAAGCGCGCTTGCGCCGATCTTGATGGTCAAGGTCGCATCGCGCTGGTCGACGATCCTGACCCGGACCGAGCGGTTTTCCATCGAGGCGACATATGCCTGCCGGAAAGCCATGCTATGCGTGACCTCATTGCGCCATTCACCGCCTGCAACAAGAAACTTCCGTTCAATTTCCTTGGCCATGCTGTCTCCGCGAACTGGGGAGCCAGATTATCGCAAGAGGGCTCCATGAAGAAGCGAATTGATTGAAGTATCTGGATAAAAAATGGCCATGCCATGCCTCGACATGAAAGCCGGGGCAGGCTAATCGGTAAACGGGATTTAAATCGTTTCAATCGCGCAAGGGAGGCTCATCTTGGCCCAGGACTCCGAAAAACTTCTCTCCATCCTCAAACTGCAGCCGGTCGTGCCGGTGCTGATCGTGGATGACGCCGCTTCCGCCGTGCCGCTCGCACGCGCTTTGGTCGCAGGCGGCCTGAAGGCAATCGAGATCACCATGCGCACGCCGGCAGCATTGGATGCCATCCGCGCGGTTGCAGCGGAAGTGGAGGGCGCCAATGTCGGCGCCGGCACCATTCTCAATGCCCGGGATTTCGAAGCGGCGGCGGAAGCCGGCTCCACCTTCATCGTCAGCCCCGGCATCAATAAAAGCGTGCTGGAAGCCGCGCGCGGTTCCAAAGTACCGCTGCTTCCGGGTGCGGCCACCGCCAGCGAAGTCATGGCGCTGCGCGACGAGGGTTACAAGGTGCTGAAGTTCTTCCCCGCCGAACAGGCCGGCGGCGCACCTTATCTCAAGGCGCTGTCCTCGCCGCTCGCCGGCACCGTCTTCTGCCCGACCGGCAGCGTGTCGCTCAAGAACGCTAATGACTATCTCTCCCTGCCGAACGTCGTCTGCGTCGGCGGCTCCTGGGTCGCCCCGCGCGAACTGGTGGCGACGGGTGACTGGGCGGGCATCACCAAGCTTGCTGCCGAAGCCGCCGCACTGCGCGGCTGATTTGCATCCTGTCAAACCCGTTCACGAAGGCGTGAGCGGGTTTGACATTTGTTTTCGGCCCACGGCTTCCTATCTCCCCTGTAGATTTGACCTCTACAGGAGATTTTGATGTTCGACGCCAAGAAGCTTCTTGAACAATTCCTCGGCTCGCAGGTGCCGGGCCTTTCGGGAAGCGTCCGTGACAGAGCCGGGCAGGCCGCCGATATCGCAAAGAACAATCCGCTGAAGGCCGGCGCGCTCGCCGCCGCCATTCTGGGCACCAAGACCGGCCGCAAGCTCGCCGGCAATGTCGCCACCATCGGCGGTGTCGCCGCCATCGCTGGCCTCGGTTACCTCGCCTACAAGAATTACAAGTCCGGCCAGGCGCCTGAAGTTGCGCCGAAACCCGAGCCGGAGCTTCTCGCCCCGCCCGCCGATTCCGCCTTCCACCCGCAATCGCCCGCCCTTTCCAATGATTTTGCGCTGAAGCTCATCCAGGCGATGATCGCCGCAGCCAAGGCGGACGGTCATATCGATGAGAAGGAGCGCGCCAACATCATGGACAAGGTGCAGGTCTCCGGCCTCGATAGCGAAGCCGAGCGGTTCCTCGAAAAGGAGCTGGCCGATCCGCTCGACATCGATGCGCTGGTGGCTGCTGCCCGCACGGAAGAGCAGAAGGTTGAGCTTTACACCGCCTCGCGGCTTGCCATCGAGGCCGATACGCGGGCGGAGCGGGGGTATCTCGATCTTCTTGCCGGGCGGCTTGGGCTGCCGGATGCGCTGGTCGATCATATCGAGGCGACGGTGGTGGCGGCGAAGGTTTGAGGTTAGCCTCGGCGGGCGCGGTTCACCCCCCTCTGCCCTGCCGGGCATCTCCCCCTCAAGGGGGGAGATCGACAAGCGGCTATGACCCGCCTCTCTCAACATTTGCGAATGAAGTGGTGGTAGCGCCTCCTGCTGATCTCCCCCCTTGAGGGGGAGATGCCCGGCAGGGCAGAGGGGGGTGAGCCACAGCCGCTAACCTGACACATGCACTGTTGTCATCCCGCCCCGCTTGCCCTAATCCTTCTCCCAGCAAATGGGGAAGAGAATGCGCGATCTGAGTGATTTTAGGGGATGTCCGCCGCCGCAGCCGGTGGTGTTGAAGGGCCGTTACGTGACGGCGGAGCCGTTCGATCGCGAAAGACATCTCGCAAGGCTCTGGGCCGCACTTGGCGGCGAGGGCGTGAATGCGCTGCTCAAATATTTCCCGCAAAGCGCCTTTCCCGATGCCGACGCTTTCGGCGACTGGCTCATCGGCGCAGGGCAGAAGCTCAACTGGGTCACGCTGGTCTTCGTTGAAAACGCCACCGGCGATATCGTCGGCATGGCGAGCTATATGCGGCCGGATCCCGCCAATGGCGTGGTCGAGGTCGGCTCCGTCGCCCATGGCGCGAAGATGAAGCGCTCGCCTCTTTCCACCGAGGCGCATTATCTGATGGCGAAACATGTTTTCGAGGATCTGGGGTATCGCCGTTACGAGTGGAAATGCCACAATGAAAACGAGCCCTCCAAGATCACGGCGAAGCGTTATGGCTTCACCTTCGAAGGCGTCTTCCGCCAGCATATGATCTCGAAGGGCCAGAACCGCGATACGGCGTGGTTTTCCATGATCGACGGCGAGTGGCCGCTGATCGGCAAGGCCTTCGAAACCTGGCTTGCGCCGGAGAATTTTGCGGCCGACGGCGCGCAGAAGCGCAAGCTTGAGGATATCCGTGCGGAGTTTGCCGATGCCATTGCCTGAAAACTCGGCGCCTGAAAACCCGGCGCCTGAAAAGCCGAGCTCCGGCAAGAAGGATTGGTCGCCGGCCATCGCCGCCGCCCTCATCATTGTCGGTTTCGGGCTGGTCTTTTTCGTCATGCCGAAGATCATGCTGTGGCTGGGCGATTATTCACCCTGGCTCGCCGCTGCCTTCGGCACCGTGGCGGTGCTGTGTTTCTTCCTGCTGTTCTGGCTGCGCGCGCGTTACCAGCGTCGCCGTGACGGTTAGAGCTTAAGCGACGCGCCGAGCAGCAACAGCCCCATGATGAGCACGAACAGCGCACCGGCGATCTCGATCGCATGGCTGATGCCGGCTGCCCTGCGGCTGCCGGGGCCGGCGAAACGCACGGCGAGGCCTTTTGCCGAGACCGCCATTATGGCGAGCAGCGATACCGTTATCGCCGTGCCGAGCGACATGGCGAGGACGGAGAGCACACCGCCGAGATAAAGCCCGTTCAGAAGCGCGAAGCTCATGACGATGATCGCGCCAGAGCAGGGCCTGAGCCCGACCGCGATGATGGCGGACCATGCCTCGTGCAGGCTGAAGTTCTTGCCCTTCAGCAACATGGGATCCGGTGCATGGGATTTACCGCAGGCGGTGCAGAGATCGCCGGTGCCGTCATGGTCGTGATCTGCAAAGACCGGCTTGCCCTGGAACCGCAGCCCTGTGCCCATGCCGCTGGTTCGGGCCACCGATGCCTCGCCCGCCGTGGCGAAGACGGGAACGGGTTCCCGCCGGATGCGCAGTGACCAGAGCTTTCGCACCAGCAGCCAGGCGCCGAACAGCGCCACCATGGCGAAGCTGGCGATCTCCATCGCCTGCGTCGCCTTCGTCATGGTGATGGAGGTGCCGCGCAGTACCAGCCAGGCCGCACCGACAAGGCCGATGGCGACCGCACCCTGAAGGAGCGCCGAGACGAAGGAAATGAGAATGCCGCGTTTCAGCTGCGTCTCATTGGCGATCATATAGGACGAAATGACCGCCTTGCCGTGGCCGGGGCCGGCGGCGTGGAAAACGCCATAAGCAAAAGAGAGGCCGATCAGCGAGCTGAGCGCCCAGCCATCCTCGCGCATGGCCTTCAACGCGCCGGTCAGCGCACGGTAGAACATCTGCTGGTGCACATTGATCCATTGCATCAGCGGCGCGAAGGGGCCGCCGACGGAAAAGGAAGGTTCGGCCGAGCCGATGCCGAGCGGCGACTGCGCATGGGCGGCACCGGCCACGGCAATAAGGCCGATGGCGACGGCGAAGAGGCCGGCCCTGCGGCTCAGCATGTCACCTCCAGCCGGGTGGCGAAGAGCTTGGTCATGTCGGTGCCGGTCGGATCGTTGAAGAAGGCGTCGGTCAGCGAACTCTGGTTCTGCGAGATCACCTCGTCGGGATCGGGGCGCACCACGTGGTGCTTGCAGGCATTCAGATCCTTACCCTGCGTGGCGATATCGCCGTCCTTGGCGAAATCGATCGCCGTATACATGGTCGGATCCCAGGCGCCGAAGCTGAGCTTGCCCTTGACGGCGAGAGGCTTGGCCGGCTTCACGGAGAAGAACATCAGGATCTGCTGGTCCTTGTAGTCCACGTGAATGGCCTCGGGCTTGGAAAATTCCACCGGTTTTCCATTGGCGGTGATGAAGGTGTAGTAGGAATATTCGGCGAGCGATTCCAGAACGGTATTGCCGATTTCGGCCAGCTCGTCCTTGTCGAGCTTCAGATCGCTGTTCTTGTCGTAATCCATCACCACGCTTGCCGAGAACATTTCGTCGAAACGCCAGATGTTGCGCACTTCCTGAACGGTGCCGTTCGGCCCCTCGACGATTTCCATGCGGGCTTCGGCAAAGATATGCGGATGCGCCGCCGCGGCGACGGGAACGCAGGCAAGGCCGGCCGCGAGGAGCAAAAAGCGTCTGTTCATTATCCGGTCTGTCCTGCCTTCGAATCTTTGAGGCCCGACTCTAGCAGAAATTGGGACCGAATTTCGACCTGATGCGTCCGATCCTTCGCGCGGGCCGACACTAAATTTCAGAAGGTGCCGCTGAAACGCGAGGTGATGCTGGAGCCGCTATAGGCAAGATCGGTATCGCGCTCGCCATGCAGCAGGCGGTTGAACTCCACCTCCAGCTTGCTGTTCTTGCCGGTATCGAAGGAGAGCGTCGCGACCAGCCGGCGCTCGCTGGTATCGTAATTATAATAGATCCAGTCCTTGTGGACCCGGTGCAGCGCAAGATCGAGCCGGACCTTTTCGGTGAGCCTGCTTTTCACGACGAATTGAAAGCGGCGATGGAATTCGGCAATCGGGTCATCCGGGTCGAAAAGCGCATAGTCCTGCGAAAAGCCCGCGCCGAAGGCGATGCGATCGGTGGCCTTCACCTCGGCCTCGGCCCGCAGATAGGGGCGGGTGCGTTTTACCTTGTCGCTGATCTCATCGCCGGAAATGGAGGTGAAGCCCGCTTCGGCCAGAACCGCGAAACGGTCGGAGAACCTGTAACCATAGGCCAGAGAACCTCGCAGCGTATTGGCCGGGAAACGTTCATATTTTTCCTGCTGCCCCTTAGGCACGGCGATACGGTCGTAGGCAAGCGTCAGCCCCGCCTCGCCGCCGCCGAGTGATCTTGCATATTCGGCCTTCAGCGATAAAAGCGCCTCGTTCGCTTCCAGTCGGGTGGGCATGAAATAGGCCGGGCGGAAGCGCGCCTTGCCTTTCATCAGGCTGGTGAGGCTTGCCGTCAGCGTGTTCTTGCCGCCAAGGGCGAGGATGCCGAGCTGGGAGGACGCCTCCAGCTTGTGATCCAGCTGCCGGTAACCAATGTCTTCTTCCGGCAGGTGCAGGAATATATCGCCGGCATCACTGCGGGTGCCGCGCAGCTCAAGGGCCCATTCCAGCTTTTCGGAAAATCGTTTCGTCAGCCCCAGCGCCGCGATGGTATTATGTTCATTGGCGAAACGATAACGGGGCAGGCGAACCTCTTCCTGCTCAAGCGAATAACGCAGCTCCGCCCCTTCCAGCGCGATCTTGCCATTGAGCCCAAAGCCGGCGCGCAGCGAAATCGCGCTCAGCCGGTTGGTATCGGCGAAATAATTGCTGTCATAAGCAATGCCGGATTTATAGGTGACATTGTGCTCATCGGCCTTTTCCCCCGCCCGTGCGCCACAGGCGCAGGCAAGCCCGAGAACAAGCGCGATATATCCCCCCAGTCCCATGCGCATCTCCAGTCGATAATTAAGCAATATCTTATATTTGGATGGTTAACAAAGTTTTTGGCGCCGCTTTTACTGTCGCAGCACAGGTGGCGGCCGGCGTTGTTTGAATAAGGGGCGGGCGCGCGAAGTCGCGATATGTAAAATTTGATTAAAATCATAAGTATTAGTGTTAATCGTTTATTGTAATATTAGCCTTTGCTTGAATTAGAATCCTCTAAATATACAGTTCGGTTACGCCAGAGGGCGTGATCAAACAAAAGAGGAGAGAGAAATGATTGCAAAGTTCGCTTGTGTAGCCGCTATTCTTACTGTCGCTTCCGTTGGTCAGGCCAATGCGGGCGGTCTTCTGGGAGGCATCCTGTCCGGCAACAGCAACAAGGGCGGCGCCCTTGTCGTCGTCTCGCCCAGCATCGATCTCGGTGTCAGCGGCATCCTGTCCAATAACGGGATTCTGAATGGCAACAAGACCGGCATCCTGAACGGTGTGCTGAACGGCAACAAGACGTCCGTCGATGTCATCGACAATAAGAATGACGGCGGCAAGAAGCGCCGGCACTAGACAATCCAGATCGAAAATCGACAGGGATTTTCGACGAAAACGATGCGCACAGGACATAAGCCGGGAACAAGCCTTGAGTTGCGTGTGTATGACGCATGCTGCTTCCGGCAAGAACAAACGGCGCATCGCACGACTGGAAGGGGGCCTTGCGGCCCCCTTTTTTTGTCTCTGCTCCCTGGAAATGAAACTGCGAACGGGCTTGAATGGCGGGGCGTTTTGGTGTGAAGGTGAGTTTCACGACCTCCAGGCTTCCAGTCGATTCTCCATGCTACAGAAACGCGCTTCGCCGGACGCATTTGATCGTCAGGCCTACTTGATCGCGCTACTGGTCTTTCTTGCCGGCAGCACGAATGCGGCTGTCGTGCCGTTTATCGGTTTTTATATCATCCAGGTGCTTGGCCATGCACCGGCGACGCTCGGTCTTTACAGCGTCACGGCAATGGTTGCCTCTATTGTTGCCAGCCGCATTTATGGCGAGCGTGTCGATGCCGGCGTGCGGGTGCGGCCTTTGCTGCTTCTCTCCGTCCTGGGTGCCTTTGTCGCGGCGGCGGCGGCGACCTTCGGGAACCTGGCGCTGCTGGTGGCGATAACGGCAACTGGCATGGGGCTTTCCAATGCCGCCAGCACCCTCGTCTTCAGCTACGGCCGTTATCACGGACGGGTAAAGTCACTCGATACGGCGTCCTATAACGCCTTTCTGCGAATGATGGTGTCGCTGGCCTGGATGCTGCTTCCCGCTGCCGCCTATCTGATCGTCGATCTGGCCGGCGCGAAAGCGGTGTTCATCAACGCCATGCTGATGGCCACCATCTGGGGCGGGCTTGCGCTTGCCATCGTGCCGCGTGGCCAGACATGCCCGATGGAGCGGCGCGAGGAGGGGCAAACCGACACCGGACGCAACCTGCCGCTGCTTCTGGCGGCCACGGCGAGCTTCTGCATGTCCTTTGCGCATTCCCTGTGCGCTTCCGCCCTGCCGGTGTTTCTGGTGCGGGAAGTGGGCCTTCCGGACTACGCGCCTGGTCTGTCGCTCAGCGTGAAATGCGCGATGGAGGTTCTGCTGATCCTGCTTGCGCCGAGGGTCATGCGCCGGGTCAGCGCCCGTATCCTTCTCTGCATCGCGGCGGTGATGGCGATCATTGCCTTCAACATCATTGCCTCGGTCGAAACCTTGCCTGCCATGATCATCGGCGCGGCAATGGAGGGGGCCTATTACGGCCTTTTCGCCGGTACAAGCCTGACTTTCATTCAGGGTTTTGCGCGCGGCCGCACGGCGCGGGCGACGGCGCTTTACATGAATTCCATCTTCCTTGCCGCATTGTTTGCTGTGCCGCTGATGGGGTTTGTGGCGCAATATGCCAGCTTCGGCGTATCGATCCGGCTTGCCTCGGTGGGTGCCGGTGCGGGGTTGCTGCTGCTGTTCCTCACGCGCCGTCAGGTGGGGGAGTAGAGGGCTAACGAAGCCCAACATCTCTCTTCCGTCATGCCGGCCTTGAGCCGGCATCCAGCCACGGCGCATCTGCGCCATGAAGGGACTCTGTCGCGGTCAGGAACCTGATCGCACTGGGCCCCGGCCCAAGTCCGGGGTGACGGGTGCTTTACCCGTCATCCCTCAAGCCGAAATATCGATGATCCCGCAATCGCCCGCTTCGGAGGCGAAGGCAAGCAGCTTGCCGGTGGCGCTCCAGTCCATGCTGGTGATGGCGCCCTTGCCGGGGCGGCGCAGCAGGGCTTCCTTGCCGTCCGCGAGCCTCACGCCGAGGATCATGCCGTCGATGAAGCCGATGGCGAGCACATCTTCCACAGGGTGGAAGGCGACATTGGTGACCATGATATTGGCGCGGCTGCCGAGTTCTTCCGGGGCCTTGCCCATCGGGCCGTCCTTGCCGGCAAACGGCCAGACGATGGCGGCCGGCGCGCCGGAAGAGGCCAGCCATTTGCCCTTTGCCGACCAGGAAATCGATTTGACCTTGGCGGGATAACCCGTCATGCGCATGTGGCGGGCTTCCATGCCGCCCTTGGTGGCTTCCATCTTCCAGCCGTGCAGGGCGTTTTCCTGCATGGTGGTGACGAGGAACTTGCCATCGGGCGAGAAGGTGACGCCGGTATGCGCACCCTTCCATTCCAGATCAACGGGATCGCCTGATGTCGCCACCCAGTGCAGCGTCACACCGTTATAACGGGCCACCGCAATGCGCAGGCCCTTGGGCGCGAAGGCGATGGCCTCCACCGTGCGCTCTTCCTTGAATTCCTTGACCGTGCCGTCCGACAGCCGGACGAAACTGGATTTGCCGACGCCATAAGCGACAGCCTTCTGCGGCCCGCCGGCGACGACGCCCACCCATTTGCGTGGCACGTTGGCGATCTCGCTGATGCTGCCGTCATGGCCAATGCGCAGCACACGGCCGTCTTCACCGCCGGAAAGCAGCGTGGCGCTATAGGGATCGCGCACGCAGGTCAGAAGCCCGTCATGCGCCTCAGTCACCTTCTCGCCGCCATCCAGCCGGTGAATGGTGCCGGCGGCGGTGGCAAACAGGGGAATGTCGCCGAGAAAATGGGTCGAGACCACGTGGCCTTCGATATCAAGCGGGGCAACAGTCGGCATGGGGCATCGGTCTTTCGTATGTGTGTTTTTCGTTTGGTGGATTTCGGTCGCTGACAAAGGTCGGGAGGACCCGTTGGTGCGGTTTCAACCCGTCGCGTCATGGTCGGGCTTGACCCGGCGATCCACATGCTGGCGGCAATGGGTCCTCGGGTCAAGCCCGAGGATGACGTCGAACGTGGGGAGGGCACCGAGCATGAGCGTCTCGGTGCGTCCCTTGAAAACCTCAGGCCGTGGCGAGGCAGGCGTTGAAGCTTTTTTCCAGCTTCTCGCGGTCCAGTTCGCGGCCGATGAAGACGAGGCGGCTTTCGCGTTTTTCGTCTTCCTTCCACGGGCGCTGGTGGTCGCCCTCGATGATCATGTGCACGCCCTGCACCACGTAACGCTCCGCATCGCCCTTGAAGGCGATGATGCCCTTGAGGCGCAGAATGTTCGGGCCGTCGGTCTGGGTGACCTTCTGGATCCATGGGAAGAACCGCTCGGGGTTCATCTCGCCGCCGCGCAGCGAGACCGACTGCACCGTCACGTCATGGATCGGCGAAACCGCGCCATGGTGGTGATGATCGTGGCCATGGTCATGCCCATGATCGTGGTCATGATGCCCGTGATCGTGGTCATGGTCGTGATGATGGTGATCATGATCGTGGTGGTGATGGTCGCAATCGGGGCCGCAGACGTGGTCGTCATGGCCGTGCTCGAGGAAATGCGGATCGTTTTCCAGCGCGCGCTCCAGATTGAAGGCGCCCTGATCGAGAACCCGGGCGAGATCGACACCGGACCGGGTGGTCTTGTAGATGCGCGCGGACGGGTTGATGGCGCGCACGATATCCTCGATGCGGGCCACTTCCTCCGGCGAAACGAGATCGGTCTTGTTGACGACGACGACATCGGCAAAGGCGATCTGGTCTTCAGCCTCGCGGCTGTCCTTCAGGCGCAGCGGCAGGTGCTTGGCGTCAACGAGGGCGACGACGGCGTCAAGCTCGGTCTTGGCGCGCACGTCGTCATCCATGAAGAAGGTCTGGGCGACGGGAACGGGATCGGCAAGGCCTGTCGTCTCGACGATGATGCCGTCGAAACGGCCGGGGCGGCGCATCAGGCCTTCCACGACGCGGATCAGGTCGCCGCGCACCGTGCAGCATACGCAGCCATTGTTCATTTCGTAGATTTCTTCATCGGACTCGACGATCAGATCGTTATCGATACCGATCTCGCCGAATTCATTGACGATGACAGCGTATTTCTTGCCGTGGTTCTCGGAGAGAATGCGGTTGAGAAGCGTCGTTTTGCCGGCGCCGAGATATCCCGTCAGGACGGTGACTGGAATGGGCTTGGCTATAGCTGTTTCGGTCATGGAAAACCCCGCGTGGAGAGAGGCCGTCAGGCCTCAGGAAGATGTGTCGTCGTCCATATAGGCGCGACGTCCTGGCAGTTCAAAGAGATTTTGGCCGAATTCGGCCATGGCACTCAAATTTTGTTATGAAATAACGTTATGTCAAAAGCGTGGATATCTTCAAGCAGTTCGACAAGGCCTTTTACGGCGTGGGAAATCAGCCTTTCGCCCTTTTCCGCTGTCGCGGCGGCGGCGTTTCCGGCAACGCCGTCGGGGTTCAGATCGCTCATCAGCCAGCCGAAGGCGTGTGGACCATAGGCGCGCAGGTGTTTGAAGCGGCTGGCGAAATCGCTCTGGCGGGAGGGAAAGTTTGCAGCCTTCTGCATCGCCACGCGTTCGGGGTGAAGCGCCAGCATGACCGATGTTTCGATATCGCCGCCATGGATATCGACCGCCTTGTCCTCGGGCTTCACGATATCCGCCGACACGCCGAAGCGGGTCCAGCTTGTGGCGACCGCCAGCATGCCGAAACGGGCGCGGGCCTCGGTGGCGACGATGGTCATTAGCGGTGAATTGCCGCCATGGGCGTTCAGCATCACGAATTTTCGCACGCCTTTTTTATATTCCGCCTCGGCGATGCCGAGCCAGCGCTCGATGGACTCATCGTAACGCAGCGTTTTTGTGCCCGGCACATTCATGTGTTCGATGGAATAGCCGACCGGTTCCACAGGTAGGAAGGAGACGGGCAGGTGAGCGGGCAGGGCGGCGGCGAGACGGGCGGCGATGCCTTCGGCAATCAGCGTATCGGTCTCGAACGGCAGGTGCGGCCCATGCTGTTCATGCGCGCCGAGCGGCAGCACGGAAATTGCAGCTGTTGCGCGAAGATGCGGGTCTGTTACGTTTTCGTCGTGATAATGCGTGTATGAGTTTGGCATCTGGCAGTCCGCGCGTGCATTCGGTAAGGATTTCCAGCAACATATATCGGTTCCGCCACAGGGTAAAAGGCACTCGCATATGAGCAAGGATAAAACTGGGCATAAGGACAAGGGCGCCAAGAAGGAAAAGAGTGGCAAGAAAATAAAGGACGCCAAAAAAAGGGATGAGAATTTCAACCCTGAGGAACTGGCGCAATCCATCACCCAGGCCGCCCGCTCCATGCGCACGGCGCTGAGCCACAGCCTTGCCGAAAGCGGGCTTTATGCCGGGCAGGACGGCGTTATCCTGGCGCTGGCGCAGGAAGGCAGCCTCACGCCGGGGCAGATCGCCCAGAAACTCGGCGTCAAGGCGCCCACCATGACGCGCACCATCGGCCGCATGGAGGCCCAGGGTTTCGTGGAACGCAGCGGCGACGACGAGGATGGCCGTGTCACGCTGGTAAAGCTGACGGAAGCCGGCCTGAAAAGCGTTGAACATATCAATGTCTCGATTGCCAATTGCGGCGCCCGCGCCATTGAGGGGCTTTCGGCCAAGGATGTGCGCACCGTGGTTAAACTTCTCAAGGCGATCGACACCAATCTTCAATAATTTGTTGAAATTTTTAAAAATAAAACTCTGTTTTGTGGGTATCTCTTAAACGGGTTGCGGATTTTGTTTAAATTGTTTAATTGCAATTTAAACAGATACGTCGTCAACGACATGCGTTTGGGAGGAATGCCGTGGCCCAAAAGGTCAAACTGTCCACGATTGCCGAAAGTCTCGGCCTTTCGACCGCCACCATTTCCCTCGCCTTGCGTGACAGTCCGCTGGTCGCCTCCGACACGCGCGACAAGATCAAGGAACAGGCGCGGGCGCTGGGTTACATTTACAACCGCCGGGCGGCCAGCCTGCGCACCTCGCGCTCCGGCATTGTCGGCGTGGTGTTCCATGATGTGATGAACCCCTTCTACGGCGAAATTCTCAAAGCCATCGAAAGCGAGCTGGACCGCAGCCGCCAGACCTTCATTCTCTCCAACCACTACGATTCGGTGGAGAAACAGCGCACCTTCATCGAAACGCTGCTGCAGCTCGGCTCGGACGGCATCATCATGTCGCCCGCCATCGGCACGCCGATCGAGGATATGACGCTGGCCGAGGAAAACGGCATGCCCGCCATTCTGGTGGCCCGTTCCCTGGATGGCGTCGACATGCCGACCTATCGCGGCGACGACAGCTATGGCATTTCGCTCGCCACCAACCACCTTATCAGCCTCGGCCACCGCACCATCGCCATGGTTGGCGGCACCGACCAGACCTCGACCGGCCGTGACCGTTATCAGGGGTATGTCAATGCGCTGCGCAAGGCCGGCATCGAGGTCGACCCGAACCTGCGCATCCCCGGCCCCCGCTCCAAACAGGGCGGTTTCGAGGCTGCGGTGCATTTCCTCTCCCTGCCGCAGAAGCCGACGGCCGCAGTCTGCTGGAACGATCTCGTCGCCATCGGTCTCATGAACGGCATTTCCCGCGCCGGTCTGGTGCCGGGCGTCGATATTTCCGTCACCGGCTATGACGATCTGGAAGAGGCGGCGATTGCCACGCCGGCGCTGACCACCGTTTCCAACGGCCAGGCCGAGGTGGGGCGCTTGGCGGCCCGCGCATTGCTGGACAGGCTGGCGGGCAGCCACGAGCCTGACGGCATTCACCTCATCAAGCCGGAAATGCGCATCCGGCAATCGACCGGGCCGGTGCGGCCGCGGGTGTAGTATATCGCCCGGGAGCATGGATGCGGCAGGCTGTATGTTTCTGGTTGTTCGCGATGTTCCCTTCTTCCGTCATTCCGGCCTTGAGCCGGAATCCAGCCACCGCGTGTCGACGCGGTGAAAAGACTCTCTAAGCCCAAGGACTTGGGCTGGCTGGATGCCGGATCAAGTCCGGCATGACGGAAATGGGGCGCAAAAAATCGGCATGAAACTTCCGTCTGGCCCCATAGCATCCCCTTATTGCCCTTTTCACGGCCGTCTTTGTTTGAAAGGATCGCCGCCCAGAGGAGCGGGATGGCGAAAGGTTCGCCTGAAACCTGCTCCGGCTATTGGAATGTTATCAGGAGGAATATCCGCTCATGTCTGACAAAAAGGCCGTCGTTCTCGTTCCCGGCAAGATAAACCCGCGCGTTCTCGAACGCCTCGAAGGCAAGGTCGAGATCGTGACTGTGCCTGCCGGTGCCGAGCCGGTTCTGCCTGAGGGTGCAGCCGAGCGCGTCAATGCCATCGCCGTTTCCGGCGTCGTCAACGCTAAATGGATCGATGCGCTGCCGAAGCTCGAGATCATCGCCAATTTCGGCGTGGGTTATGACGGCGTCGATGCCAAACATGCCGCCACGCGCAACATCGTGGTGACCAATACGCCTGACGTGCTGAACGACGAGGTGGCCGATACGACGATTGCGCTTTTGATCAACACCGTGCGCCGGCTCTATCAGGCCGAGACTTGGTTGCGCGATGGCAAATGGGTTGGCGAAGGTCCGTTCGCACTCTCGCCGTTTTCACTGCGCGGCCGCAAGGTCGGCCTTTTCGGCATGGGCCGCATCGGGCAGGAAATCGCCAAGCGGCTGGAGCCTTTCAAGGTGGAAATCGGATACCACACCCGCAGCAAGCGGGATGGCCTCCCTTACACCTATTACGGCTCGCTGAAGGAGATGGCGGAAGCCGTCGATATCCTGATCTGCATCGTGCCCGGCACGCCGGAAACGCACAAAGCGATCAATACCGAAATCCTGACGGCGCTCGGGCCTGAGGGCGTGTTCATCAATGTCGGGCGCGGTTCCAGCGTCGATGAGGATGCGCTTCTGCAGGCGCTTAAGAGCGGTGCTGTGGGTGCTGCCGGTCTCGATGTGTTCTATGCTGAGCCGAAGGTGCCTGAAGCTTTCCTGTCGCTGCCGAATGTCTCCCTGCTGCCGCATGTCGCCTCTGCCTCGATCCCGACGCGCAACGCCATGGCCGATCTGGTGGCTGACAATATTCTCGGCTGGTTCAAGGACGGCAAGGTGCTGACGCCGGTGCCGGAAACGCCGGTCAAGGGGTGAGGTCGGAACCTCCACGCACCGTCACCCCGGACTTGATCCGGGGTCCAGCATGATCAAGTCTTTGATCATAAAAGACTCCTGTCACGGCGCAGACGCGCCGTGGCTGGATACCGGCTCAAGGCCGGTATGACGGAAGAGAGGTTCTCGCCCTTTGTCGGCGTCCTTATTCCGCAATCTCCTCCGCCGTCACCCATCGCCCTTCGGCGAAAGACCGGGCCATGGCGTGAATGCTGCGCTCGATCTTCAGCCCTTCCTCGAAATCGATGATATGGGCCTTTTTCCCCTCGATAGCCGCGATCAGTTCCCGGCATTCGATCACCTTCAGATCGTTGAAGCCGAGGCCGTGGCCGGGGGCGGGGATGAAGCGGTCATAGGGTTTGTGGTGCGGCGCGGTGAGGATGGTTCGGAAACCCTGTTCCTCCGGGCGTCCATCCGTGGTGTAAAGCTGGAATTCGTTCATCCGCTCCTGATCGAACAGGATCGAGCCGGTGGAGCCGTAAATCTGGATGGCGATGCGGCCCTTGCGGCCCCAGGCGGAGCGGTTGGCGATGAGCACGGCGGAAATCCCGCCTTCGAGCTTCAGCAGCACGCTGGCGAGGTCATGTGTCTCGACGGCGCGGTCGCCGCCGCCGGCAAGCGGGCGGGTCTCATAAGGCTTCACCATGTCGGTGATGGCGCTTTCGGCATGACCGAAAAGGGCGAAGAGCAGAGACAGCGGGTGCACGGCGAAATCATCCAGCGCGCCGTAACCGGAGGAAGCTTCGCTCTTCCAGTAGAAGGGCTGGGTGGCATCGGCCATAAAGTCCTCGTCCATTTCGGCGCGAACGTGATAGACGTTGCCAATCGCGCCTTCGTCGATCAGGCGGCGGATATGGCGGATGACGGGGTTCTGGATGTAGTTGTAGCCCATCGCCGCCGCCTTGCCGGACTGGCGGGCGGCGTCGCGCATCTTCACCGCGTCAGTAAAGGCGGGCGCCATCGGTTTTTCACACCAGACATGTTTGCCGGCCTCAAGGGCGGCAATCGCCATTTCCGGGTGGAAGGCGTTCGGCGTGGTGACCGAAATGACGTCGATCTCGGGATCGGACAGCAGATCGCGCCAGTTGCCCGTCGAGCGGGCAAAACCGAACTCGGCGGCTTTCTTCGCGGCAAGCTCGGGATTGACTTCCGCGAGCGTCACGAGGCGGGGACGCTCCACATCGCCGAAGACGCTGGTGACATTGTTCCACGCCAGAGCGTGGCATTTGCCCATGTAACCGGTGCCGATAAGGCCCACGCCAAGAGCGGCCATGGTATTCTCCTCCCGAGATTATTTGAATTAAGTCAATTATTTGGATGCGTTTGTTTAGCTTCAAGGCAGTCTCGATACGTACCACCGCAGACCCCTTATTCCTGTGCTTGTCACAGGAATCCAGCCGACGCGCGTCTGCGCGACGGAAAAACTCCCTTCAGCCCAAGGACTTGGGCTGGCTGGATCCCTGTGACAGGCACAGGGATGAGGAGGCGGCGGTGTTTGCCTGAAATGCCTTACGGATTATCCCGTTTGAAAATCCAGTCATGATCCGGGTGGTTCTTGAAGCGCCATTTGCGCATCGGCCCGGCCATCACGTTCAGATAATACATCTCATAGCCATAGGGCGCGCCGCAGGGGTGGTGACCCTTGGGCACCAGCACGACATCGCCGTCCGACACCGCCATGGTTTCGTCCAGCGAACCGTCTTCGGTGAAGACGCGCTGGAAACCGAAACCCTGCGCCGGGTTGAGGCGATGATAGTAGGTCTCCTCCAGATAGGTCATGTTGGGGTAGTTATCCTCATCATGCCGGTGCGGCGGATAGGAGGACCAGTTGCCCGACGGCGTGAAGACTTCCGTTACCAGCAGGCTGTCGGCCACATCGCGTTCTTCCATGGCGATGGGGAAGATGTAACGCGTATTGGCGCCCTTGCCTCGTTCGGTGAGCTGCACACCGTTCGGGCCGATCTGCTGCGCCTCGCGGCTGCCTTTTTCGCCGGGTGCGGTGCAGACGCCGATAGTGCAATCACTCGTGGCGGTCAGCGACCATTCGGAGCCGGCGGGCACGTAGACGCAGTGCGGCGGCTTGCGCTCGAACACATTCATGCGGTCGCCGAGTTCACCGAAATCCTTCCCGCCCGCGGAAATCGTCGCCTTGCCTTCGACCACCACAAGGATGACTTCGGTATCGCCGGTGTTTTCCGCCGCCGTTTCGCCCGGCTTCAGGCGGTAGAGGCCGAAACCGACATAACCCCAATCCGCGCTTTGGGGCGTGATGTCGTGCACCTTGCCGCTGGTCGCGACCGGCTTGCGCAGAAGTGAGGTCATGGTGGTGTTCCTTTTTGGTCAGTCGTTCAATTTATCGGGCGGCTATTCCCGCGTTTCCCTCATCCCTGTGCTCGTCACAGGGATCCAGCCAGCCCAAGTCCTTGGGCTGAGAGGAGTCTTCCCGCCGCGCCGACGCGCGTCGGCTGGATTCCTGTGACAAGCACAGGAATGAGGGAGGAGGGGGTGCACCGGAACATACGATTCTGGATATATGGACGAATGCCCCCCTCTCAGCTCAAGCAGCCTGAGCCTTGTCCAGCCCTGCTTCGCGCGCAAAAGCCTTCAGCGATTTCAGCCCGAGGCTCTGATATTCGAACGGGTTGCGGACATCCGGGTCCTGTTCGGCCTCGATCACCAGCCAGCCGCTGTAACCATGCTCGGCCGCGACCTTCAGCACCGGCGGGAAGTTCACGCCGCCTTCGCTGTCGCCGGGAACGGTGAACACGCCGCGGCGCACGCCTTCGAGGAAGGAGAGGCGCTCACCACGAACCTGATCGGCAATGGCAGGGCGCACGTTCTTGGCATGGATATGGCCGACGCGACCCATATATTTCTGCGCGACGCGCACGGGATCGCCGCCGCCGAACAGGCAATGGCCGGTATCGAGCAGCAGATGCGTCTTCGGGCCGGTATGCTTCATCAGGAGGTCGATTTCCTCTTCGCTCTCGACCACCGTTCCCATGTGGTGGTGATAAACGAGGGTGATGCCCTGTTCTGCGGCAAAGGCGGCCAGCGCCTCGATGCCCGTGCCGAATTTCGCCCAATCCCCGGCCGCAAGGCGCGGACGGTCGACCAGCGCCTTGTTGTCATCGCCGTGGATGGCATTGGAGGTCTCGCAGACGATGATGACCTTCGAGCCCATGGCCTTCAGGAGATCGAGCGCCGGCTGCATCGCCTTCTTTTCGGATTCGATGTCGTCGGTCAGAAGGTTCAGCGAATGCCAGCCGGAGACGAAAGAGAGACCGCGCGGCGAAAGCACGCCCTTCAGGCCTTCCGGCTCGGTCGGGAACTTGTGGCCCTTCTCGATGCCGTCGAAACCGATCTTGGCGGTTTCATCGAGGCATTGTTCGAGGCTGATATGCGCGCCCAGCGTGCGGTCGTCGTCGTTGGACCAGGCAATCGGGTTGGTTCCGTAACGGATCATCTTACTGTCTTTCCTTGAGATGGTTTTCATAACGGGCGCGCGCATCGGCGACTTCAGCGCGATCAGAGGTTTCAGGCACCGCGACATCCCACCAGTGACCGCCGGCCTGCGGGGTCGGGTAAGGGTCGGTATCGATGACGATGACGGTGGTGCGGCTGGAGGCACGGGCCGCGGCAAGCGCCTCTTCCAGCTCGCTTATGGTGGAAACCTTGCGCGCATCCGCCCCCATTGAGCCCGCATGGGCCACGAAATCGATGGCGATCGGGTTGACGTTGGTGTGGGCGTAGAGATTGTTGAACTCCGCGCCGCCGGTTTCCATCTGCAGCCGGTTGATGCAGCCGTAACCCCTGTTGTCAGTGATGACGAGCGTGATCTTCACGCCCATGGCAACCGATGTCGCGAGCTCGGAATTCATCATCATGTAGGAGCCGTCGCCGACCATGACGATCACGTCGCGGTCCGGTTCCGCCATCTTGATGCCGAGGCCGCCGGCCACTTCATAACCCATGCAGGAGAAGCCGTATTCCATGTGATAGGAGAGCGGCAGCTTGGATTTCCACAGCTGGTGAAGCTCGCCCGGCATGGTGCCTGCGGCGCACATGACGACGGTATTGTCACGCGACTGGCGCTGCACCGCGCCGATGACCTGCATGTCGGTGGGCAGGCTGTTGGCATTGTCTTCGCCCGGCGCTGCCGTATCGGCATCGGCCTTTCTAAACCATGCAGCCTTGAGACCGGCATCCGGCGCCGCGAAACGGTGGCTGCCGAGGGCGGCCGACAATTTCTCAAGCCCGATCTTCGCATCCGCCGTCAGGCTGATGGCATCGTGCTTGGCGCTGTCATAGGGCTGAACGTTAAGCGCCAGGATTTTGCGGTTCGGGTTCTTGAACAGCGCCCAGGAGCCAGTGGTGAAATCCTGAAAACGGGTGCCGACACCGAAGACCAGGTCGGCCTTTTCGCTGATGATATTGGCGCTTTCCGCACCGGTAACGCCGACGGGACCGAAATTGAGATCGTGATCCCACGCCAATGCCGATTTGCCGGCCTGCGTTTCGACGACCGGAATGGAGTGGGTTTCGGCAAAGCGCTTCAGGGTTTCGGTTGCGCCGGCAAAATGCACGCCGCCACCGGCAACGATGATCGGGTTCTTCGCCGCCTTGAGCGCAGTGACGGCTTCATCGAATTCCACCACGTCGGGCTCGGGACGGCGCTGACGCCAGACACGCTTTTCGAAGAAACTCTCGGGGTAATCATAGGCTTCCGCCTGCACGTCCTGGCAGAAGGCGAGCGTGACTGGGCCGCAATCGGCCGGGTCCGTCATGGTGCGCATGGCGCGGGGAAGCGCGGTGAGCAACTGTTCCGGCCGCATGATGCGGTCGAAATAACGGCTGACAGGGCGGAAGCAGTCATTCACCGTCATCGTGCCATCGCCGAAATCTTCGAGCTGCTGGAGGACGGGATCGGGGCCACGATTGGCGAAGACGTCGCCGGGGATCAACAGAACCGGCAGGCGGTTGACATGCGCCAGCGCCGCCGCCGTCACCATATTGGCCGCACCGGGGCCGATGGAGGAGGTGACCGCCATCGCGCGTCTGCGGCGCAGCTGCTTCGAATAGGCAATGGCCGCATGGGCCATGGACTGCTCGTTCTGGCCACGATAGGTCGGCAGTTCGTCGCGGATGCCATAAAGCGCTTCGCCGATGCCGGCGACATTGCCATGGCCGAAAATGGCCCACATGCCGGCGATATAGGTTTCGCCGTGTTCATTCATCTGCGCTGCCAGGTAACGAACCATGGCCTGCGCAGCCGTCATTCTGATTGTCTTCACGCTGCCTCTCCCTTTTTGGCGCGCGCCTCATCCCAAATGCGGCACAGGCTGGTATAGCGCTGCGCCATATCCCTGACCGCTTCCTCATCAGTCATCTTGCCACCGAGCCAGCTGCGGGCGGCATCCGCGAAAATCGTGCGGCCAACGGCGAAACCTTTGACCAGATCGAAACCGGCGGCAAGGCGGAAGCTCTCCTCCAGTTCGCTTTGCGGCGCGTCGAGACCGAGAACGACGATGCCCCGCACATAAGGATCGTTGCGATGCACCGCGTCGCAGGCGTTTTTCCATGCAGCACGGGTCTTCATCGGCTCCAGCTTCCACCAGTCGGGATAGACCCCGATCTCGTAGAACCGCTCGATGATGCGGGCGGCGGTGAGATCGTCGGTCGGGCCGACCTTGGAGGGAATGACCTCCAGCAGCATTTCCAGCCGGTTGCGGCGTGTCGCCTGGAACAGACGCATGACCGTCTCTTCCTGCGTGGCGCGCATCTCATCCGTATCGTCGGGATGATAGAAACACAGAACCTTGACGACATTTTCAAGCGGCCATTCGGAAAGACCGCCGAAATCCTTGCCGAGATCGGGTTCCAGCGTCAGCGGGCGCGAACCCGGCCATTCCACGGGACGGCCGATCCACAGGCCCGAGCCGCTGGCGGCAAACAGGGCGTCACGGCCGAGACGACCGTCGCAGAGAATGCCGTAACCCGGCCTGTCGCCGGCAACATGCTGTGCGGCCTGAAGGCAGAGTTTCTTGAAAGCGCCGATCTGCTCGTGCTTGACGCCAAGCTCGTCGGCGATGGCTTCCAGCTGCATGCGGTGGTCGAAGGCGAAGACGCGCATCGTGTCCCAGTCGCCCTTGCGGTTGGTCGACCAGTGCACCTGCTCCAGTGCCTCGTCCTTGCGCAGCGCCTTGTTGCGAATGCCGGCCTTGAAGAAGTATTGCAGCTCTTCCCAGCTTGGATAGGCCGGCGTGCAGCCATGGCGGGAGACGGCGAAAGCGCCGCAGGCATTGGCGTATTTCAGCGTTGTCGGCCAGTCTTCGCCGCGCAGCCAGCCGCGAAACAACCCGGCCATGAAGCCATCGCCGGCACCCAGAACGTTGAAGACCTCGATCGGGAAACCTTCGCCCGTCTCGCCATCGTCGAGGCTGGAAGGAATTTCACCGGCGAAAACCGAAGCACCCATCGGCCCGCGCTTGCACACCAGCGTCGCATTCGAGACCTTGCGCACGGCGTTCAACGCGGTCAGGGTATCGGTGGAGCCGCCGGCAATGTGGAATTCTTCCTCGGTGCCGACGATCAGGTCGAACAGATGCAGGGTGGATTGCAGCTTGGCGGTGACCTTCTGCGATTCGACGAAACGGCTCTCGCCGTCGCCATGGCCAGCCACACCCCAGAGGTTGGGCCGGTAATCGATATCGAGTGCGGTCTTCGCGCCATTTCCGCGTGCGAGTTTCAGCGCCTTCAGCACCGCCGCCTCCGTCTTCGGATGCGACAGATGCGTGCCGGTGGCGCAGACGCAGCCTGCCTCGGCAATGAAGGCGGGATCGATGTCGTCTTCGCTGAGCGCCATGTCGGCGCAGTTTTCGCGATAGAAGATCAGCGGGAACTGGTTCTGGTCGCGAATGCCGAGCAGCACCAGCGCGGTCAGCCGCTCCGGGTCTGTCTTCACACCGCGCACATCGACGCCTTCGCGCACCAGCTGTTCGCGGATGAAGCGGCCCATATGCTCATCGCCGACGCGGGTGATGACGGCGCTGGCGAGGCCGAGGCGTGCGGCACCGGCTGCGATGTTGGTGGGAGAGCCGCCGATATATTTGGCAAAGGAGGCCATGTCCTCCAGACGGCCGCCGACCTGCGAACCGTACAGATCGACAGACGAGCGCCCGATCGTGATGAGATCAAGTTTTTTCAAAAGGTTCCTCCTTAGCACCGCACCTCGGTACGGTCTCACATGTCTGGAGCGGCATTCAGGCGACGATCGCCAGCATCTTTCGCCGTCCCGCTCCAATGAGCCTCCTCCGCTCATTTTCGTTCGTCACGAGACGGACGATTATGGAATGCCCGTTTCATGGATTTGGATCATAAATTCTATTTTTTCCGTTTTCAATAAAAATATTCAGGCTGTTTTGCGAGTTCCCACAGCCACGGCCAGCGTAATGGCCAGACAGAGCGTGGCGGAAAGCGAGCGGAACGCGCCGAAATCGATCTCGGTGACGGTCAGCAGCGTCGCACCGGATTTGCGCAGCGGATTGACGGCGGAATCGGAAAGGGCCACGACCGGAATACCGTTGGCGCGGGCGTTTTCCGCCAGCTCCAGCGTTTCGGCGGAATAGGGGGAAAAGGTGATCGCGATCAGCGCGTCGTCACGGGAAATGGCGCTGATATTGCCGAGCCCGCCGACCGCACTGTGCAGAACCGCCGGCACCTTCATCTTCTCGAAGGCGTAAGCGAGATAGCTGGCAATGGGAAACGAGCGCCGCAGACCGATGATATGCACGGTGCGCGCCTTCGCCAGCGCCGAAACCGCCTCGTCAAGCTGGCGGGTATCGACCGATTTCAGCAGCATTTCGAGTGAGGAACGACCGGCCTCCACGAATTCGGCAAGCAGGCCGGATGCGCTTTCATCGCCCTTCTCCCGCAAATGGTCGAGTCGCGTCGCATAATCCGGCCAGCCGCCGACATAGGAATCACGGAACAGCCGCTGCATTTCCGAAAAGCCGGAAAAGCCCATGATCTGGCAAAAACGCATGAAGGCCGAGGGCTGTACGCCAGCCCCTTCCGCCATTTCAGCGACAGTGGAAACGGCGATGCGATCCTGATTGGAAGCGACATAATCGGCGCATTGCCGCAATCGTTTCGGCAAACCCTCCGCGACCTGGAGCAGCCGCTCCTCAAAAGCCTTTACGGATTCTGGCACCTCGATTGCCGTCATTGTCGTTCCTTTGTGCAGACTGAAATCGTGTGCACTTTAACTGCAGTGGAATTTTTATTCCATTGGGTTTTTTAGAGACGGTAAATGAGACGACGGGGGCTTTGTTTGATCAGTCACCCTCCGTCATTCCGGCCTTGAGCCGGAAACCAGCCGGCGCGCGTCTGCGCGGCGCGAAGAGGCTTTTCACCCCAAGGACTTGGGGTGGCTGGATACCGGCTCAAGGCCGGTATGACAGAGATTATATATATGATCGCGCAACGGCGATGCGTTGGCTCAGTGCAGCCCGCCAACCCCAAGATGCGTATCGATAATATCCGGGTTTTCCGCAAGATCGCTGGATGGCCCTTCCCAGACGATGCGGCCGCGTTCCATGATGATGGCGTGGTCAGCGAAGTCGATGGCCATCTGGATGCGCTGTTCGACGAGGAGAATGGTCATTTCACCCGATTGCGCCAGTTTGGAGAAGGCCGCCATCAGCTCTTCGCAGATGACAGGGGCGAGGCCTTCGAGCGGTTCGTCGAGAAGCAGCACGCGCGGCTGGCCGAGAATCGTGCGGGCGGTGGAGAGCATCTGTTGTTCGCCGCCGGAAAGTTGCGAGCCGAGATTACGGCGGCGCTCCTTTAGGCGCGGAAACAGCGTGTAGGCTTCCTCGATGGCCGATTTCGGCCGGGTCTTGAGGCCGACGAACAGGTTCTCCTCGACGGTGAGCGTCGGGAAAACGTCACGCGTCTGCGGCACGTAGCCGAGGCCGGCTTTGGCGCGGGCAGCGCTCGGCAAAGCGGCGATGTCCTGCCCGCCGATGCGGATATCGCCGGCAAAGCGTTTCGTCTGGCCGGCCAGTGTGGCGAAGAGGCTGGTTTTGCCGACGCCGTTGCGGCCGAGCACGGCAAAACGCGAGCCCGACGGCACGGAAAGCGACAGGCCCTCAATGACGCGGGTGGGGCCATAACCGGCGGTGAGGTTGACGATTTCAAGCGGCGCTGCGGGCATCGGCGTAACTTCCCAGATAGGCTTGGCGGACTTCCGCATTGCTGGTGACGTCATCAGGCGAACCGTCGAAGATGACGGCGCCTGCGGCGAGTACCACCACACGTTTGGCAAAACGGAAGACCAGATCCATGTCGTGCTCGATCATCAATATGGCGAGATCGGCCGGTAGCCGGTCGAGCGCCTGTTCGATGCGCGCGGTTTCCGTGGAAGGCACGCCGGCGGCCGGTTCGTCCAGTAGCAGGATTTTCGGGCGAAGCGCCATGGCAAGCGCGATCTCGATCAGCCGTTGCTGGCCATAGGCGATTTCGCGCACGCGGGTTTCCGCAAGGGCCAGAAGACCGAGCGTGCCGAGAATGTCGCGGGCTTCGCTCATCACCGCAGGCATGGCGCGGTAACGGCCGAAAATCCGGCCCGTCTTGCCTTCGCGCTGGAGAATGGCGAGCGCCACGTGTTCTTCCGGCGTCATGTCCTGAAACAGCCTTGTGACCTGGAAGGAGCGGACGAGGCCGCGCTTCACCCGCTGGCTGGCGCTGAGGCCGGTCACGTCTTCGCCGGCGATGCGCACCGTGCCGGCCGAGGGCTTGATATTGCCGGTGACGAGATTGACGAAGGTGGTCTTGCCGGCGCCATTGGGGCCGATCAGCACCGTGCGGTCTCCCGGCGAAAGCGACAGCGAGACATTGTTGGTGACGACGAGGCCGCCGAAATTCTTCTTGAGGCCGGAGACTTCGAAAATGGCGCTCATTTGCGACCTCCACGGATGCGCGCAATGATCTGCTCACCCGCGCCATAAAGCCCGCGCGGCGCAAACAGCACGACGGCAATCAGCAGCAGGCCGACAATAGTGAGCCAGTGGAACGGATTGGCGGCGGAAACGACATCTTCGAACCACATGAAAGTGACGGTGCCGATCAGCGCGCCGTAAAGCGAACCCGCGCCGCCGAGCACCAGCATGACCAGCGCTTCGGCCGAAAGCGTGAAGCTGAGGCTGTCGAGGCCGACGACCTGGGTGGAAATGGCATTCAGCGCACCGCCAATGCCGGCGACGATGCCCGATATGACGAACATCTTCAAAATCGTGCCGTTGACGGCGCCGCCCATGGCCTGAATGCGGATGCTGTCCTGCTTGACGCCGCGGCACAACATGCCGAAGGGCGAATTGACCACGACCCTGAGGGCGAGGAAGACGACGAGCAGCAGACAGACGCCGTAAATATAGGCGGTGCGGCCGAAAAGATCGAATTCGAAGGTGCCGAACAGGGCGTCCGGGGAAACGCCGGCAAGTCCGTCGCTGCCGCCGGTCCAGCCCGATGCCTTGTTGGCCGCCTCGTGGAACAGGTGGATGACGGCGATGGAAAGAACGAGTTGCGGCAGGCCGTGGGCGCGCAAGAGAACCGTGCCGGAGACCAGCCCGGCAACGCCGCCCGCAGCCGCGCCGATCACGGTCATCAGCAGCGGATCGGTTATCTCGAAATGGGCAGCGGCGATGCCGGCGGCATAGGCGCCGGCACCGAAGAGCGCGGCATGGCCAAGCGTGGCGACGCCGCAATAGCCGGTAACGAGATCGATCGACAGCACCAGCAGCGCAATGGCGATGATGCGGGTCAGAAGCGCCAGATTATCCGGGAACAGGTAATAACCGGCAATCGCGGCGATAATGATGAGGAGCGGTCCCGCAAGCGTGCGCAGCGGTGAGCGCGCCTTCGGGATTTCTGCCGTTTCAGTCACGTCGTTCATGAGCACCGCCATCTCATTTCGCCCTTCCGAGAAGGCCGCGCGGGAACAGCGTGATGATCACGATGACCGCCAGGTAAAAGAAGAATTCGCCATATTCGGGGGCAAGATACCGCCCGGTCGTATCAATTGCACCGAGCAGCAGACAGGCGATCAGCGCGCCCGGAATGGAGCCAGCGCCGCCGACCGAGACCACCACGAGGAAGGTAACCATATAGCGCAGCGCATAATAGGGTTCGACCGGCAGCAATTCCGCGCCGATGACGCCGCCCATGGCGGCAAGGCCGACGGCGATGGCGAAGCTGACGGCATAGATAACCTCAGTGCGAACGCCGAGTGCGGCCGCCATGGCGGCATTATCGACAGCAGCGCGCAGCTTGATGCCGAAGGCGGTCTTTTCGAAGGTGAACCACAGCGCGCCGGCCACGGCAAGACCGCAGGCAATGGCGAAGATTCGATGCGTGGCGATGGTGCGGAAGCCGAGATCGGTGGGGCCGGCCAGTTGCTGCGGCAGCGGTATGGTCTTCAGCGTCGGGCCGAAAACGAAATTGGCGATGCCGATGATGCAGAATGTGATGCCGATGGTCATCAGCACCTGCGTCAGTTCCGGCGCGCCATAGATGCGGCGATAGAGAAAACGCTCAAGCGGAATGGCGATGACGATGGTGCCGACGATGGCGACGAGGATCGCCACGGCATAACCGAGACCGAGGCCGTGGGCGGCATAGGAGGCGAGGTAACCGCCGATCATGGCGAAGGCGCCATGCGCCAGATTGACCACCCGCATCAGCCCCATCGTCACCGAAAGGCCGATGGAGATGATGAACAGGACCATGCCATAGGCAAGCGCATCGACAAGGATGCTGAAGACCGTCTGCATGCTGAAAAGCTCCTCCCGGTGCTGCAATACCCATCCGGGCCGGAACCGAGCCGCCACGGGCGGCCCGGAACGTCTTTACGAGCCGCTGTTATTTCGCGGCAGCGAGGCCCGGATCGCCCTGTTTTTCAAAGGTCTGGACTTCCTTGTTGTAATAATTGCCGTCATCGCCCTTGGCCACTTCGCGCAGATAGATGTTCTGCGTGATGTGGCGGCTTTCCGGATCGATGCTGACAGGGCCGCGCGGGCTTGTCCAGGAAAGACCCTTCACCGCGTCCACCGCCTTTTCCGCATCCTGTTTGCCGCCGGTGGCTTCGATCATCTTGCTGATGACATACATGCCGTCAAAGGCGCCGACGGAAGGGAAGGAGAGCTCCTTCGGATTGCCGATGGCCTTGGCGGCGGCTTCCACGAAGGTCTTGTTCTCGGGGGAATCATGCGAGACGGCGTAGTGGAAGGTCGTCTGCATGCCGAGCGCGGCTTCGCCAAGCGCCGGCAGGTCGGATTCCTGCGTCAGATCGCCCGGCGCGAAGAGCTTGACGCCTGCGGATTTCAGGCCGTTATCGTTGAAGGCCTTGACGAAACCGAGCGTGGTCGGGCCCGACGGCAGGAAGGCGAAGACGCCTTGCGCGCCGGAATCCTTCACGCGCTGCATGATCGGGCTGAAATCATTGGTGGAAAGCGGCATGCGGATGCTTTCGACAACCTCGCCGCCGGCGGCGGTAAAGGCCGCCTTAAAGGCGTTCTCGGCATCGACGCCCGGGCCATAATCGCTGACCAGCGAGATGACCTTCTTCACGCCGCCATCAAAGGCCACCTTGGCGATGGGGGTGGAGGTCTGCCAGGTGGTGAACGAGGTGCGCACCACATACGGGCTCTTGGTCACGATGGCCGAAGTGGCGGCATTCATGATGACCATCGGCACGTTGCCCTGCTTCAGCAAAGGCGTGACGGCCATCGCATCCGGGGTGAAATAGAAGCCGGCGAGATATTGCACGCCTTCCTTCACCACCAGCTCCTGCGCCAGCGCCTTGGACTGCGCCGGATCGGCCTGCGGCACATCGCGATAGACGACTTCGACCGTGTCATCGCCGACCTTGTTTCCATGCAGGGCGAACCAGGCATCGATGCCGGCCTTGAAGTTCTTGCCCTGCAGCGCGAAGGGGCCGGAGAACGGACCGACCACGCCGACCTTGATGGTCTCGGCATAAGCGGCAGTACTGAAGCAGATGGCCGCGATGGCGGCGGTGATCCGTAATTTCATGAATTCCTCCCAATTGATCCGTGGCTCCCATCCACCGATCCAGGCTGCCAGATTGATGAGTGCGGTGGCCAAAGTAAAATGAAATAAGGGGGATGATAAATAACCTGACGGTTATCAATACCCGTCTTACAGGGTTTGTCTCATGCGAGATCGCACAATAGTGATCATCCCGTGATTCTCACTATATAGCGCCGCCGCAGCCATCACGACCGGTGTTTTCGCGGCACATGGTATCGAAATGCTTCGTCATGAAAACCAGCTTTTGTGCATGTTTCGAAAATGACGGTCATACCCGCGCAAGCCTCGTGCCTTAACCAGTTCTAAGGGGATTGTTTGTAGCCTCGCGAAGCATATTGTGAACTTTATTTGGTGTCTGATGGGCGAATATCAAAATAGAGTTGTTGAGTTGATGCGAGATCGCGTTGGCGAAAGTATACTCAACAACAAGATCGAGCGCCGCGAAGCATTTCTTCGCAAGACGCTGGCGCTGTATCATGTCATGGGCGGAGACGCGCAAGGCATGCACGCTGCGGTGGAGGACGTGGTCAACCTGCAAAAGCAGAGTGTCGATGTCGCTATTGGCGACGTGATGCATGAGCTGGCAGCAATCGGTCACGTTGCCGATCTCGATATTATTCAGGCCGGGTACAACAAGCTTGATGCCGCAAATATGCATATTCTGAGCAAGGGCAAGAGGCTTTTGCAGAAGCAGCGGGACCAAAAACTCGCCGGCACGGCGGGAAAATAGGCCGCCCATCGAGGGCGGCCTGCAATATCAGGCGACTTCCCCGACGAGAATCTTCTGCCAGGCATCATAGGCGGAGAGAACCGTTTCCATCTGCGCGGTGTGACCGGTGATGAAGTCGTTGCCGTAGATCGTCTCATCAGGATATTCGGTGATCAGCGTCATCGGCACGGTGTGGCGGTCGTCGACGGAGGACAGGCACGGGAAACCGTTGATGATGCGGAAACCGGTTTCGCCGGCGTGGATTTCATAAAGAGCGATCTGTCGGTTGTTGTAATCGAGCAGGCCGGGAATCGCGCCGAGATGGCGGGTCACCCGGTCGAGCAGGGCTTCGGCCTGCCTTTCCCAGTCCGCATGGTGGCGGATGATGAGGAAGAAACCCTTCGGCAGCGTCCACATGGCAAAATTGCGCGGTACATAGCCGGAAAGCGGCCGGGTCCATTCATGGGATGGATAACCGTGCAGGTTCACATGCAGGCTCGCGCCGCTCATCTCCTGCGCCCTGAAACGGATTGCCTTCTCGTTGAGATGGACACCCGAATTTTCCCGCGTGCGATATTCGAGATCGTCGCCGAGCGCCGTGTAACGCGCCGCGTGATGCATGTGGCGCGGATTGTCGGCTCTCAGCCGTTGATGAAGGGCGTAACCGTCAGGATTTTCCAGCGGCGAAATGGTGAAATGTGCGCCCCTGCGCTCGGCAAGTTTACGGGCGGCACGGATGGCGCCGACGATGCCTGTGGTCTCGTTGGGGTGCTGGCCGCCGCTGATCATCACTGCGGCATCGCTGCCGGCGACATAACGGGCGGCAAGAATACGGCCGGAACGGGAGCGGGCCTCGAAGGCCTCGCCGCCGATTTCTTCAAGCAGTTTCGCGAGCTGGCCTGCCGCAACCGGTTCGCTGGCCGTATCGATCTGCTGTTCACGGCCATCGAGAAAGGCGGTGGTGAGCGTGCGGGCCTCGATGCGCACGGAGACTTCACCTTCGCTTTTCACGATTTCCGGCACGATCTGGCCGGGCTTCAGGCCCCGGTCGCCCAGCGGCCGGCCCGACTTTTTCTGGAAGAACTCCAGCAGCGAGAAATAGAAATCCTCATGCAGGGCTTCGCGCAGGCTGACGACCTCATCGCCAAGGGAGAGCGGCAGATCTTCGGCCGGATGCGCGACGCGGATGTTCAGTTCCTCGAAATAGGGCTCTTCATCGCCCCAGCCGTGGTTAGCGAAGGCATGAATCGCCGCTTCGAAAAGCCGTTCGTAGTCCGTCTCCAGCCGCTCGCCTAAAGCGTCGCCGGCAAACCGGAACCAGCCCGTGGGTGAAACATTGGTTTCGCCGACGATATCGGTGTGCACCCGGTTTGGCGCCAGAATCTTCAGGGTTTCCTTCTTGCCGTTGCGACTCAGGGTAACATCATAATGGAAGGCGTCGTCTTTTCGGGCGACGAAGTCGATCTTCGCATCGCCCACCAGCGCGGCCAGCGGATAGGCCTCCAGCCGGAAACGATTGGCGGGTGCGTTGGCATGCACCGGGTAACGCACCTCGATGGTGTCGACGCCATCCAGATTGATCTCTTCCAGAAAGGTGAAGAGAAGCGGCTTGTAGGCGCTGCGGATGCGGGCGCTGACGCCTTTTTTCTTCAGCCGGTTTTCGGCTTCGCGGCGGCTTTTGGCATCATCGAAGCTCCATGCCTCGAAAGATTGGCCGGGCTCGGCATTGGCGAGAAGCGCATCCAGCGTGCGTTCGAAAGTCTGGTCGAAAATCTGGCTCATCGCATTTACCTCGAAGTTCTGCCGGTGGGGTCGAGGCTGTCACGCAGCCAGTCGCCGAGAAGGTTGAGGCCAAGCACCGTCAGAAGGATGGCAAGGCCCGGGAAGACGCTGACCCACCATGCCGTCTGCAAATAGGTCCGTCCATCCGCCAGCATGCCGCCCCAGCTCGGAATGGTCGGATCGACGCCGAGGCCGAGGAAGGTGAGGCTGCTTTCCAAGAGGATGTTGTTGGCGACATTGAGCGTCATCAGCACGATGACCGGGCCGATGAGGTTCGGCAGCAGGTGCTGGAGAATGATGCGCCAGTCCTTCACGCCGATGGCGCGGGCGGAAAGGATGAACTCCCGCTCTCGCAGCGTCAGCACCGAGCCGCGCACGAGACGGGCATATTGCACCCATTGCGAGACGATCAGGAGGATGATGGTGTTGGTGAGGCTGCCGCCGACAATGGCGATGAAGGTGATGGCGAGCAGAATGAAGGGCATGGCGAGCTGGATATCCGCAAAGCGCATGACCAGCATATCCCAGAAGCCGCGATAATAACCGGCCACCAGACCAACCGCGACGCCGAAGATGACCGCGCCGATGACCGAGGTGAAACCGACCAGCAGCGAAATCTTGCCGCCGGCGACGACGCGGGCGAGCACGTCACGCCCCAGCGGATCGGTGCCGAGCGGATGGGCGGCATTGGCAAAGGGCTTGGCAAGGCGCGCCATCAGGTCGATCTTGTCCGCTCCGCCCGGAAACAGCACGTCGGAAAAGACGACGGCGAGGCAGATGACCGTGGTGAGGAACGCGCCGAGGATGAATTCGAGATTGGTGAAGCGCGCGAGACGCGAGGTTTTTGCAGCCATCGTCACTTACTCCGTGCGAATGCGCGGATCGACAAGCCCATAGGCGATATCGACCAGAAGGTTGATGCCGACGATCATCAGCGACAGCACGGTGATGACGGCCTGAAGCACGGGATAATCGCGCGCGCCGACCGCATCGAAAGCCAGCGTGCCGAGGCCCGGCCAGTTGAAGACACGTTCGATGACGACGATGCCGCCGAGCAGCCCGCCGAATTGCAGGCCGAAATAGGTGATGAGCGGAATGGCGCAGTTGCGCAGCGCGTGTTTGTAGAGAACCTTGTTTTCGCTGAGGCCCTTGGCGCGCGCCACCATGATGTATTGCGAGCGCAGCGTATCGAGCATGGCGGTGCGCACGAGGCGGACATTGGTGGCGGTGAGGATGACGCCCATGGTGACAGCGGGCATGATGTAGCTGGCGAAACCACCCATGCCGCTTGGCGGCAGCCAGCCGAGCGTGATGGAGAATAAGAGCACCAGCATCGTGGCCAGCCAGAAATTCGGGAAGGATAGGCCGACGAGCGAAAAGATGCGGATCACCTGATCGGCCGTCTTGCCGCGCGAGGTCGCCGCCTTGATGCCGAGCGGGATGGAGAGCGCAATCGACACCGCCATGGAGATGAAGGCGAGCAGCAGCGTGGCGGGCAGGGCATCGGCGATGAGGCGCGAGACCGGCGTGCTACCGGTGAAGCTGCGGCCGAAATCGAGCGTCACGAGGCCCTTCAGGAAGCTGAAATATTGCACGAAGAACGGCCGGTCAGTGCCCAGCGCCGCGCGGATGCGCGCCAGATCGTCTTCCGTCATGCTGCCGCCGCCCTGGAACATGGTGACAGCCGGATCGCCGGTGAGGCGAATGGCGAAGGAAACGAGAAGAGTGATGGCGATGACGACAAAAATCGCCTGCAACAATCGCTTGATGAGGAAACCGGCCACGTTTTTTACCTTGAAGAAAAAACTGGGAAGAGAAATCCCGCCTTGCCCGCGAGAGGCGGACAAGGCGGCGTGTTCACAGGATTAACCCGCTTATTCGACGGTCACGTCGGTCAGCTTCAGGCGGTTATCCGGCGGTGCGACGAAACCCTTGACCCGCTTGTTGATGCCGTAAATGGCATTGCTGTTGTAAAGCGGAATTTCCAGCGCGCGTTCGGCGGTATAGCTGCCGATTTCCTTGAGGATCTTTTCGCGCTCGGCACGGTCGGTCAGCGGACGCTGGGATTCAAGCAGCTTGTCCAGCTTTTCGTCCTTGTCGTAAGGGTTCCACTTTTCACCCGAGTGATACATGGAATAGGCCGTATTGTCGTAATCGAAGGTCCAGCCGCCCCATTTCTGCTGGAACATCGCGCCGGTCTTGCCCTGCGGGATGATATCGTTCAGCAGAACGTTGGTTTCGTAAGGCTTGATAGTGGCGGTGATGCCGACCATGGAGAGGTAGCTGGAAATAACCTGCGCCACCTCGTTCATCGTCGCATCATTGCCGCGGATATCGATCTGCAGCGTCGCACCCGGCTTGACGCCGGCTTCCGCGAGCAGCTTTTTCGCACCTTCCGGATCGTAAGGCAGGGGCTTCAGTTCCGGATCGTAACCGAAGGACAGCGCGCTCTGGAAGCTCGCGATTTCGGATGCCTGACCGGCAAGGATCGACTTGACGATGGTGCCGCGGTCGACGGCCATGATGATCGCCTTGCGCACCTTCGGATCGGCGGTGATGCCGTCACGGGTGTTGAAACGCAGCGCATCGACCGTCGGGCCGGGCACGCTGACGATCTCAAGCTTGGAATCGCCTTCGATGACCGGGATCATGCCGATCGGGATGGTGGGCGGAATGACGAGATCGACGCGGCCGGCCTGCAATTCGGCAACGGCGGTCGCGGGCTCGGCGATGAAGCGATATTCAAGCTCGGAAAGCTTTGGCGCACCGCCCCAGTAATCGGGGTTGGCTTCCAGCTTGATGTTGGTCTTTGGTGCGTAGGAAACGAATTTGAACGCGCCGGTGCCGACGGGGTTGAGGTTGAAATTGTCCTCGCCCTTTTCCTTGATGTAGGCAGGCGGAACGATCATGCCGCCATAACCGGCAAGCTTGGTCAGCAGCACGGGATCCGGCGCCTTCAGCTTCATGTCGACCGTGTAATCGTCGATGACATCGACGCTTTCGATGGCGACATAGTTGGAGCGCTGCGGGCCCTTGGCACCCTGTTCGCCGAGAAGGCGCTCGAAGGTGAACTTGACGGCGGCGGCGTTGAAGGGCTCGCCATTGTGGAACTTGACGTTCTGGCGCAGCTTGAAGCGGATACGCTTGCCCTCATCCAGCTCTTCCCAGGATTCGGCAAGGCCGGGCACAACCTTCAGGTCCGGGCCGCGATAGGTCAGGCCATCGAAGATGTTGGTGGCGACGGCAGCCCATTGCACGAGGAAGGTGTCGATCGGATCCCAGCTGCCCGGATCCTGCGGGCTGGAAATGGTCATCTTGCCGGCGGCGAGAGCCGGTGCGGCGGTAAAGGCCGTGGCGGCCATGGCAAGTGCGACGAACGTTGTCGTCATCCCCTTCTTGATCATTGTCATCTACCTGTTCCTCTTCAGATGGTTGTGGGTCTGGTTGTTATTCAGGCGCTCTTCGCGATGAAGTGGCCCGGATTGATTTCCTCATGAGCGAGAATCGCCGGCTCGTCGCCGACACGGCGCACGGGATTGGGAATTTCGCCTTCGATCATGGCGGTGTGGCGCTCAATGGTCGGATCGGCGACCGGCACGGCCGAAAGCAGGCGGCGGGTATAATCATGCGTCGGCGTTTCGAAGACCTGCCGGCGGCTGCCCATTTCCATGATCTGGCCGAGATAAAGCACGGCGACGCGGTGGCTCATCTTTTCCACCACCGCCATGTCATGGCTGATGAAGAGATAAGCGAGACCGCGCTCGGCCTGCAAATCCATGAACAGATTGATGATCTGCGCCTGAATGGAGACGTCGAGCGCCGACAGCGCCTCGTCCGCGATGATGAGCTTCGGATCGGAAGCCAGCGCACGGGCAATGCAGACGCGCTGGCGCTGGCCCCCCGAAAACTCGTGCGGATACCGCGCGGCATGTTCGGAGCTGAGGCCCACACGCTCCAGCAATTCATCCACACGCCGGCGTACCGCCTTCTGATCGTTGATCAAATCGTGGGTGTTGATCGGCTCGGCAATCGAAAAACCGACCGTCTTGCGCGGATCGAGCGAGGCGAAGGGGTCCTGGAAGATATATTGCACTTCCTGGCGCATGCGGAAGCGCTCTGCCGCCGACATCTGCGAATAGCTGCGTCCGTTGAAGGCGATTTCGCCTGATACGGCGGTTTGCAGCTGCTGTATGGTACGGCCGATGGTGGATTTGCCGGACCCGGATTCGCCCACCAGCGCCAGCGTTTCGCCCGCGTGAATATCGAAGCTCACCTTCTGCACGGCGTTGCAACGGTGCGTCGCCTTGCCGAACAGGTTCTTGCGGATATCGAAACGGACGAACAGGTCCTTGACCGACAGCAGCGGCTTCTGATCGTATTTTGCTGTGTTCTGCACGCGCTCTTCGCCAACCACAACCGGCTGGCCACCCTGCAGCACGGTGAGCGGCAGGCGCTTGGGAAACTCTTCGCCTTCCATGCTGCCGAGGCGCGGAACGGCCGAAAGCAGGGCGCGCGTATAGGGGTGCTGCGGATTGGCGAAGATATCCTTGACCGGGCCTTCTTCGACCTTCTTGCCCTTCCACATGACGACCACGTCATCGGCCATTTCCGCCACCACGCCCATATCATGGGTGATGAAGACCATGCCCATGCCGAGTTTCTTCTGCAGGTCGCGCATGATGTTGAGGATCTGCGCCTGAATGGTCACATCCAGCGCCGTCGTCGGTTCGTCGGCGATCAAAAGCTTTGGCCGACAGGCGAGCGCCATGGCGATCATCACGCGCTGGCGCATGCCGCCGGAAAGCTGGTGCGGATACCGTTTCAGAAGCTCGGCCGCGTCGGGCAGCCGTACCATTTCGAGGAGTTTCTGCGCTTCCGCAATCGCCGCCTGCTTGCCTGTCTTCTCGTGCAGCATCAGCACTTCGCAGATCTGGTCGCCGATGGTGAAGACGGGGTTGAGCGACGTCATCGGCTCCTGGAAGATCATGGCGATCTCCTTGCCGCGGATTGAGCGCATCTCCTTCTGCGAGGCTTTCAGCAGGTCCCTGCCTTCGAACAGGATGCGGCCGGCGGGGTACTTGGCGCCCATCATGTCAGCAAGACGCATCGTGGAAAGCGAGGTGACGGATTTTCCCGACCCGGATTCACCGACGATCGCCACCGTCCTGCCTGCCTCCACGGCAAAGGAAATATCATCCACGACGCGGCTGTCGCCGAACTCAACGCTCAGGTTTTCAACCGAGAGGAGGGCGTTGCGGTTTGCGGCAGTCATATCAGCGTCTCCGGCTTGGCATGCGCGGAATTTCCGGCGCTGCCATCTGAAATTGGGAAGTGCGAAGTGCGGGGGATAAGGGGGCGGTCTGCGGCGTTGCGCCAGAGAACGGGAATGTCGCAGAGAGGCGCATGACGTCTTACGCCGCCTTGAGCGCGCAATGCGCATCGGTTGCTGCCGGCAGATGCAGATATCGCGATCCTCTGCAGGCCTTTAAAACAACCCCGTCGGTGCCGGCAAAATGCCTGGCATCGGTTTCGGAATCGATGATGCGCATGAAACTGTATTCCCCACCCTTGTTTTACAAAAAAGCTAACAAAACCGGACAATCATGTCCATAGTGTTGAACAATTTTTGTGTAATGCTCTACAAATACGCAGCTGCATTTATTTTGGGCGTGGGTGCCGGAGATCGATAACGGCTCCGATATATTCGACGCCATCCTCGGGCTTGACCCGAGGATGGCGGAGGAAGGATAAGCGGGCAAATTTTGCCGCGATGTCGAAATGGGAGGCGATTGTATCGCTCCCCGTGTTACAGGGTGAATAAAGAATACCCAAAAAGGATACCGAATATGACGAATAGGACAGGTGCGGTCAGGCTATCCGGCTTCCTGCGTTGTGCATCAATGGAGGATGTCGAACTGGTCGTGCGTCATCTGCCTGAGCATATCCGCCTGACGAGAGCGGAGCCGGGCTGTCTTTCCTTCGAGGTATCTCAGACCGACGATCCGCTGATCTGGCGGGTGGAAGAGCTTTTTATCGATCGGGACGCCTTTGATTTTCACCAGCAGCGGACACGCGCGTCTCAGTGGTTCGTTGCGACCTCCGCCATTCCACGGGACTATGAGATAACGACACTGGCGTGAATGAGGGCCGGCCGAGGAGGCATGCCTGCGGCTGCGGCTCGATTGAATATCGGCGATGCCGGTGGGCAGGCGTCCATGCCTATTCCCGCGGCATGCCGACCGGAGGCGCAAGGCGCCTTTGCGCGGCGATGCGGAAGGGCGCATTCATGGCGCCATAACCGCCATAGGCCCCACGTCTCTCGATGATTTCGAAGAAGAAACCTTCGCCAAAGGTGCGGCTGTATATCTGGAAATATTCGCCGTTGTCGTCGCGGTCGTAGAGAATGCTTGCCGCCCGCAGCGCATCGGAAAATTCCGGCTCCAGCCCGAAGCGCGCCTCGAGGTCGTCGTAATAATTGCGTGAGATGGGCAGTGCCTGAAACCCCCGGGCCCGCAACGCTCCTGCGGTGGCGAAGATATCGCTTGTAGCAAAGGCGATATGCTGGATGCTGGTGCCAAAACCTTCGGCCAAAAATTTGCCGGCGAAAGTCTTGCGATTGTCCGCGCCGTTCATGGTCAGGCGAAAATGCGGTGAAGGCACGCTTTCAATCGCCTGGCTGCGCACCAGCCCGCCGGGATCGACCACATCGACCATCGGCGTGCGGCGGGAGGAAAACAGCGACGTGTAAAACAGAAGCCAGGTCAGCATTTCATCGTAATGCGTTGTTTGCGCAAGATGATCGATACGGGTGAGATGAGCGTCGCCTTTCCCGGTCTGACCTTCTGCCGGCACAAATTCATTGTCCCAGATGGAAGCGAGTGCCGGGGAGCCGTCGAGGAAATAGATAACGCCATTGCCCACACCCTGAATGGCGGGGACGGCGACCTCGCCCGATCGGCGCGGCTCGGCAAAGGTTGGTGCACCGAGCGCTTCCGCACGGGCAAGGGCAGCCTGCGCGTCCGCGACCTTGAGTCCGAAAGCATAGGCATTGGTGCCGTGGATGGAATAGGACGCGCCGGCGAAACTGTCGCCGGTGCCACCGGTATTGATGACGATACGGATATCGCCCTGCGTATGGAGATCAACGTCACGGTTGCGATGCCTTGCGGTTTTTTCAAAGCCGAGCGTGGCGAGCAGCGCTTCCAGATTTGCCTTTTCTTCGGGTGCAGTGGTGAATTCGACGAATTCCACGCCTTGCGTCTCGACCCGTTCGGGCATGGCGGGCACATCGATGCGGATATCCGGCTCGAGGCGGCGTACCTGATCCATGAGGTTGACCAGCGAACGGTGGCCATCTTCGGCAAGCAGGCGGGCCGAGCCGCCGCGGAACTGGTCGTTGAAGATTTCGAGCGACAGCGGGCCGTTATAACCGGTTGCAGCCACGGCGCGCATGAAATCCACGACAGGCAGATCGCCTTCGCCCGGCATGTTGCGGAAATGGCGGCTCCAGTAAAGCAGGTCCATGTCGATCAGCGGCGCATCGGCCAGCTGCACGATGAAGATCTTGTCGCCGGGAATGGAGCGGATCGAATTGGGGTCGATCTTGCGAGACAGCGTGTGGAAACTGTCGAGAATGATGCCGACATTGGCGTGGTCGGCGCGGCGCACCACCTCCCAGGCATCGCGGTGATCGCTGATATGGCGGCCCCAGGCCAGCGCCTCGTAACCGACGCGCACACCATGTTTTGCGGCCAGTTCACCGAGCTGATGGAAATCGGCGGCGGCGCGGTCGATGCCGCCGAGCGAGACCGGCGAGACATTGGAGCAGATCAGCATCAGATCGGTGCCGAGTTCGCCCATGATATCGAACTTGCGCTGTGCTCTCTCGAAGGTGCGGGCCCGGTGCGGTTCCGGCATGCCTTCAAAATCGCGGAATGGCTGGAACAGGGTAATGTCCAGCCCGTGATCGGCCACCAAAGCCTTTACCTCGCGCGGGGAGGCGTCATAGGTCAGGAAATCGTTTTCGAAAATTTCCACGCCGGTAAAACCGGCCTTGGCGATGGCGGCCAGTTTTTCGGGAAATTCGCCGCTGATCGATACGGTTGCAATGGATGTGCGCATTGGCATGCTGTGTCTGCCTGTGTCATAGCTCGCCATATTGCCTTCCTTTTCAGCCTTATGTACTGATTGGTTAATAATCAGGGCGTGGCGACAGGCCAGCCGCCCCACCGATGGAATGGATCATGACCAAAAGCGCGACTTCGAACGGAACCCGAGACAGCCGGCAGGCGAAGCGCGATCCGGAGGGGGTTCGCCGCGACATTCTTTCGGTGGCCATGGAAGAGTTTTCGCAGAACGGCCTTTCCGGCGCCCGCATCGATGAAATCGCCGCCCGCACGCGCACGTCCAAGCGCATGATCTATTATTATTTCAGCGATAAGGAGAGCCTTTACCAGCGCGTGCTTGAGGAAGCCTATGCCAAGGTGCGCGGCGGCGAGAGCAATCTGGAGCTCGACGACCTTGAGCCGGCTGCGGCGCTCGACAAGCTCTGTCGGTTCACCTTTGACCACCACCGTCGCAACCCGGCCTTCATTCGCATGGTGATGATCGAAAACATCCATCACGGCCGGCATATGCAATCGTCGGAGACGATCCGCCAGCTCAACAGGCCGGCCATCGACGCGCTGGAAAGCGTGCTGCTGCGCGGGCAGAAGCGTGGCATCTTCCGTAACGGCATCGATGCGCTGGAACTGCACTGGCAGATCAGCGCGCTGTCTTTTTTCAACGTCTCGAATGTCGCGACCTTCTCGTTCATCTTCGGTGATAATCTGTTCACCGATGAGGGGCAGGACACACTGTCGCGGCATGTCAGCGACATGGTGCTGCGTTATGTGCTGACGCCCGGCCATATCACGACGATCGGGAAAGACGGTTGATCAGGTGGCGTAAAGCCACCTCATAACCTTCGATGCCGAGGCCGGCGATTACGCCTTCGGCGCGGGTCGAGACATAGGAATGGTGGCGGAAAACCTCGCGTTTGTGGATGTTGGAAATGTGAACCTCGATGACGGGCGCTTCGAAGGCGTTCAGCGCATCGAGGATGGCCACTGATGTGTGGGTAAAGGCGCCGGGATTGATGGCTATGCCTGATGATTTGCCCCGCGCTTCGTGAATCCAGTCGATCAACTCATATTCGCGGTTGCTCTGGGCAAAGAACAGTTCGTGGCCGGCGGCTTCGGTTATCCCACGGCAAATGGCTTCGATATCGGCCAGGGTCTCATAGCCATAGATTTCCGGCTGGCGCTGGCCGAGCAGGTTGAGGTTCGGGCCATTGAGGATGGTGAAAAGGCTCATGCCACACCCTCCGCCATGCAAAGTTCGGTGAAATGCGCCGTCATGCGCTGCGCATCCGGCTCGCGACCGCAGAAGAGGCGGAATGCGCCGACGGCCTGAAAAACGGTCATGCCGCCGCCGGGCAGGGTGCGACAGCCTTTTTTCGCCGCCGTCGCCAGAAGTTCGGTGACGAGCGGCATATAGACGATATCGGCCACCCAGTGCCGCTGTTCGATGAGATCGGCTGAAACCGGCATGCCGGGATGGGCGGGCATGCCCATCGGGGTGGCGTGGATGAGACCGTTGGCGAAGGGCAGGGAGGCGGACGGGTCCTCAACGGCAAAGGCGCGGCCTGCGCCAAAGCGGGCATTGAGCTCGAGAGCCAGTCGCTCCGCCCTTTCGAACTCGCGGTCGAAAATGTCTAGCCGAGCGATATCGAGCTTCAGCGCGGCATGCGCCACCGCGACACCCGCCCCACCCGCGCCGACGAGCAGCGCGCGATCCCGCTTCGCATCCGGCAAGCCACGCACGAAGCTTTCGTAAAAACCGTACCAGTCGGTATTGTGGCCGATGCGGCGACCGTCCTTGAAGACGACGGTGTTGACCGCGCCCAGCATACGGGCATCTTCCGACAATTCATGCAGGTGCGGAATGACCGCCTGCTTGAATGGGTGGGTGATATTGGTGCCGGCAAAACCGCGCGCTTCCAGCTCGTCGAGCAGGACGGGAAGGGCGCTGGCCGGGAGCTTGCGGGCAGTGACATCCACCAGCTCATAGGAATAATCGAGGCCATGGGCAGCCCCTTCGCGCATATGCAGCGCGGGCGATTTCGAAAGCTGGATATCGGCGCCAATGAGGCCGACCTTGAAGGCGGTTTTCTCTGTCATGATCCGGTGTCGTTCGTCGGTTCGGGGCGGGCTCCGCCTGCCTTCGGGTTGCTGGCGGGGTATTGAAACCCCTCCTTCGTCATCCTCGTCCTCGGGTTAAACCCGAGGATTGATCATCCGCTGAAACTCATGGATCCTCGGGGTCGAGCCCGAGGATGACGTCGTGTATGTCGAGAGGTCGCCACATGTCCGAGGGCAGACAGGCGAGCCTCAATGGTGGGCGAGAATTTCGCCGAGGAAGGTACGGGTGCGCTGGTGCTTGGGATCGCTGAAGAATTCTTCCGGCGGGCCTTCCTCGATGATCTCGCCTTCCGACATGAAGACCACGCGGTCGGCCACCTGCCGGGCAAAACCCATTTCATGGGTCACGCAGATCATCGTCATGCCGTCACGGGCAAGCCCGATCATGGTGTCGAGCACTTCCTTCACCATTTCCGGATCGAGCGCCGAAGTCGGTTCATCGAACAGCATGGCTTTTGGCTCCATGCAGAGCGCCCGGGCAATCGCCGCGCGCTGCTGCTGTCCGCCGGAAAGCTGGGCCGGATATTTGTCGGCCTGATTAAGAATGCGCACGCGCTCGAGATATTTGCGCGCCGTCGCCTCCGCATCGGCTTTCGAAAGCCCCTTCACCCGCATGGGCGCCAGCGTGCAGTTTTCCATGATGGTCTTGTGCGGGAAGAGATTAAAGCTCTGGAACACCATGCCCACCTCGCGGCGAACCGCATCGATGGCGCGGCTCGAATCCGAAAGCGTGGTCCCTTCGACCGTGATCTTGCCCTCCTGGATTTCCTCCAGATGGTTGATGCAGCGGATCAGGGTGGATTTTCCCGAACCGGACGGGCCGCAAAGGACGATTTTTTCACCCTTGCGAACCGTCATGTCGATATTCTTTAGCGCGTGGAAGGCTCCATACCACTTTCCAACCCCTTGAAGGGCGATAAGCGGAACCTCGGCAGTGGCGGATTGCGGCATGGAAACCTCCTGCTTACTTCACGGTGAAAGGGATGTCGGGCAGGCTGTCCGGGAAGGCCGGAACGTCGCGCTTCATCCACTTGTCGTAGATCTTGGCCAGCTGGCCGTCTGACTTGATCTTGTCGAGGAAGGCGTTGACGGTCTCGTTCCAGTCCTTTTCACCCGGACGGGTGCCGGCGCCGTTATAAAGCGTCGTCAGATCGAATTTCGGTTCGTATTTGCCTTCGGCGGCCTTGTTCAGGCGATCGCCATAAAACTGGTTGCCGCCGACAACCTCGACCTGGCCGGAGATGAGCGCCTGAATATTGGCGGCGTCATCATCAAAGCGCAGGATATTGGCCTTCGAGCCAGCGCCTGCCGTGATAGAGGTGTCCATCGCGCTCGACTTCGGCACGCCAACGGCAACGCCGGTCAGATCGTCATAACCGGCGATCTTCTTGTCTTTCGGACCGTAAACGGACAGCACGTTGCCGGCATAGGGCTTGGAATATTGAATGGTCTTGGCGCGCTCGGCGGTCATGCCCATGGTTGCGAACAGCAGATCGACCTTGCCGGTCAGAAGGGCGGGAATACGGTTTGCCACGGCAAGCGGCACGAATTCGACCTTGACGCCGAGATAGTCGGCAAAGGCCTTGCCGATATCGGCATCGAGACCATCCTGCACGCCGCTGGAATTGACGAAGCCCCATGGCGAATTGTCACCCTGAATGCCGATGACGACCTTGCCCTTGGCCTTGGCCTCTTCCACCGTGCCGGCGAAAGCATCGACCGGTGCGACAAAGGGCAGGGCGACGGTTGCTGCGGCAAGCGCGAGCAGGGTGCGACGTGAGAATTTCATAGTTCTGGTTTTCATCTTTTGCTCCTCCTTACAAAGCTGATGAGATGATCGTGACATTTAGCGGGATGCGGCCTGCAGCCGCTTTTCGACGCCGGCGCCCCACAGGGAAAGCGGCCAGCAGATCAGGAAATAGATGATGCCGACGATGGCGAAGACGGTGAGCGGGCGGAACGTCTGGTTGGAGACGATCTGGCCGGCGCGGGACAGTTCGACAAAGCCGACAATGGCCGCAAGCGAGGTGCCCTTGATGAGCTGCACCAGGAAGCCGATGGTGGCGGGCAGCGAGATCTTGAGGGCCTGCGGCAGGATCACATCCTTCATGCGGGAGACATAATGCAGGCCGAGCGCATTGGCGGCTTCCGTCTGGCCCTTCGGTACGGCCTGAATGCCGCCCCGCCAGATTTCACCGAGAAAGGCGCTGGCATGCAGCGTGAAGGCGATGGCGACGGCAATCCAGGCGTCGACATTGAGGCCAGCCAGCGCCACGCCGTAATAAACCACGAAAAGCTGCATCAGGAGCGGCGTGCCCTGGAAGACGGCGATATAGCCGGTGCTGGCGCGCTGGATCGTGGCATTATCGGCAACGCGGGCAAGCGCCACGCAAAGCCCGAAGACGCCGCCGCCGATGAAGCCGATCACGGTCAGCGCAAGCGTCCATTTCAGGCCTTGCAGCAGGAAGAAGAATTCGTTGGGACCGATGGATTCCATTGTCTTTTCCTCACTTGACCGGATAGCTGAACGACGCGCGGGAGATGAGCGAGAAAATGCCCATCATCAGCGAGGAAATGACCAGATAAAGCAGCGTGATCGAGAAATAGACCTCGAAGGACCGGAAGGTGTCCGCCTCGATCTTCTGGGCCACTGACGTCAGTTCGTAAGCGGCGATCGAGGTACAGACCGAGGTGGTCAGCGTCAGCATGATGAACTGGCTGGTGAGCGACGGATAGACCGCGCGCAGCGCCGGCTTCAGAATGATATGGCGGAATATCTGTGACCGGTGCAGGCCGAGCGCGAGGCCCGCTTCCACCTGGCCCTTGGGAATGGAATCCACACCGCCGCGAATGATTTCAATAGCATAGGCGCCGCCGTTCAGGGCGAGCGCAATGATGGCGGTGACGGTGGGGTTAAGCTTGATGCCGATCTGCGGCAGGGCGAAGAAGATGAAGAATATCTGCACCAGAAACGGCGTGTTGCGGATCGTCTCGACAAAGCCGATGACCAGGCCGCGCAGCAGCTTGAACCGCGAACGGCGGGCGACGACGCCGAGAACCCCGATGACGGTGGCGAGCGACATGCCTGCTATAGCAAGGCCGATCGTTGCCAGACAGGCCAAAAGCAGCTCGGGCAGGCGGTCTATGACCGCCGAAAAATCGAGACTGTAAGACATTCTTCCTCCCAACCCCTTCGGGTCCGAACAGGCGTTTCGCCTTGCTCGCATCGCTCTGGAAACCTTGTGGCCCCAAAGCCCTCCATTTGTTTTGTCCCGCTTCGGAAGCTCTTTTTCCTCTTCGCGCTGCAGGTCTTAACGTGAATGTTTGTACCAGTTAGTTCATTTTTGTGTCAAGCGCTTCACTCGGTTAAAAACAGCCTCAAAGCGGTTTTTTCTGTATTTTCTTCTTTTAAGAAAGTTGTTTTATATCAATGGCTAATGCGAAAAATCGCAAGCGGTTTCGACGCGCGGAAGCGTTGCCTCGGCTCCACCATGAGCATGCCAGGGGGCTGTTCTTTTTTGAAAACCGTCCGGCCCTTCGGCTAGCTTTCGTCAGCCCCCAGCCTGTCTATCTGCGCTGCGAGCCTTTCGGCGACCAGCAGTGAAGTTCCGGTTGCGGTCACCATTTGCGGCAGCGTCAGCCATTCCAGCATCCAGCCCGCGCCGGATCGTTCCTGTTCGTGGACGAGGGACTGGTGAAGTGCTGAAATCTGCACGGCGTTGAAGCGGGCAAGCGTTACCAGCGTTTCCGCATTGACCGGGTTCTGCTTGTGCGGCATGGCCGATGAACCGCCGCCGCCGGAGAGGCGGATTTCGCTGCCGAGTTCGGCCATCAGCGCAATATCCTGACCGAACTTGCCGAGCGTTCCGGTGACGAGCGACAGCAGATTGCCAAATTCGGCGATACCGTCTCTCTGATTGTGCCATTGCGGCCTGTCGGCAAGGCCGAGCCGTTTTGCGAGATCGGCGCGGACCGCGCCCGCATTGTCGCCGAGCTTTTCCAGCGTGCCGGCCGCGCCGCCAAATTGCAGGGCAAAGCCATTCTGGGCGAAGGTCTCTAGCCGCAGCAGATGACGTTCCAGCGGTGCGATCCAGCCCGCCGCCCGGTCGGCAACGGTGATACCGATGGCGGCCTGCATGCGTGTGTAACCTGTCAGCGGCTTGTGGCCGTCGCGCGAAGCGAGGTCACCCAGCGTATCGATGAGATGACCGAGGCGGGTGGCGATGATTTCCGCCGCCATCTTCAGCCGCAGCATCAGGCTGGTGTCGATGACGTCCTGGCTGGTCGCGCCGAAATGCACCTTGTCCGCTGCCTGACCGGCGACCGCCGCCCGCATCTGCCGGATGAGTTCCGGAACCACGACGCCATCCTTTGCGACGCCATGGCGAAGCGCGGTCATATCGGCGGCAAATTCTGAAAGCCCCGAAACGATGGCTTCCGCCACATCATCCGCAAAGATACCGGCCTCGGCTTCCGCCTGCGCCAGTGCCGTCTCGAAACGGACCATGGCGTCGATATCCGCTTTCGCCGAAAACAGTTCGACGATCTCGCTGTCGCCGAAAAGGCCGGACAGAAACGGATGTTCGAAGGGGGAAAGGCTCATTTCAGGTTTCGCTTTCGCTCAGATATCGAAAAACACCGTTTCGCCTTCGCCCTGGAGGCGGATATCGAAACGATAGATGTTTCCCTCTTCCTTCCTGGCAACAAGCGTGGCGATGCGGCTTTTCTGTTCCACGCGGGCAAGAACCGGATCGGCCGCATTGGCGGCCTCTTCCTCGGGGAAATACATGCGGGTTTGCAGGCCGATATTGATGCCGCGCGCCACGATCCAGAAGGTGATGTGCGGCGCCATCGGTCGGCCATCCCGGAACGGCACGGTGCCGGGCTTGATGGTTTCGAAGATGAATTCACCGGTATCCATGTCACCCGGCGAACGGCCCCAGCCGATGAAATTCGGATCGGCCTTGCCGCGGGTCTCGCTCGGGCTGTTGTAATAACCGTCCGTATCCGCCTGCCAGATTTCGATCAGGGCGTCCTTCAGCGGCATGCCTGCGCCGTCGTACACCGTGCCGCGCACGCTGATACGCTCACCGCGGGCCTTGTCGTTATAGAGCGCGCCGGATCCGAGATCCTTTTCGAATACGCCCTCGATGCCGACGAAATTGGGCGTGCAGCCGATATGGACATAGGGGCCTGCCGTCTGCGAGGCGGTTTCTTTGAAGTAGTTGAGCGGCTGAACCATGATCAGTTGCCCTCCATGCGGTTTTCGAACAGGGTCGAGCGGCGGCCACGCAGAACGATATCGAACTTATAGGCCAGCATGTCCATGGGCAGCGTCGCATTCATGTCCAGCGGCGCGATCAATCTTCTGATCGCATCCTCATCCGGTATGGTTTTGACGATCGGACATTTCCAGATCAGCGGATCGCCTTCAAAATACATCTGGGTGATGAGGCGCTGGGCAAACCCGTGGCCGAAGACCGAGAAATGGATATGGGCCGGGCGCCAGTCATTGACGCCGTTCGGCCAGGGGTAAGCACCGGGCTGAATGGTCTTGAACCAGTAATAACCGTTCTCATCGGTGATCGTGCGGCCGACGCCGCCGAAATTCGGATCGATGGCGGCAAGATAGCTTTCTTTCTTGTGGCGGTAGCGCCCGCCGGCATTGGCCTGCCAGAATTCCACCAGCGCGCCATCCACACCGCGGCCGCGCTCGTCCAGCACCCGGCCATGCACAAGAAGGCGCGGGCCGACGGGCATTTCGCCGGGGCGGGCATAGTTGAGGATGAGGTCGTTATCCAGCGGGTTCAGCATGCCATGACCGAAGACCGGGCCGGTGATCTCGCTTTTGGTGCCTTCGAGCGAAATCAGCGCGCGCTGGGGCGAGCGCAGGATCGAGGTCTTGTAACCGGGCGAATAGGGCAGCGGATGGATATTGCGGTCGCGTGCGAAGAACGGCCCTGTTTCGGGTGGCTGGTTGCTCATTTCGTCTCCTCCCCATCGCCAGAATTATCGGGGGAACTATCGGCTTTCATGCTGGCCAGGGCAAGCTTGGCGATCTTGAAAGCGTGGTTGGCGGCGGGCACGCCGGCATAGATCGCCACATGCAGCAGCGCCTCGCGAATATCCGCCTCTGTCGCGCCGGTATTGATGGTGGCACGCACATGCATGGCAAGTTCCTCATCCTGCCCGAGTGCGGCGAGCAGAGCGATGGTGACCATCGAACGCTCGCGCTTCGTCCAGTGGTTGCCGGACCAGACCGATCCCCACGCCGCTTCGGTGATGAGCTGCTGAAAAGGCTGGTCGAACCCGGTCGTCACCGTCTGCGCGCGGTCCACATGGGCATCGCCGAGCACAGCGCGGCGCGTTTTCATGCCCTGCTCGAATCTGTCGTTCTTGTCGATATTTTCCGCCATCTGTCAGTGCTCCGGCAAGGTCTTCAGAAAAATTGAGGCCGCCTGTGTGTAGGCGAGCGGCTGTTCAAGGCAGGGGATGTGGCCACAGCTGCCGATGGTGACGAAGCGGCTGGCGGGAATGAGACCCGCCAGCGACCGAACCAGCGCGGGCGGGGTCGAACCGTCCTGATCGCCCGCCACACACAATGTGGGAACCGCGATAAGGCCCGCCTCTTTCGTGAAATCCGCATCGCGAATGGCGGCGCAGGTGCCGCTGTAGCCGGCTTCCGGCTGTTGCGACAGCATGTTGCGCGCGCCCGCATAAGCCGCATTGTCCGGCTGACGGAAGGCGGGTGTGAACCAGCGCTCCATGACTGGATCGACCAGCGAGGCAAGGCCGTCAGCGGCGATCTTGTCGATGCGCGCATTCCACATCTCGGCGGTGCCGATTTTGTGGGCGGTGTTGCTGAGTATCAAGGCGCGGACGAGATCGGGGCGGCGGGCATAAAGCCCCTGGGCGATCAGGCCGCCGACCGACAATCCCCAGATGATCGCGCTTTTGACGCCGAGATGATCGAGAAGCGCGATCAGATCATCGGCATGATCCTCAACTGAATAGGGGGAGGTGCCGATGTCGGAAAGCCCGTGGCCGCGTTTGTCGTGCAGGACAAAAGCATAATCATCGCCGAGTGCTTCGATCACCGCATCCCAGATGCGGAAGTCGGTGCCCAGCGAATTGATGAAGGCGATGACCGGCTTGCCGCTTTCCAATCCGTGCGCACGGTAATGGATCGCGTTTTCGCCACAGCGCAGAAAATGCATGATGTGCTCCTCCCGCCGCGGATATTGCAAGCGCGTTCCGGTTAAGTAAAATGACATTATCGATGAAAATCATAACCCATGGATTATATGAGCGATGGTCGATCAACGCATCAAGTTCCGGCATCTTCAGACCTTCGTGGAGGTGGCGCGGCAGAAAAGTGTCATCCGCGCCGCCGAAATCCTGCATGTCAGCCAGCCGGCGGTGACAAAAACCATCCGCGAACTGGAGGAAATCCTCGGTGTCTCGCTGTTTGATCGCGAAGGACGCGGCATCCGCATCAGCCGTTATGGCGAGGTGTTTCTGCGCCATGCGGGCGCGACGATGACGGCGCTGCGGCAGGCGGTTGATTCGGTCTCGCAGGAGGCCGCACGCGCCGGCCCTCCCGTCCGGGTCGGCGCATTGCCGACCGTTTCCGTCAGGATCATGCCGAAGGCGATGGCGGGGTTTCTCGCGGAAAAAACCGGCAGCCCCGTCAAGATCGTCACCGGTGAAAACGCCGTGCTGCTGGAACAGTTGCGGGTCGGCGATCTGGACCTCGTTGTCGGGCGTCTGGCCGCGCCGCAGAAAATGACGGGCTTCTCCTTCGAGCATCTCTATTCAGAAAAAGTGCGGTTCGTGGTGCGTGCCGGCCATCCGCTGCTGTCTAACGGCGTTTCGGTTTTCGACCGGCTTCACGAGTTTCCCGTGCTGATGCCGACACGGCAATCGGTGATCGGCCCCATCGTCGAACAGTTCCTGATCGCCAATGGCGTGCCGGCGCTACCGATCCGTATTGAGACCGTGTCGGATGCCTTCGGCCGGGCGTATCTGCGCACCAGCGATGCCGTCTGGATCATTTCGGAAGGCGTGATCGCCGCTGACGTGGCAGACGGCATTCTGGCAATTCTGCCGGTTGATACCGGCGATACCAGCGGGCCGGTGGGGCTGACGGTCAGGGCCGATACCCAGCCGTCATTGCCGCTGTCGCTGTTGATGCAGGCCATTCGCGAAACCGCGAGTGAGTTGCTGGAACCGAAATCGGAAGCGACCTCCTGAGAAGCAAGCGGATGACGAAGTCCGAGCAATCCCTCTCCGTCATTCCGGCCTTGAGCCGGAATCCAGCCACGGCGCGTCTGCGCCGTGAAAAGAGTCTTCCGCGATCAAGGACTTGATCGCGCTGGACCCCGGATCAGGTCCGGGGTGACGGAGACGGAAATGCTACAGATTAACAAGCTGCTCTGTCTTATGCGGCTTTGTCGGCCTGGACCTCCTAATAAGGAAGCCCGACATAATTCTCCGCAAGTGCCGTGGAGGCGGCGCGGGAGTGGACGAGGTAATCCAGTTCCGCTTCCTGGATGCGCTGGCCAAAGTCGCCGGTATCGGGAAAACGATGCATCATCGTCGTCATCCACCAGGAAAAACGCACGGCCTTCCAGACGCGGGAGAGCGCCTTCTGCGAATAAAAATCGATGCCCGCCTCTGACCGGTCGCGGTAGAACTCGATCAGCGCTCCGCTCAGATAATGCACGTCGCTGGCGGCTAGGTTCAGGCCCTTGGCGCCCGTCGGCGGCACGATATGGGCGGCATCGCCGGCCAGAAACAGCCGTCCGAACCGCATCGGTTCGCAGACAAAGGACCGGAGCGGAGCGATGGATTTTTCGAAGGATTGGCCCGTCACCATGGCGTCGGCATGGTTTTCCGGCAGGCGGCGGCGGATTTCATCCCAGAAGCGTTCGTCGCTCCAGTCCTCCGGCCGGTCTTCCAGCGAACATTGAATGTAATAGCGGCTGCGGGTGTGCGAGCGCATGGAACAGAGTGCGAAACCACGCGGGTGGTTGGCATAGATGAGTTCATGGTTGACGGGCGGCACATCGGCCAGAATGCCGAGCCAGCCGAAAGGGTAGACCTTCTCGAATTCCTTGATCGCGCCCTGAGGTACCGATTTGCGGCTGACGCCGTGGAAACCGTCGCAACCCGCGATAAAATCGCAATCGATCCGGTGGGTTACGCCGTCTTTCTCATAGGTGACATAGGGGCTCGGGCCATCGAAATCATGCGGCTCGACATTCGATGCCTCATAGATCGTCAAAAGCCCCGCCTTTTCGCGCGCATCCATCAAGTCGTGCGTTACCTCGGTCTGGCCGTAAACCATCACCTGGCTGCCGCCGGTAAGATCGAAGAGGTCGATACGGTGGTCGCGCCCGTCGAAGGTCAGCGAAAAACCCTCATGCGGCAGGCCCTCTTTGCGTAGGCGTTTGTCAGCGCCAACCTTTTCCAGAAGATTGACCGTGCCTTCTTCCAGCACGCCGGCGCGGACGCGGCCGAGGATATAGTCCTTGCCGGCGCGGTCGAGAATGACGGTGTCGATGCCTTCTTTGGCAAGCAGCTGGCCGAGAAGCAGGCCTGAGGGGCCGGAGCCGATGATGACGACTTTTGTGCGCATTGTTTCCTCCCGGAATTGTCTCCTGTCAGGAAATTGACCAAGCCTGCTCACAAGCTCAATGGACTTTCTGATCCGTAAATTGCACAATTCGACCACGATGCTGGGAGGCAGGTTCATATGCGGGTTGTGGCCAGTGAAGGGCTATATGGCGAAGAAGCGTTACAAGGCACTGATTTTCGCTTTCATTGCGAGACGCTTTTTTCGAGAAGCAGCCTGCATCGCTTCGAAATCGGTCTTCATCGTCATTTGGCGTTTCTGCAAATCTTGTACATTTGGGGCGGCGAGGGCGATGCGCTGCTGGACGGTCGCATCGAGGCCATCCGCCCGCCAGTGGCGATTGTCGTGCCGCCGGGCTTCGAACACGGCTTTCGGTTTTCGCGTGATATTGGCGGGGTGATCGTCACGGTGCTGCCCGGTGCCCTTCCCGCATCCGTGCAGGCGCTGCTGCTCAGGAATTTCCAGCAGCCGGTCCTGTTGCCATTGCAGGGCTTCACGGATGGCGATCGGCTGCGCAGCGGCTTCGAACATATTTCCGGGGAATATGAGGCTCGCGAAATCGGCCGCGACGCCATGATCGAAGGCCAGCTGGCCTCCGTTGTCACGCTTCTGGCGCGGGCGATGCGGCCCCTGATGGAAAGCTCTGGTGAAGGGCTTGCGGAGCGGCGCTTCGAATTATTGCTGTCGCTGATCGCCCGGCATATTCGCGAGCCGCGCAAGGCGGAATTTTATGCACAGAAGCTCGGCCTTTCCGAGACGCATCTCAACCGCCTCGTCCGTTCCGTTTGTGGCCTCAGCCTGCAACGGCTCGTTGCCAGGCGCCAGATCGAGATAGCGCAGCAGGAGCTTATCTTCACGGTCTCCACCGTGCAGATGATCGCGGAAGGGCTCGGTTTCGCCGATCCCGCTTATTTCAATCGCTTTTTCAAGCGGGAAACCGGCATGACGCCACGCGCCTGGCGGCTTGCGGAGCAGCGGAAAATGGGGGATTCCGGCATGCGGCAGATGCTGCCTCAGACGAGCATTCTTCCCAGCTCCCGCTGAACGGCGAGAAGTGCTGGCAGATAACGTTCCACCAGATCGTCCATCGAGGCGACGGAGGCGGCAAGCCCGACATTGAGCGCTGCGACCGTCTGTCCGCGCATGGTTTTCAGCGGCACGGCGATGGAACGGAGGCCAACCTCCACCTCCTGATCGATCAGGGCATAACCACGATTGCCGGTCGCCTCGATTTCGGCAAGCAGCGCATCCATGGCAATGATCGTCTTTTCCGTGCGCGCCACCAGCTTTGAGCTTTCAAGAATTTCCCGCTGCCGCTCCGGTGTTTGAACCGAGAGGAGAACGCGACCCATCGATGTGCAATAGGCGGGCAGCCGCGATCCCGGCATCAGGGCGATGGACATGACGCGCTGCTGGGCGGCGCGCGCCACATAGACGATTTCAGTCTCATCCAGAATGGAGACGGAGGTGCTTTGGCCGATCTCTTCCGACAGACGATCCAGAAGCGGCTGGACGATGCGGGGCAGCGGCATGGTGGCGAGGCAGCCGGTGCCGAGCCGCAGCACCTTTGGCGTGACGGTGAAGAACTTGCCGTCATAGGCGGCGTAACCCAGTTCTGAAAGCGTCAGCAGGCAACGCCGCGTGGTGGCGCGGTCAAGCCCTGCAATATCAGCCGCATCGGAAATGGAGAGGCGCGGACGCTCGGCGCTGAAGGCTTCGATCACCTTCAGTCCCTTGGCGAGGCCGCCCATCATGTCTCTTTCATTGACGGCCATGTCGCGGCTCCATTTGTGCGATATACGAACAAAAATCATATAGCGCACAAAATCCTTGCCGTCGAGCCGGTTTCGGATTTACCTCTGGGGCCACGCAGCCTTGGCGGTTCCATCCGCTCGGCTGGATGGAGGTTTGACATGGACAAGACAATCAACAGTGCGGCCGAGGCAATTTCAGGCATCGGCGACGGCGCGACTGTCATGATCGGCGGTTTTGGCGGCTCCGGCGCGCCCATCGAGCTGATCCACGCGCTGATCGACAAGGGACCGAAAAATCTGACGGTCATCAACAACAATGCGGGTAACGGCCGCATCGGCATTGCCGCCATGATCGATGCCGGCATGGTCAGGAAGATGATCTGCTCCTTCCCGCGCTCGTCAGACCCCCGCGCTTTTACCGACAGGTATCTGGCCGGTGAAATCGAGCTGGAACTGGTGCCGCAGGGCACGCTTGCCGAGCGCATCCGCGCCGGCGGCGCCGGCATTCCGGCGTTCTACACCCCGACCGCCTTCGGCACCGAGCTTGCCAATGGCAAGCCAATCGCCGAGTTCGACGGCCGCTCTTACGTGCAGGAACGCTGGTTGAAGGCGGATTTTGCCATTGTGAAGGCCGAGCTCGGCGATACCTATGGCAACCTCACCTACAACAAGGCGGGCCGCAATTTTAACCCGCTGATGTGCATGGCCGCGAAAACCACCATCGCCCAGGTCTCGAAGATCGTCGAAGCCGGCGAGATCGATCCGGAGCACGTCGTCACCCCCGGCATTTTCGTCAACGGCGTCGTGGAAATCCCCGATCCGCAACAAGAAGAAGTCCTCATTCGTGCGGGAGTAGCCTACGCATGACCCAGACAATCGACACCCGCGAAGACATCAAGCTTTCCAACGCCCAGATCGCCTGGCGCGCCGCGCAGGACATCGAGGACGGCGCTTACGTCAATCTCGGCATCGGCTTTCCCGAAATGGTGGCGCGTTACCAGCCGCCCGGCCGTCAGGCGATTTTTCATACCGAAAACGGCATCCTGAATTTCGGTGAGGCGCCGCCCGAGGGCGAGGAGGACTGGAACCTCATCAATGCCGGCAAGAAGGCGGTGACGCTGAAGCCGGGTGCCTCCTTCTTCCACCATGCCGACAGCTTCGCCATGGTGCGCGGCGGGCATCTGGATGTGGCTATCCTCGGCGCCTATCAGGTGGCGCAGAACGGCGATCTCGCCAATTGGCGCGTCGGCTCCAAGGGCGTGCCGGCCGTCGGCGGCGCCATGGATCTGGTGCATGGCGCCAAGCAGGTCTTCGTCATCACCGAACATGTGACCAAGAATGGCGAACCGAAGCTCGTCGAAAAATGCGCCTTTCCGCTGACCGGCGTCGGCTGCATTACCCGCATCTATACCAGCCATGCTGTCATCGACGTTGTGGATGGTCGCTTCGTGCTGCGCGAAAAACTGGCTGACATGAGCTTCGATGAATTGCAGGCCATGACCGGCGCGCCTTTGGCGGTCGATGGCGCGGTCGCCGATCTCGTCGCCCCGGAACTGTAAGGAAAATACCGATGACCGACGCATTCATCTGCGATTATATCCGCACGCCCATCGGCCGCTTCGGCGGCGCGCTTTCCTCCGTGCGGGCCGATGACCTCGGCGCGGTGCCGCTGAAGGCGCTTGTCGAGCGCAACCCCTCCGTCGATTGGGAAGCCGTCGAGGACGTGATATTCGGCTGCGCCAATCAGGCGGGCGAGGATAACCGCAATGTGTCGCGCATGTCGCTGCTGCTGGCCGGCCTGCCGGTCTCGGTAACCGGAACCACCATCAACCGGCTGTGCGGCTCGGGTATGGATGCCGTCATTGCCGCTGCCCGCGTCATCAAATCGGGCGAAGCGGAACTGATGATCGCCGGTGGCGTCGAAAGCATGAGCCGTGCGCCCTTCGTCCTGCCGAAGGCGGAAAGCGCCTTTTCGCGCAATGCCGAAATCTACGACACCACCATCGGCTGGCGTTTCGTCAACCCGCTGATGAAGGCGCAATATGGCGTCGATTCCATGCCGGAGACCGGTGATAACGTCGCCGTTGACTATCAGGTCTCCCGCGATGATCAGGACGCCTTTGCCGTTCGCAGCCAGAATAAGGCCGCTGAAGCGCAGGCCAATGGTCGCCTCGATAAGGAAATCGTCCCGGTAACGATCCCGCAGCGCAAGGGCGATCCGCTGGTGGTATCGAAAGACGAACATCCGCGCGCCACCAGCCTTGAAGCCCTTGCCAAACTGAAGCCGGTGAACAAACGCGACGGCGCAACCGTGACGGCGGGCAATGCATCCGGCGTTAACGATGGTGCTGCCGCGCTGATCATCGCTTCGGCTGAGGCCGCGAAGAAATACGGCCTGACGCCGATTGCCCGTATTCTTGGCGGCGCAACTGCCGGCGTTCCGCCACGTGTCATGGGCATCGGCCCGGCGCCGGCTTCGGCGCGGCTGCTGGCACGGCTGGGGCTGAAGCAGGAACAGCTCGACGTGATCGAACTGAATGAGGCTTTCGCAAGCCAGGGTCTTGCAACGCTCCGCCAGCTCGGCATTGCCGACGACGATGCGCGGGTGAACGCGAACGGCGGCGCCATCGCACTCGGCCATCCGCTTGGCATGTCCGGTGCACGCATAGCCGGCACGGCAGCGATGGAGCTTTCGCTGACGGGCAAGCGTTATGCGCTTTCGACCATGTGCATCGGCGTGGGGCAGGGCATCGCCGTGGCGCTGGAGCGGATCTGACCGGGCGCGGCATTCGGCAATCGTGATGGTCAGGATGCCGGTGCCGCCATGTCACAGGTGCCCCCGCAGGTGAACAGGCACTCAACGCAGGATTTTCTCGCATTGGGTCCATCCCACTCCCTCTTTCCTGTGCTTGTCACAGGAATCCAGCAGACGCGCGTCTGCGCGGTGAGAGGGGCCTTTTCAGCCCAAGGACTTGGGCTGGCTGGATCTCTGTGACAAGCACAGAGATGAGGGAGGCAACGGCATTCCAAAAAAAGCCGATCTCGCAAATGCTGCGCCCGCCTGACATTCACGTCCAAAGTCTCCCCTGACGAAATCCTCCGCATGCGTTGGATTCCATCATCATTCGTGACATGTTTTGCGAGATATGACAGGAATCTTTCCGCCTTCGAGGTGCGCGCATGAAACGTCCGACAATCACAGATGTCGCAAACGCCGCCGGTGTCAGCGTCGCAACCGTTGACCGGGTGCTGAACGGTCGCCTGCCGGTGCGGGAGGAAACCTCGCGGCGGGTGTTCGAGGCGGCGGAAAAGATCGGCTTTCATGCCACCAACATCATTCGCCAGCGTATGCTGGCCGATCTGCCATCCTACAATCTCGGCATCATTCTGCGGAAAGAACGGCACTCCTTTTACCAGACATTTGCCGATGAGCTTGAGCTTGCGGCGCGCAACGTCAGGGATCGACACCTCAACCTGCGCATCGAATTCGCACAGTCGGGTGAGCCGAGCGAGCTTGCCGCGCTTCTCACCGGCATGAAAGGCCGCGTCCATGCGGTTGCCGCCACCGGGCCTGATCATCATGATGTCACAGCCGCCGTCGAGGCTTTGAAGGCGAAGGGTATTCCCACATTCTCGCTGCTTTCCGATTTCGCGCAGGGCGTTCGGGAAGCCTATCTCGGTGCGAACAACATGAAAGTCGGGCGCACGGCAGCATGGATGATCTCGCGGCTGGCGCGCAGCAAAGGCAAGGTGCTTCTGCTGCTTGGCGGCCACCGTTTTCACGGCCATTCGCTGCGGGAAACCGGCTTTCGCAGCTATATGCGGGAATATGCGCCGGAGTTCGAGGTGATGGACGCGCTTATCACGCTGGAAACAAGGCGGCTTACCTATGAGCTTGTCATGGACACCATCGCCAAACACAGCGATCTCGTCGGCATCTATTGTGTCGGTGGCGGCATGGAAGGGGTGATCGAGGCCCTGCAGCAGGAAAACCGCCAGGAAACTATCGTCTGCCTCGTCAACGAATTGACGCCGGAATCCCGGCAGGCCTTGCTGGAACGGCGCATTACCGGCGTGTTCCAGACACCGCTTCGCGAATTATGCGCTGATCTCGTCGCCACCATGGTGCACACCATTGAGCACGGAATGGCGGAAACGCCGGGGCAAAGATTTGTACCCGCTCATCTGTGGGTTCCTGAGAGTCTTTGATGGTTTGATAGATTTCATCATAAATTCCGCGTCTCTTTCTATCAGCCATGATGTTTTCGACCGTGGAAGACGCGTTGACGCCAGCCACGGACTAGGACCATGTTGCCCGCATGTGGAGCGGGCAGGAGGCTGATCCAGGGCAATAACGATGTTTCAAGTTTGCTGCCCGCCGCAGATATCCATCTTCGGCGACGGGCATTCTTTTGCCGGCGATCGGCTGCGACGCGATGCGCGCTGACCGTGCGGCGGGTGTTTTCAAGTGTTTCGGAGGAGGACGATATGAAAAGACATTTTGCGATTGCGGCACTGGCTACCATGCTGGCAACCACGGCGTCGGCCCAGACCATCGGCGTTTCGATGGCCCTGTTCGACGACAATTTCCTGACCGTGCTGCGCAACGGCATGATCGACTATTCAAAGGGCATGAACGGCGTCTCGCTGCAGATCGAGGACGCGCAAAACGATGTCGGCAAGCAGTTGAGCCAGGTGCAGAACTTCGTCGCCGCCGGCGTTGACGCCATCATCGTCAATCCCGTCGATACGGATGCGACCGTGGCGCTTTCTCAGGCGGCGGCCAAGGCCGGCATTCCGCTGGTCTACGTCAATCGCCAGCCGGTCAATCTCGACAGTCTGCCGGACAAGCAGGCCTTTGTCGCATCCGATGAAAAACAGTCCGGAACATTGCAGACGCAGGAAGTCTGCCGGCTTTTGAAGGAAGCGGGCAAGACGGAAGCCAAGGCCGTGGTGATGATGGGCGAACTTTCCAATCAGGCGGCCCGCATGCGCACGCAGGATATCAAGGATGTCGTCGCCACGCCGGATTGCAGCTTCATCAAGCTTGTCGAGGAGCAATCCGCCAACTGGTCGCGCACGCAGGGCTCTGACCTGATGACCAATTGGCTTTCGGCCGGTGTCGAGTTCGATGCGGTGATTTCCAACAATGACGAGATGGCGATCGGCGCGATCCAGTCGCTGAAGGCGGCCGGCAGGCCGATGGATGGCGTCATCATTGCGGGTATCGACGCGACGCAGGATGCGCTTGCCGCCATGGCAGCGGGTGAGCTGGATGTCAGCGTGTTCCAGAATGCCGCCGGGCAAGGCAAGGGCGCGGTGGATGCGGCCCTTAAACTCGCCAAAGGCGAGACGATCGACAAGAAGGTTTTCGTGCCCTTCGAACTGGTCACGCCAGCCAACCTCAAAAACTACCAGGCGAAGAACTGAGCCTGCCTTATGACCGGCATGCCTTCCGCATGCCGGGCTTGAATCAAGGCCGACCATGAAAAACCGGCCAAAGGCCGCGGTCTCTTCTCCCGGACCGCGGCCTTGCACGACCTGCCTGCAACGACATCCCAACAGAGACCGACGACAAGGAAGCGTATATGCGCATCGCCCTCGACCCTTTCATGCACCGCCATCTCAGCCTCGAAGCCCTTCCGGCCAAAGTGAAGGAACTCGGCTACGACTGGATCGAACTCAGCCCCCGCGCGGATTTCCTCGAATGGTTCAAGGCGCCGCGCGTCTTTCCCGAGCGGATCAGGTCTTTCAAGAAGGCGCTGAAAGATGCTGATGTCGGCATCGCCTCGCTGCTGCCGATGTATCGCTGGGCCTCCAATGACGAGACCGAGCGGCAGGCGGCGGTGAAACACTGGAAACGCGCCATCGAGATCGCCGTCGAACTGGAGGTCGATACGATGAACTCCGAATTCGGCCGTGGCCCGCATCCCGACAAGGGGTCATGTTATTGCTGCCACACCGGATCGATGATCGAGGCCTGCGAGGATGCCTGGTGGCGCTCGATGGAAGAGCTGGTGCCGATCTTCGAGCGCGAAAATATCAACCTGCATGTCGAGCCGCACCCGGAGGACTGGTGCGAGACGCTGCAGCCGGCACTGGACATCATCCGCACGGTCAATTCTAAGAACGTCAAATTCCTCTATTGCGCGCCGCATACCTTCTATTTCGGCGACGACACCAGGGCGATGCTGCGCGAAGCCAAGGATGTGTTGGCGCATGTGCATGTGGGCGATACCTTTAACCACAAGGCCAGTTCCGGGCTTCGCTACATTCTCAATCCACCCGGCACACAGGCACGGGTACACCAGCATCTCAATATCGGCCAGGGCGAAGTGCCATGGGACGACTTCTTCGGCACGCTCGCCGAAATCGGTTTCGACGGCATCGTGACCTCCTGCGTTTTCGCCTGGGAGGACAGGGCTGATGAATCGGGCGAGTTCATGTGCGCTGAAATCAACAATTACATCGAAAAATACCGCAAGTGAGGTTTTGAAAATGACTGTGAGAATTGGGGTTATCGGCACCGGCGCCATCGGCCGCGACCATGCCCGACGCATCAACAAGGTCCTTGGCGGCGCGAAGGTCGTGGCGCTGAGCGACGTCAACCGCACCTCGGCAGAAGCGGTGCGCAATGACATCGCCCCGGATGCGGAAATCTTCGCCACCGGCGAGGAACTGATCGCGTCACCTGATGTGGATGCGGTGCTCGTCACCTCCTGGGGTGCGACTCATGAGCAATATGTGCTGGCGTCAATCGCCGCCGGCAAACCGTGCTTTTGCGAAAAGCCGCTGGCAACAACGGCGGATGGGGCAAAACGCATCGTCGACGCGGAAGTGGCGCATGGCAGGCGGTTGGTTCAGGTGGGCTTCATGCGCCGCTACGATGCCGGTTATGTCGCGCTGAAACAGGCCGTCGATAGCAGGATCGGCGCGCCGATCATGGTGCACGCCGCTCATCGTAATCCAACCGTTCCGGAGCAATATGTCACCCCGATGGCGATCCATGACACGATGATCCATGAGATCGACGTGTTGCGCTGGCTGCTTGACGATGACTATGTTTCGGCGCGTGTTCTCTTTCCCCGTTCGGCGGCCAGAAGCCACGCGCGGCTGAAGGACCCGCAGATCGTCATTCTGGAGACGACGAAGGGCACGATCATCGATGTCGAAATCTTCGTCAATTGCCATTATGGCTATGATATCCAGTGCCAGGTGGTGGGCGAGGACGGCATTGCCAGCCTGCCGGAGCCGATGTCGGTGCAGACTCGCCTCGGCGCCAAGCTGCAGAACGATATCCTCACCGACTGGAAAGACCGCTTCATCGCCAGCTACGATGTGGAATTGCAGGACTTCATCCATGCGGCGGCAAAGGGTACGGCCTCGGGACCGAATTCCTGGGACGGCTACGTGGCCGCCATCACCTCCGACGCCTGCGTGGCCGCGCAGGAAACAGAGGGGGCAGCCGTTGAAATCAAGCTTCCCACCCGTCCCGCCCTTTATCAGTGAGGTCTTTCATGCGTTTTGCCATCAACCACATCACCGCCCCGAAGCTTTCTCTTGAGGCGTTCTTCGCGACAGCCCGCGAACTCGGCCTGACCGAAGTCGAAATCCGCAACGACCTGCCCGACATCGTCGGCACGGTGGAGCCGGCGGCCGTGAAGGCGGCGGCCGAAAAGGCGGGCGTCACGATCATCTCGATCAATGCGCTTTATCCCTTCAACGTCTGGTCGGGCGACCTGCCTGCGCGGGCCGTTGCCATGGCCGATTATGCGGCGGCAAGCGGCGCGAAAGCGCTGGTCATGTGCCCGCTTAACGACGGTACGCCGGTGTCCTTTGACGATCTCGTCACGGCGCTGAAGGCCATGACGCCGATCCTTAAGGAACGCGGCCTGATCGGTTTCGTCGAGCCGCTCGGTTTCCCGGTCTCTTCGCTGCGCACAAAGGCCGAGGCCATCAGGGCCATCGATGCGGCCGGTGGCGGCGATGTCTACAGGCTGGTGCACGATACCTTCCACCACCATCTAGCAGGCGAGACGGTGTTCTTCCCCGAACGCACCGGCCTCGTGCATATTTCCGGCGTGACCGATCCTGCCATCTCCGTAGCCGACATGCTCGACGCCCACCGCGTTCTGGTGGATGGCGGCGACCGGCTGGAGAATATCGCCCAGATCAGGACACTAGAGGCGGCCGGTTACAAGGGACCTTACAGCTTCGAACCCTTCGCGACGGAAGTACACGAACTGAAGGATCCGGCTGCTGCCGTAAAGAGCAGCATCAACCATATCTCCCAGGCGCTCTGACCGCCTCGCCGCCCGTGGTTCGCTGCGGGCGGCGTTTCTTGCGGGGGATTAAAAACCGAGAGAAATCAATTCCGCATTTACGGATGATGCTGTAGTCTTCCGGCGACGAGAGAGCAGCAAACAGGCACGGGTATTCTTCAGATCGACTGCGTGAGGCAGGCTTTCTGCCCGCACCGTCCGAAGTAGAGTGGTTGAATTTCCCTTATATGAAAATAGACAGGAAAACGACGCTTAAGGACGTGGCGCGGGAGGCGAATGTTTCGTTGAGCACGGCTTCGCACGCCATCAACGGCACCGCACCCCTGACCACGCAGGTTCGCGAGCGGGTGCTGGAGGCGGCACGCGCACTTGGTTATCTCGAAAGCCGGCGACAGAAGGCGACGATCGCGACTTTGCGTGTCGTGCTTCTGGCCATGACCAATGACGCTGCTCCGCAGAGCGATCTCAACATGGTCAGCTGGACCATGCTGAACGGCTTCAGGCGCGAATGCGAGCGGCGCGGCATTCGCATTGTTCCCTATGTCAGCACAACGAGCCGGCTCGACCCGGTTGCGGTGGTGGCGGCGGCGGATGCCGACAATGTCGATGGTATCGTGATCCTGAACGATGACAGGCCGCAACTGGTCGAGGCGCTGTCTGCGCTCGCGCGGCCGGTGGTGCTGATCAATGGCGAGGATCCCGCCATGATCGTCGATACGGTGACCGCCGAGAACCGGTTTGGCGCGCGGCTCGGTATCGAGCATCTGCTGTCGCTCGGGCATCGCAATATTCTGCACATCACCTGGAAAGGGCGCACGACGATCCGCCGTCGTTATGACGGTTATAGCGACGCGTATCTCGCGGCGGGTCTCACTGTTCCCGCCGATATGGTTATCGAGGTGGAGAGCTATGAGCCGGAATGGGGCGAGGCGGCCATCCGCCGCCTGCTGGCCGAACAGCGACCGCTCAGAAACGCCACGGCGATCTTCTGCGCCGCCGACAATCTGGCGCTCGGTTGCCTGAAGGCCCTGACGGAGGCCGGAATCCGGGTGCCGGACGATGTTTCGGTCTTGGGATTTGACGATATCATGCCGGCGGCCTTCAGTGCGCCGCCGCTCAGCACCATCCAGCTGCCCGCCGACAGGCTGGGCGGTGCGGCGCTCGCGCTGCTGGAGCAGCGGCTTGTGGCTGCTGATCCGACGCGTCCGGCGCACCGGCTGGAACTCGGCTGTCGGCTGGTGTTAAGGGGCAGCATCGCGCCGCCGCCGAAGTAAGGTGTTTGAGTGTCGTCTTGTGTTGACCGCTGAACAAACTCCAGACGATTAATTCTCCCGTCATTCCGGCCTTGAGCCGGAATCCAGCCAGCCCAAGTCCTTGGGCTGAAAAGAGTCCTTTCGCCGCGCAGACGCGCGGCGGCTGGATCCCGGCTCAAGGCCGGGATGACGGGTGGAGGGGCTGCAACATTCCAATCGTGACGGCCTGCTGTCTCACCGCAACGCTCGTACTCTCCTTATTTCATCCCCGTGCCCGCAATGCCTGTCGTGATGTAACGCTGCAGGAACAGGAACACGACGGTGACAGGTGCCAGGCTGAGGAAGGTCATGGCGAGGATATAGTGCCATTGCACCGAGAACTCGCCCTGGAAGGCGTTCAGCCCCACCTGCAGCGTGAAGTTTTCACGGCTGCTGAGAACGATCAGCGGCCAGAGGAAGTCGTTCCAGCGCCAGAGCACCGAGAAGATGGCGAGAACCGCGAGCGCCGGCGCCGTCAGCGGCAGGATGATGCGCCAGAAGATACGGAATTCGCTTGCCGCATCGACGCGGGCCGCCTCGATCAGTTCGTCCGGGATGGTCAGCATATATTGCCGGAGCAGGAACACGCCGGTCGGCGTCGCGACCGTCGGGATGATGACGCCCCAGAGATTGTCGACGAGGCCGACGCCGACAATGACCAGATAGGCAGGCACCATGACGACGGTGAGCGGTATCATCAGGGTGGAGATGATCAGCACGAAGATCGCCTTCTCGCCGCGGAAGCGGTATTTCGAGAGGGCAAAGGCCGCCATGGCATTGACGATCAGCGTCAGGATGGTCGCCACGAAAGTGACGAAGACCGAGTTCTTGAGGAAGGTCAGGAAGCTGAAGCGGGTCAGCGGATCGGTGAAGTTCTCCGTCGCGATGGTCAGTTTCTGGACGGGCGTTATTTCCCGCGTATCGACGCTGACCGGTGGGCCGGGATTGGCCGGGTCAACCATCTGGGCTTTAAGGCCGATGCGGCGGACCATGGCCATTTCCCGCTCCATGCCGTCGATGGGGGCTTTCCACAGGCTGAGTGGCTTGTCGTAACCCTGCACTTCCACCTGCACGGCGGCGCGCGGCAGGAGGCTCGGCGGAAACCGGGTGATTTCGGCTTCCGGTTTCAGCGATGACATGGCGGCCCAGACGACCGGGATGAGGACGGCGAGCGTGCCGCCGATGAGCCAGACCCATGACAGGATATCGGTGAGGCCGATCCGGCCGGGGCGGCGGGTGCGCGTGAGGAACGCGACGGCGTTGGACATGGTCAGGACTCCATCTTTTTGCCAAGGCGCAACTGCACGAGCGTCAGCGCGAGAAGCACAAGGCCCATCAGAACCGATGCGGCGGATGCAAGGCCGAACAGCCTCAGATCGCTGCCGAAGGCCATCTGGTAGATATATTGCACCACGAATGTATTGGCCGTGCCCGGCCCGCCGCCATTGGTCAGAACCCAAGCTTCGTCAAAGATTTGCACCGAGCGGATCATAAGCAGGATGAGCACGACGAGCAGGTTGGGCCCAAGCAGCGGCAGGGTGATGCGCAGCAGGGTGCGCCGGGGCGAGGCGGCGTCGATGGCGGCGGCTTCATAGAGGTCCTTCGGGATGGCCTGAAGGCCGGCGAGCAGGATCAGCGTATAAAAGCCCATGTGGAACCAGACCGAGACCACCACGACGAAGAAACGCGACCAGCCGACGTCCAGCAGGAAGATTTCCGGCGGCACGCCGAGCATCTGGAAAAAGGCGTTCAGCAGGCCGTTGCGGTCGAGGAACCATTTCCAGATGAGGCCGATGACGACCGGCGATAGCAGGACCGGGTAAAAGAACATGGCGCGGAAGAAACCGCGCGCGGCAATCGCCCGGTTGAGGATGAGGGCGGTGATGAGCGCGACCAGCAGCGTGGCGATGACGTTGAAGCCCACGAACCACAAAGTGTTCCAGATCGCCGTCCAGAACAGCGATTCCCGGCAGCTTCCGGGGTCCATGTAGCTCTGGCAATCCAGCAGCTTGCCGAAGTTTTCCAGCCCGACGAAGGGGCGGTCGGTGATGAGAAGTTCGGTGCCGCCGGTGAAGGCGTAACCGACGGCAATGGCAATCGGCAGGAAGGTGAAGATGCCGAAGAGAACGAGGTTCGGCATCAGGAAAATATAGGGCATACGCCTTTTGCCGATCAGCCGCTCGATGAAGTTGAGCGGCACTTCGGCAATCGCCATCACGGCATCGAGCGCACGGTCGGACAGTCTCGCAAGCGTCGGATTGGCCATGCTAACCTCTCCCTTCGCTGTCCAGGCGCGGCAGCGCCAGTTCGGTGGCGGGATCGAAGACATGCACCTTTTCCCGTGCCGGCATGATCTTCAGCACCGAGCCGGAAGCGGGGGCGAAATGGCCCGCCTGATGCACAATGATCTGTTCTTTCTCTCCCTGGAGATTGCCGTAGAGATAGGTCTCTGTGCCGAGGCTTTCATGATACTGCACCTCGAAGGGCAATCCTCGATCCGCGATGGTGAAATGCGAGGGGCGGATGCCCGCGAGAACCGCCTGTCCGGGGCTGACGGCTGCCGGATCGACGAGGCAGGGCAGGGACACACCGTAGCCGGCGTCGATGGCGATGCCGCCGTCGCTGCCCTTGGTGATGGTGCCCTTCAGCATGTTCATGCGCGGCGAGCCGAGGAAACCGGCGACGAAGAGATTGCGCGGATTGTCGAAAAGCTCGAGCGGGCTGCCCACTTGCTCGATGCGCCCGGCGCGCAGCACCACGATCTTGTCGGCCATGGTCATGGCTTCCACCTGATCGTGGGTGACATAGATCATCGTCGTCTTGATATCGCGGTGCAGGCGGGTGATTTCGGCGCGTGTCTGCACGCGCAGCGCCGCGTCGAGGTTCGATAGCGGCTCATCGAACAGGAAAATATCCGGCTCGCGCACGATGGCGCGGCCGATGGCGACGCGCTGGCGCTGGCCGCCGGAAAGCTGTTTCGGCTTTCGGTCGAGATAGGGCTCGATGGCCAGCATGCGCGCCGCCTCGTTGATGCGGCTTTCGATTTCCGCCCGCTTGAAGCGCAGGTTTTCCAGGCCGAAGGCAAGGTTCTTGCGCACGCTCATATGCGGATAAAGCGCATAGGACTGGAAGACCATGGCGATCTTGCGCTCGGCCGGAGACAGCGCGCTGACATCGCGCCCGCCGATGCCGATGGTGCCGGAGGTGACATCCTCAAGGCCGGCGATGATACGCAGCAGTGTCGATTTTCCGCAGCCCGACGGGCCGACGAAAACGACGAACTCGCCGTTTTCGATCTGAAGATCGATATCATGCAGCACATGAACGGCACCGAATGCCTTGTTGAGATTTTCCAGTTTCAGACTTCCCATCACCTGCTCCCTTCGCACAAGTTCGTCGTCGCGACGATCTCTTGGCTGTTCCAGCCCTCGGGCAAGGGCGTCGTTCTTTTAATGGCGACATCGCGTGCCGCAAATCCTTCCACGCCGGCAAGATAGACCGCCGGCATTCCGCCGGGATAATCCTCCATTCCGACGATCCTGCCTTCGGCATCCCGCGTCCACGCATTGGCACGGCCGGCCGCGTCGGGACTTGGCGCGATATCCGCATTGGTCGGGCGCAGATCATATTGCAGGCCGGTTCCGAGCTTGCCGGGCCGCTGCGACAGCGTGATGCGCTCCAGCCGGACATTGTGGATACCGGCCTTCGATGTGGCGACGAGGTTGATCGCGCCTTCCATCGAACCGCTCAAGTCTTCAACGACCAGATTGTCGACGCTGCCGGCCTGACGCTCGGGGCGGCGGTCGACGACTGTGACGGTCACAGCCTCGCCGGAGCCCCAGAAGCCGCCCGGCGTTTCGTGGCACTCGGCCTCGATCCGTGAAAAGCGGATATTGCGCATGGCACCGCCATCACGGGAAAACAGGCCGACGCCGCGATTGGACTTGACGATCTTGCAATCCTCGAACACCACATTGGTGAAATCGCCGAAGGATTCCGTGCCGAGCTTCAGGGCGCAGCTGACGCTGGAAACGGTGCAGCGGCGAACTGTGATGTCATCGCAGACACCCACCGCTTTGCCGTCCGGCCCGGCGCTGGTCTTCAGGCAGATGCCGTCATCGGCGGTCGAGATGAAGCAATCCTCGATCAGCGCGCGCCGGCAGGCATCCAGCACGATGCCATCCGTATTGGGCAGGCGGCGATCGTTTTCGATGCGCAGATTGCGGAAATGAAGGTCTTCGCAATCGACCATATGCAGCGTCCACATCGGCGAGCCACTGATGGAGAGGTTTTCAAGGCGCACCTTGCGGCAGCACTCCAGCACCATTACACGCGGTCGCCTTGCGGCCGGGATATAGGTTCCCATGGCCTCGTCATCACCTGTGATGAAGTTCTCGCCGCCGGCCTCAATGCGGCCGGGGCCGGTGACGGCGATATCACTCGCCCCCTTGGCGATGATCATGCCACGGTTGGACTCTTCGGCGATCACCGAAACCGTTGTATGGGCATAGGCCTCATAGTCGGAGGCAGGCGCAAGCACCGCGTCTTCCGCAAGATGCAGTTCCACGCCGCTCTTAAGCTTGAGGCCGCCAGTGACATGGCGACCGCCCAGAAGCGACACGCGACCGCCGCCGGCTGCCGAGACCGTATCGATTGCCCGCTGGATGTCGGCCGTGGCGTCATGGCCGCCGGCCTCGATGCTGATGTGAGGCTGCGCGCTCATGATACCTGCGGCCTTTTCAGAAAAACGTCGATCAAAAGCAGCATGGTCAGCGCCTGCCCGTAGGGCGTGGGTAGATTGGGAATGCGGCGGTAGAAGTCGAGATCGTGGCCCATCGGCGTGCCGTCGGAGACACCGTGGACGACGCCTTCATCGTCGATATTGCCAAGCACCGCCTTCAGCGCTCGCTCCGCATGCGGGCGATTTTCTTCGCCGAGAATGCCGGCCTCGATGCCGCGCAGAATGCCATAGGCGATGCCGGCCGTGGCTGATGTTTCCACCGGCGAGGTCGGGTCATCGAGCAGCGTGTGGAACATGCCGTCCTCGCGCTGATATTGGCGCAGCGACCGCACCTGGCTTGCCAGCACATTGGCGAGGAAACGCCTGTCCTTTTCGCCAAGCGTCGGCACCAGTTCGAAGAGTTCGGGAATGGCGACGGTGATCCAGGAATTGCCGCGTGCCCAGAAGGCGTCAGCGAAATTATGGCGTCCGTTGAAGGTCCAGCCGTGATACCAGAGCCCGGTGACGGGGTCCGAGAGATAACGCGTATGGATCATGAACTGGTAGACCGCCTCGTCGATCCAGTCCTGACGTTTGCAGACAACGCCGGCGCGGGCGAGGAACAGACATGCCATGAACAGCGTGTCGTCCCAGAGTTCGCCCTCATTCAGCCGCTCCTTGACGACATGCTGAAAGCCGCCATCTTCGGTTTTCGGCAATTGATGCACCAACCAGTCGGCCCAGTCTTCCACCAGCGCCCGGAAATCCGGTCGGTCGACATGTTCGGTGAGGATGACAAGCGGCAGCATCGGAGCGGAACTGTTGATCTGGCGTGGCGGCAGGCCACGTTCGATCTGCCAGCCATACCATGTCACGAGGTCGTCCAATGCCTTCCGGTCGTTGGCGGCGAGCGCCCGGCGCAGGAAACCGTAAAGGCCCACACCCACTTCCCAGTCCCATTCATCGAACTGGATCTTGCCATCGGAACTGCCGCTGACCAGACCTTCCTGAATGCCCTTGAGGCGGCTGAAGGCGGCGGCGACATTGTCGATCGTCGTCCTGAGAGTGTCTTTTTCCATGCTTGGCTGGTTCATCTGTCAATTCCGCTTAGGAGTAGAATGGTTGTGCCGCGCCGCCCGATGCGGGGTCGGCACTGTCGAAGGTGATTTCCGGCTGGGGCTGGTCGTGGTCGAAGGCCATGGCCTGCCCGCCAATGGTGAATGCGCCGTCCCAGGTCAGGGTAAGCTCCGGGCTGCCCGGCGGCGTGACCGAGAGCAGCCGGCTTTCGGCATCGAAGGTGATCCGCGTGGTGAGGATTTTTTCCCGAAAACGGGCAAACTCCGCGACATCCCCGCAGCCGATGATGCCGACCCAGCCGGCGCGGCGGCCGGGCGATCTGATCTCGCGATTGGCGGTGGCGCCGGCGGCGATGGGCTGAAGCCCGTTGGTCGCATAAAGCGCGGCAAAGCCGCGGCCCGCGCGGGTGATGAGCCAGTTGCCCTCCACCAGCACCTCGTCCAGCCCGTCGCGGCCGAGATAGGCATGGGTCCAGTCGTTGCGGTGATCCTGCGTATCGAAGATCAGCATCGCCAGATCGCGATGTTGCGCCACGCGCGGCAGGATGCCGCTTCCCGCCCAATAGGAGGGGCGTTGGGTGCCCCACGGATCGTCTTCGCCCGGATGATTGACCCAGAGCCGCGCCATCGGGTGGCCGGCAAGCTTGATGTCCATGACGTGCTGCTGGTGGCCCTTGCGGCCGGTCTTGTGATCGACAACGGTGGAAAGCTGGGCGGCCTCGTTCTTGAAGAGCACGAGCTTGCCGGGCTCCAGCCCCTGCGCATACCGCGCCTCGACCATGCGGCCACTTGTCAACTGTGAAAGGGCGGCAAGGTGCACCGGCGGCAGGTAATCGCCGCAGCAGAACATCGGTAGCGAGGCGACACCGTTGTTCAGCCAGCCCTGACCGAAGGCGACCTGCGCAAAAGGCGCCAGTTCCGTCAGCGGCCCGGCGCGCAGCTCCTTGTCATAGGCCCTGCCCTGGGAGCCGGAGGGAACGCCGCCGAGCGTGTGCAATGCGATCATTTCGAAGATGAGATCAATCTGATAGCGCGCGCGGGCGGCAAGTTCCTGCCCCGCCCAATGTTCGATGGCGAGAAGGCCGATGAAATCCACCGGGTAATAGGCGGCCGAATTCCATTCGGCGAGACCATGCGCCTCGACGCTGTCGAACCAGCGCTCCAGCCGCTCAGTGGCCAGCGCCGCCTGTTCTCTGCCGTTGCGGCCGGAGGCGGTGAAGACGGCATCCGGCAGATACTCGCCGGCTAATAACTGGCTGGTGTGGAAGCAGAGAACATGGTTCTCGCTCCAGAACCACATGACGTCATTGCCCGGTTCGTCCACCCAGTAGCGATAGCCGAGGATCGAGGTATCGATCCGCGCCCGCATCTCTGCCGGCAGGCGGTCGCCATAGGCGCGCACCAGCCACAGAAGCGGGATCATGACGAAGTCGGAGCAGTCTTCCCGCCGATCGATGGAATGCAGCGTTGCGTCAACGATGCCGCCGATCGTCTCGATGTCATCGCTGCCGGTGGCGGCCATCGCCAGCGCGCGGCCGATGCGCCAGGCGCCGAAGCGGGCGCTGAAGGAGAGGGCGGCCTTTTTCCGCTCGTTGATATCGGCATTGGAGGCTTCCGGCGCGATGTCATGCATGAAAGCGGCGTCGATGACGCGGGTTACCGTTCCCGCTCCCGAACCAATGGTGATTTTGACACCGTGATACCCATCCGAAATGCCTGTCGTTTCGGGTATCGTCAGCGAGGATTGCCCGGCCTTCAGCACGGTATCCACTTCCGCGAGCGCAGCGCGCTCATGGCCATGGCTTTTGACCGCGATGTGCACCGGCAGGTCGTTCGCAGGTGCGGCCCCGAAGACCAGTTCGAGGGCCGTGCCGGAAAACACGTCCCGCGCCGGGCGAACATCGCGCACCAGCGCGGCGAGACGCTTCGTCTCCTCCCGGTCGAGCGGCACGGGCAGCACGACGGTCAGCGGCACGGCGTCGACGACCTCAAGTTCGAAGAACCAGATGATGTCGCGTTCCGCCAGATCCTCGCAGAGCAGCAGCACCTCGTTGTCGCCGGCCGCGAGATCGAGCGTGATGTCACGGCTGCTTTCGACATTGCGGATGAAAGGTTCGAAACGGACCTGTTCGACCCCGCCCACCCAGATGCGGACGCCGCCGCAGGTGCGCAGCCGAAAATGCGCCTGTCTTGCCGCATCGCTGCGGAAGGTGCCCTTCAGCCAGCGCTGCACATGAGTGGGAACATGCCAGAAACCGGTGAATTCGACGCGGCGGTTGGAGCCCGGCAGGTTGAGGTGCGAAACCGTAAAGCCAGTCTCGGGCGCGATATCGCGGCCGATCATGGTCTGCTGGAAGGCCTTGCGGCAGGGCAGGTCGCCCACATCGACGAAACCGTTGATGAAGCGATAGTTCACGCGGTCTTCGGCGGGGGCTGCGGTGCCGGGAAACGACGTCTCCACCGGATCGGAGACGATCCAGGCGGTCACCGTTTCGCCGTTTGCGACGGTATATGTCGGCTGCGACGCGTTCGCCGCAAATGGTCCATCCGTCATAATGGGTCGCCTCCCTTCGATCTTTATGAAATTATTTTCACAATTCGATTTTCGCTTTTTCGCGTCGATTTGTGTGATTTACCCAAAACAAACAGCTTGACGTTTATTCTGTCAAGTCGCAAAACAGGATAAATCGAATTAAGCAGAGGAGCTTTTGTTCGATTTGTGAAAATATTTTCATTGGGAGGATGAGCATGATGAAATTGTTTTCGGGCGTCAGCGCCCTTGTAATTGCCTCCGTCGCCGGTCTTGCAGCCGCGCAGGCCGAGACCCGCACGATCACTTTCCTTTTTACGGATGACGACCAGGGTTACGTGCAGCGCATGGCCGACCTCAGCAAGGAGTTCGAAGCGGCCAATCCCGGCGTGAAGATCAACTTCGTGTCTTCGGGTTATGACGCCGTTTCCAAGCAGCTGCCGGTGCAGCTGGCGGTGGGCGAAGGTCCTGACATCGCCAAGATCACCGACTGGCAGCTTGCCCCCTATTATCTCGACATGCGCCCCTACATGAAAGACGCGGAAGCCTTCGCGAAGCTGCATGGTTCCAGCCTCAACCAGCTTCGCCTGCCGAATGTCAGCGATCCGCAGTCGATCAACGGTTACATGGCGTCGCAGACGCTCAACCTGCCCTTCGTCAACAAGACGCTGTTCGAGCAGGCGGGTGAACCCTTGCCCGGCCCGACCGCGAAATTCAGCGAGATCGTCGAGGCTTCCGCCCGTGTCGCCAAGGCGACCGGCGTGCAGATTCCCTTCACCATGGACCGTTCCGGCCACCGCTTCTCCGGCGGCGCCTTTGCTTATGGCGCGACCTATGTGAAGGACGGCAAGTTCAGCTTCCCGGACGATGCGGCGAAGAAATACATCGCCGATATCTATTCATGGACGCAGAATGGCAGCTTCCCCAAGGAAATGTGGGGTGCCGCCGGCGGTTCGCAGTACAAGAACATGGGTGACGAGTTCGTCAACGGCAATGTCGTGACCTATCTGGCCGGCAACTGGATGGTCAATCCGTTCCAGAACAAGATCGGCGACGCCTTCGAATGGACCGCAATCAACGCACCTTGCGGCGATGCCGGATGCTACGCCATGCCCGGCGGCACCGCCATTGTCGGCTTCAAGCGCACCAAATACCCTGAAGATGTGGCTCACTTCGTCGAATTCCTCGGCTCCGAAAAGGTGCAGCGGGAGATCGCCGAGAACTATGTCGTCCTGACGGGTGCCGAGATCGTCGATCCGCAATACAAGCTGAAGAGCGAAGACGCCAAGGCGGCGATGAAGGTGTTCCTCGACAACAAGAAGAACGTGCCGCAGGCCGCCCGCGATTTCGAACGCGCCAAGGGCGGCAGCGCCATGTATCAGCAGATCGTGCAGCGCATGAGCCAGCTCATCGTCGGCGAGTTGACGCTCGACCAGACCTACAAGGTTCTGGAGGATGACGTCGCCAAGATCAACGAGGCTGTCGCGGTCAAGAAATAAGGGTCTGACCGTCCGCCTCCGGCGGAATGATGAAGCTCTCGAACGATATGCCCGGAGTGGTGCTCCGGGCATATCGCGCCGTTTCTTTCCGAAGGCGGCGCATTTTCGCTGGAGGAATTGCCGCAGGGAGCCATTCCCGGCGGTCCATCGAAAAACTGAAATACGCTCTGTTTAAACCTGACGATGAGGCGCGCGGAACGCCGCGCCGCCTATTTTCGTCACGCGTCTCTCGCTGAAAATCATAGGATTCGTCATGGCCAGACTGAAGATGTCGTCTTTCTTTTCCGCACGCTCGAGCCTGCTCGCCTCCGTCGCATTGCTGATTCTGGTTCCGGGCGCGCAGGCCTTCGATCGCACCGGGCCGGCAGGGCAGGGTTATGCCATCACGGTGCCGGAACCGGCGGCAACATACCCGCTGCCGCTTGCCGACAATTATCGCAACCAGACCGGCAAGAATGAGAAGGGCGAGGCAGTTCGCGCCTATGATGATCGGGACAACCCGATCATTGAAATCCTCTCCGGTTTCAACCGCATCTGGACGCTTGGCGATGAAAAATGGGCGGATGGCGGTGCCAATGGCGATGGTCCGGCGGATTTCAGCCATGTGAAGATCGTCGATCCCGCCGTCTGGCAGGAGAACATGCGCTACGTGCTGTCCGTCACCGGCGAGAACCGCAGCCGCACTGCTGCTTTCGAAGCCTATATGAATGATCGCCGTTCGCAGGGTTACAGCGTCATCGACGGCATGGGGCCGCTCGCCGACTGGTATCGCAAAGGGGCGGGCGCGACGACGACGATCAATCATACGCTCGCTGATTTCGACCCGAACGAGGTCATCGCCCGCAAGGAAGACGACAAGGGCACCGAGGCGGGTGCAGCCGATAGCGAACTGAAGGATTTCGTCGCCTTCATGAAGGTGATCCGCGGCCCGGAGGGCACGACGTCGCCGGCGAAATATTTCTATTCCACACCACGGCCCTGGCGCATGAACGACAAAGGCGAGGTGATCGAGACCGGCAAGGAAACGATTGGCGACCGCAGCTTCGAAAGCCATGAAAGCGATCCGGGCATCATCGTGCCGGCGCTGAAATATGCGCGGGAAAATCGCGGGCGCGGCAAGGATGGCGGTTTCCCGAGCGGGCATACCAATGCCGCCTATCTGGCCGCCATCGCCTATGCCTATGCCGTGCCGGAGCGCTTTTCCGAATTGCTGACGGCTGCTTCCGAACTCGGCGAAAGCCGCATCGTCGCCGGCATGCATTCACCGCTCGACGTGATCGGCGGCCGCATCACCGCAACCGCCATGGCCGCCGCCATGTTGCAGGACCCGAAAAATGCCGAGGTTAAGAAGGCCGCGCACGCGGCCTTGCAGGCCTATTTCGCCAAACGCTTGCCACAGGGCCAGTCGCTCATCGATTTCGCCCATGGCGCAAAGCCGGATGTTGACCGGTTTGCCGATGCGGCGAAGAACGGATCGGATTATCGCAGGCGCATGTCCTTTTCCTTCAGCCGCGACAAAGCCGTGGGTGATGCGCCGATGATGGTGCCGAAAGGGGCCGAGGTTCTGCTGGAAACGCGCCTGCCTTATCTTGATGCCGCAGAGCGGCGCGCCGTTCTGTTCTCCACCGGTATCGAGGCGGGTTATCCGCTGCTTGATGACAGCAATGGCTGGGGGCGGATCAATCTGGTGGCCGCGGCCGGTGGTTACGGTGCGTTCGATGGCGATGTCGAAGTCACGATGGATGCCGCCGCCGGCGGCTTCAACGCGGCAGACCGCTGGACGAACGATATTGCCGGGGCAGGGCGTCTCGTCAAATCCGGTAGCGGAGCGCTGACGCTCAGCGGTAATAACAGCTATGGTGGCGGCACAATTTTAAGGGATGGTGCGCTGATAGTCTCGTCTGCCGATGCGCTTGGAACCGGCGGTGTGCTGGTCAGCGGCGGCACGCTTTCGCTCAAGGCAGGCAAGGATGTCGCCATCGGCGGTGATTATTCGCAGTCTGGTGGCATACTGGCGCTGGATCCGCAAAAGGCTGCTCTGCGCGTTAAAGGGAATGTGGTGCTGGACGGCGCGACGCTGAAGCTCGCTTTCGATGGTGGCGTGCCGGCTGCCGGCACGCGCCTCGATGTGATCGCTGCCAATGGTCTGACCGGGACATTCGCCACGATCGATGCGGGCAATGTGAAAGTACGGGCGGTCTATACCGGCTCGGCACTGTCCGTCGTGGTCGAATAGGCCATGATGCGATGATAGAGGCTGCCGCAACCCTGCGGTTACGGCGGCCCCAAAAGATTTGCAGGAAACCGCAGGATAATGACCCTACAGGAAGTACCGGACCCTCAGTGGCAATAGCGCGGCGCCGATGGCGGACGGATCGCCGACGGTTTCGCTGAGAACCAGCTTCGCCTCCTTCGGGCCGACGCCGTAACGGTGTTCGCGCTGGGAAGGCATATGCGTGCGTTCGATCATCATCTGGCCGAGGGCGCGTGGCAATTGTCCGCCGAAGACGATGGCCTGCGGATCGAGGACCGCGATCAGGCTTGCCACCAGCCGGTCCACCTGCGGCATGGTTTCGGTCAGCCATTCCTCGACGCCCGGCCATGCGGGGTCGAACTGTTGATAGAGCGGTTCGATCGAATGGATGTCGACGCCGTTTTTCTGCAACGTCGTGATCAGGTATTGCAGGGCGGGCCGTTTGGGCGATTCATCCGGGCTGTATATGCCGCTGAATTCGCCGGCATTGCCATGAAAGCCGTGAAACGGCTGGCCGCCGAGGATCAATCCGCCACCGAAACCGTAGTTAAACGACAGATAGGCGAAGGTTTGACACCACGAGCCGACACCACGGAGGCTTTCGCCAATCGCGCCCGTGGTGGCGTTGTTCTCCAGCCAGACCGGCAGGTGGAACCGTTTCTCAAGGATCGGCTTCAGGTCCATCAGCGACCAGTCGCGCAGGGGCTCCGGCGCATTGAAGGCGCGGTCCTCAGACACGAAGAAGCCGGACATGGAAAAACCGAGGCCAAGCAGGCGCTCGCGCGGGATGCCGTGCTCCGCCAGTAGCCGTTCGAGCGCCAGTGACAATGCAGCAAGCGTCATCTCCCGGTCTTCCGGAAGCATCTTCAGTTTTTCCTCAACAATCACGTCGCAGCGAAAATCGGCGATGCAGATCACCACGGAGTCGGTGTTGATGGAAATGCCGAGCGAATAGGCTGCCTCCGGCACCAGCTCGATGGTGGGGCTCGGCTGGCCGCGCGTACCTTTTAGCGGTGCGCCGGTCTGCAGCAGTCCGCGCTCCAGCAGGCCTTCGATCAGCCGGTGCACGGATTGCTGGGTCAGGTTGGTATGGCCCGTGATCGACGCCCGGGCGATGGGGCCATGGCGGCGCACGATATCCAGAATGAGACGCTCATTCTCGCTGGCGAGCGGCTGGCGGTCGAAGGTGTGCTGCGGCGTCTGATCTGTTGTCATGGCCTTGGATAACGGCTGTGCGAAGTGGCGGCAACATGGGGCATTCGTTTGCGACAGCATTTTTCACTGGACTGTCACAAATATTACACTTAGAGTGTATTAATAAGGGGCCGGTCAACAACGGGTCCTCAGGAGGAACCATTCAATGCGCATGAAATTTCTTGCGATCGCCGCGCTTGCGCTGGCGACGACGGCAGCGCCGTGCCTTTCGGCTGACAGCAACATGAAAAACCTCGACTTCGATCTGTCGAAGGTCACGCGCGACAATTTCTACGACATCGTCGTTCCCGCCGCCAAAGCCGAGGGCGCGGTGACGATGTATAATTTCGCCGGCAGTTTTGCCGATACGTGGAAGGAGCTGATCAGCCGTTTCGAAGCCAAATATGGCATTAAGGTTGCCTATAGCGACGTGAAGGGCGATCAGGCGAACCAGCAGCTGATCGCGGTACAGGCGGCAGGGCAGGATTCGCCGGTCGATGCTTATTTCGCCGGCGGAGGCAGCTATCCGCTTCTCTCCTCCAAGGGCGTTGTCGGCAATATTGCGCTGACGAAAATCCTGCCGAACATGGCGAATTACAATCCGGAAATGGCCGAGACCGTTTTCGGCAAGCCGCATGGCGGCAGCTTCCCGCTAGTGCATCTCAACCAGACCGCAATCGGTTATGACTCTGCCTTCGTGAAGGCCGAGGATGTGCCAAAGAGCTTCGAAGACCTTCTCGTCTGGGCCGAAAAGAACCCCAAGCGGCTTGGCGTCACCCTGCCGGCCAAGGGTGGTTCGGGCGGCGGATTCATCTATTCGGTGGCGCTCAATTATCTCACCGGCGACTGCCGCAAGCAGCTGACCGATTATAACCAGACGCTGCAGCAGGCCGAAGACTGGGCTATGGAATCCGAGTGCCTCGATCCGGTCTGGGACTATTACCGCCGTCTTCTGGCCGTGGCAGAACTGACCAATGGTAATGCCGATACGCTCAACCTCATCAACAACCAGCAGCTTCACATGGGCACGGTCTGGGAAGATCAGGTCATGAGCTTCCTCGGCACCAAGCAATTGCCTGACAGTTTCCGCGTCACGCTTCTGGAAAAGGGCCAGGTCGGCTCTGGGGACGCCATGTTTGTGCCGGCCAATGCCAAGAATGTCGCTTCGGCGCTGCTGCTGATCGACATGGCGATGAGCAAGGAATTCCAGCTCTGGAAGCTGGAAAACAAGGCCTCCCGCTCTCCGCGCACGGATGTCACCAATGATCTGATGCCGACGGCCGTGCAGGTGCATGTCCTGCCGCAGAGCGTCTATCCGCGCCTGTCGCTGCCGGCTTTCTGGGACATGTCGACGGCGCTTGCCGAAGCGCTCGATGAAAAAGTCCTCAACCAGTAACGCCGTTGGGATTGCCGGATCGTGTGCCGCAAGTGGCTGCACGGTCCGGATAGCCTTGGTCAAAAATATGAGGGAGGCTCGCCATGAGTGAACTCGAGATCAGCAATATCAGCAAGGATTACGGCGCAAGCCGGGCGCTTCATCCCGTGTCGATCACTGTCGAGCGGGGCGAATTCGTCACCATTCTCGGTCCTTCCGGCTGCGGCAAGTCCACGCTTTTGCGCATACTCACCGGCATCAGCCAGCCTTCGGGCGGCGAGATCCGGCTGGGTGGCAAGCGCATCGATCAGGCGCCGCCGGAAGCACGCGATATCGCCATGGTGTTCCAGTCCTATGCGCTTTTCCCGCATATGTCGGTCGCCAAGAATCTCGGCTTCGGGCTGAAAATGAAGAAGGTCGCGAAGGATGAGCGGGTGCGGCGTATCGCCCATGCGCTTGATATCTGCAATCTCACCGGGCTGGTGGATCGCATGCCCCGGCAATTGTCCGGCGGCCAGCAGCAGCGTGTGGCACTGGCGCGCGCCATCGTCATGCAGCCGAGCCTGCTTCTGTTCGATGAGCCGCTTTCCAACCTCGACGCCAAACTCCGCGATACGCTGCGCCATGAGCTGACCGAGCTTCACCGCCGCATCGGCGCCACCAGCCTCTACGTGACGCATGATCAGGCCGAGGCCATGGCGATGTCTGACCGGATCGTCGTCATGAATGCCGGTCGGGTGGTTGAGATCGGCACGCCGCTTGAGCTTTACCGCTCGCCGAAACACGCCTTTACCGCCGGCTTCCTCGGCCAGACCAATCTTTTGCCGGTCTCCGCTGATGGCCAGCAGGCGCAATTGCCATGGGGTCAGCTGGTGACGCTGGACCGCGCAGCCACCGGCAATGTGCAGATTTCCGTTCGTCCGGAAAACATCCAGATCCGCGCCGATCAGGCCGGTGAGGGCACGGTTTCCGCTGTCTCCTTCATGGGCGCCAATGCGCTCTATACGGTCGAGATCGGCGGCCGCCAGATCCGGATCAGCCAGTCCGGTGCGGAAACTCTTATTGATGCCGGGCAGAAGGTCGCCCTGCAGTTTCCCGGTTCGGTCCATCTTCTCGATGACAGGATGGCGGGAGAGGCGGCATGATGGCCGGGCTCTTTCGAAACAGGCGCGCCCAGCTTCTATTCCTGCTTTTGCCGGGTGTTGGGTATCTTCTGGTCTTCTTCGGCGGGCCGCTGCTGTCGGCGCTGATCGGCAGCTTCAGGCAGGAGGATGGCAGTTTCACGCTGATGTTCTACCAGCGGATTTTCACCCGTGCGTCGATGATCCGAGGTCTCACCACCTCCATCTATTACGGCGTCATGCCTGTCATCGTCTCGCTTGCGGCCTCGGTGCCGCTGGCGCTTCTGATCCGCAAGAGCTTTCTCGGTCGAAAACTGTTCAGCGGCCTTTACAAGCTGCCGATGGCGGTACCGGGCATCATCGTCGGCCTGATGGTGATCGTCGTTTTTGAGAGGGGCGGTTTTCTCGACCGGCTGGTCGCGCCGCTCGGGCTGGAACTGCCCAAGCTCGTACGCGACGACTGGGGCGTCGGCGTCATCCTCGCCAGCGTCTGGAAGCAGATACCCTTCATGACGCTGATCATCACCAGCGCCTTCGCAGCCATTCCCGAGGATATCCGCTATGCCTCGCGCACGCTTGGCGCTTCGCGGTTGAAGACATTCTTCTTCGTGGAGGTGCCGCTCGCCATGCCGGGCATCACCGCCGCCATTCTTCTGACCTTCATCGGTTCCATGGGCTCCTATGCCATTCCCGACATTGTCGGCCCGCCGACGGCCCGGCCCCTTTCGGTGCTGATGGTCAAGGAATTCAACCAGGGACGTTTCAACCAAGTCTATGCCATGGGCATGGTGCTGAGCCTCTTCGCGGTCTCCGTGCTGCTGCTCTATTATTCCCTGACATCCCGCATCGGCCCCGGCCAAACCCGCGGAGACGCATGATGAGCGCTATAACTCTCGATCCCCCCAGCAGTGCCCGTCGCCGCGCCTTTACGCCGGAGGACCGGATTTTCGTTTCCATTGGGCTTTATGGCGCGCTGACACTCGCTATCGCCGTGCCGCTGGCGCTTATGTTCCTCTGGAGCATTGCCGACGGCTGGTCGCCGCCGCTCATCGTGCCAAAGGATTACACCACGGCGCGCTGGGCGAGCATCCTGAGCGATGGCAGCCTCATCCGCGCTGCGGTCAACAGCATCCTCATCGCCATCGTCGTCACCTTCCTGACTGCGGCCATCGCCTTGCCCACCGCCTGGGCCATGGCGCGTTTTCCCTTCCGGCTGAAACGGCTGGTGGAAATCTTCATTCTGGCGCCGATCATCATTCCCGGGCTTGTCGTCGCCGTTGGCATCGGTCAGGTGTTCCTTCTTTTCGGCCTCGCTTATTCGGTGACGGGCGTCATCCTTGTGCAGATCGTCGGCACCCTGCCGCTGATGATCCGGCTGATGACGGCGGCGCTGGAGACCATTCCCGATGATCTCATTCATGCCGCCCGCTCGCTTGGCGCGGGAGCGGTCGGCATAGTGCTGCACATCATATTGCCGCTGGCCGTGCCCGGCCTTCTGGCCGGCGGGCTGATGTCCTTCATCGGCAGCTTCGAGGAATTCGACAAGTCCTTCATCGTCGGCGCGCCGGTCGTCGAGACCCTGCCGATCAAGCTCTACATGTATCTCGATCCCTATTCGATGCAGCTGCCGCTCGCCGCCATCGTCTCCTTCATCCTGCTTCTTCCCGCACTCATTGTCTTCATCATTGCGGGCCGCATCCTGCGCGATGATCTGATGGCGGCGGGTATGGGGAAAATCTGATCCGGGCAGTCAAACCCGGTAATTGCAACGTCCGAAAGTGAAAATCATGCACCAGACCCTTGCTGCCTCCCGCAATACCTCTAATCCCTGCAATGTGCTTGCACTCTGCTCGCGAGACAATCCGGCCATCCTGACCATCGCCCATCGCGGCTTCTGGACCGCCACTGCGGAAAACTCGCTCGCCTCCGTCCGCGCTGCGATCGCGGTCGGCGTCGAGATGATCGAGATCGACACGCAGGCGACGACCGATGGCCGGCTCGTTGTCATTCATGACGAAACGCTCGACCGAACCACGACGGGCAATGGAACGGTGAGCGCGCTACCTTTCGAGGTGGTCCGCGCAGCGAAGCTGAAGGCCGGCGCAGGCGGCGAGGCCGCTGAGGTGACCGATGAATGCGTGCCGACGCTGGAGGAGTTGCTGGAAGAGGCGCGCGGCAGGATCACCGTCAATATCGACACCAAATTCACCCGCGATCTGCCGCAGGTCATGGAAACCGTGCTGCGGCTCGGCGTCGAGGATCAGGTGCTGGTGAAGACCGATATCGATCCCGAAGCGGGCCGTTTCGAGGTGCTGAACACTGACTGGTTCGGCAAGATCCCGCATATGCCGATGTTCCCGGTCCGGAAGGGCAAGTTCGCCGAGGATCTGCGCCGTATCGAGGCGTTGAAGGCGCCGATGATCGAGGTGAAATTTACCGACATTGCCGATCTTACCGAAGGCCGGGCCGAGATGGAGCGCCAGAATATCCGCCTGTGGATCAACACGCTTGATGTGTCCCATTGCGTTGATTTCGACGATACGCGGGCGCTTTCAAATCCCGAAACCGTGTGGGGCGCTCTTGCCGAGGCCGGCGTCGGCGCGATCCAGACGGATGAAGTCGAAGCCTTCACGGGCTGGCTGAAGGCTGGCGCCGGCGAGACGGGCAGGGCGTGGAGACGATGAGCGAGCGGCTCGAACGCGCCGTCGCCATCATCGAGGAAGCGATGGGCCTTGCCCTTCGCTTTTTCGAGGCACGCGATGCCATCGCCACCCGGACGAAGGGTTTTCAGGATTTCGTCTCGGAAGCCGACACCACGGTCGAAAAGCTCATCCGCGACCGTCTGGCGGCCGCCTTTCCCGGCGAAACCGTGCTGGGCGAAGAAATGGGCGGCGTTGCCGATGACGCCTACTGGATCATCGATCCCATCGATGGCACCGCCAATTTCCTGCGCGGTTCGCCGCTCTGGGGCATCTCGCTCGGTTTCGTGCGGAGCGGCCAACCGGAACTCGGAGTTGTGGCCATGCCGGTGTTTGCGGATATCTACGCGGCGGCTGATGGGACCGGGTTGATGCTGAACGGCAAGCCGCTTGCCCGTCAGGTGCCCTTCGAGGCTGTGCAGGTCATGTCGCTCGGCGACAGCGCCGCCGGCGATGCGGCGGAAGTGGCGGCTCTCAATGTCGGGCTTCGGCATGCGGGCTGGGTGGTGGAATCCATCCGCTCGACATCGATCGGCCTTGCCTTTGCCGCGCGCGGCATCTTCGACGGCCATCTGCAGAAGCTGACGACCATGTGGGACATCGCCGGCGGCGTCGTTCTCGCAAGGGAAGCGGGTCTCGATGTCCGCATCGGGACGCGCCCCGGCAGCGGCATCCCCTGGGTTGCCGCCGCCACGCCGGCGCTGATGACGGCGACGGAGGGGCTGTGGCCGGAGATTGCGGAGAAAGCATCGACGGAACCTGCGTGAGATGCCGCGAACATCGATGCCGGGTGTTGCTGAAGCACCCGGCATCTGCGGTTTATCCACGTTCGGTCAGTTTCCCCGAGCCAGCGCGACGGCATCCGGGCCTGCCGGAAAACGAAGCTGGCCGGATACGTCATGGACGGCATTCCAGACCGTCTCGGCGACATCATCTTGCGTGGTCGTCATGGCTGGCGTGGCGAAACCTTCCAGGATTGGCGCGGCAAAGCCCATGTAGTCGTCCGGCAGCAATTGCTCCAGCGGCAGGATGGCGTTTGCGGTGAAACGGGTCGTCGGCGCATAGCCGGGTTCGACCAGCTTCACGCGGATGCCGAAATGACCCAGCTCATGCGCAAGTGAACCGGAAAAACCCTGTATTGCCTGCTTGCTGGCGGTGTAGGCGGCGGCGAGCGGGAAAGAGGCGAGCGTGGCGCTGGAGGTGACGTTGACGATCGTGCCGGACCGGCGTTTCCGCATCTGCGGGATGATCGCCTGCGTCATTGCCATCACACCGAAGCTGTTGGTGTCGAAGATCGTACGGATTGCCGACATGGGTGTCGCCTCGAAAGCCCCGACCATGCCGATGCCGGCATTGTTTACCAGCACGTCGACCGGGCCTGCCGTATCGATCAGGGCCGCGATGCTCTTTTCGTCCGTCACATCCAGAGGAAGGACGCGCAACCGTCCGGTATCGTCACCGAAGTGGCTCGCATCCGGATTTCGCATGGTCGCGATGACGTTCCAGCCGCGGGACAGAAAGAACGCGGCGGTCGCCTTGCCATAACCAGACGAGGTGCCGGTGATGAGGATGGTCTTGGTCATCATAAATCTCCATTGTTTGATGCCATTGGAGATAGACAACGTTATCTGGATGATATATGCTTAATAAGCCGAAATTTATTATTGATCGTCCAGAGAATGGATCCACTCAGCGATATTATCGATCTTCTGCGCCCGAGTGCCGCCGTGTCCAAGCCGATTTCCGGACGGGGCCGGTGGGGCGTGCGTTATCGCGCTTATGACGCTCCGGGTTTTGCAATCGTCCTTTCCGGCGCGGCCTGGGTTCTGCTCGAGGGCCGCGACCCCCTGCGGCTGGCGCGCGGTGATTTTCTGCTCCTGCCATCGACGCCGGCTTTCTCGCTCTGCAGCGATACCGATGTCGAATGTATTCCGGTGGAGCCGCAAGACCGGGCGGTCCGGCATGGTGAACAGGAGGGAGAGCCGGATTTCGTTGCGCTTGGGGGAAGCTTCATGTTCGAGCGGATCAATGCCGCGCTTTTGCTTTCGCTGATTCCCGGGCTGATCCATGTGCCGGCGGGCGAGGGCGGAGCATCCCGGCTGGCGCGCCTCATAGAATTGCTGTCAGAGGAATGCGCCAGCGAGGATGCGGGCAAGGAACTCATCATCCGGCGCATGCTGGAGGTTCTTTTGATCGAAGTGCTGCGTCGTCCCGGCGCCGGCAGCGAGGCTATTCCGGCGGGGCTGGTGAAGGGAATGCGCTTGCCCGGGCTTGCCCGCGCCTTGTCTGCCATGCATGCCAATGTCCGCGCGAACTGGACCGTGGCCGAACTGGCCGGGATCGCCGGCATGTCGCGCTCGGCCTTTGCCGCGCGGTTTAATGAAGTGCTCGGTTGCGCGCCGATCGAATATCTAGCGCGCTGGCGGATGGCGCTTGCCAGGGACGCGCTGATGCGCGGCGTAAAGTCGCTCGATCATATCGCCGAGGAGATCGGCTACGAATCCGCCAGCGCATTCAGTACCGCTTTCCGCAAAAGAAACGGTGTCGCTCCGGGAATCTTTGCCCGCGCAAATGGGGACAGAAGCTGGCAGCAGGTAGGTTTTCTCTAGCAGTTGCCTGTCATGACGATGAGGGCACCCGGATTATCTTAAGGGAGGGCGGAATAGGCGCATTCGCTTCACAGGTGCAGACAGCCGGCAACTTAATCCATTACTGGGTAAGAAGGCTGCCGAATAACAGCGGCTAAGCCCATCCCTTCAACGCCCTGCCTGAATAATAGCTGGGTGTCGTGGCACGGTAGATCGGTATGCTGGCGGCACCAAGATGCGGCAGGTCGCTCATCATCGATTTGCGTATTTCGGGGGGTTCGACGAAGAAATCCTCGCCGAGCATTTCCAGCGAGCCGATGCGCTGCACGATATGTTCGAGAATCCAGTCGGGTAGCGATCCGCCAAAAATGATGGCACCGGGATCGATCGTTCGGGCAACGGTCAGTGCGAGCAAGCGAAGCTGTTCTGTCGCTCTTTCAAGCCAGGCGACCACGGCAGGGTGATCCGAATAGCTTTCATCGATATCCTTCAGACGCCTGATATCCATGCCGTGAGCGGCCAGCGTGTCGCAAAGGTCCTGTCCCGAAGGACGCGGATGGGATTTTGGAAACAGGCCGCCAAACTCACCCGCATTGCCGTTCGTCCCGCGATAGAGATGGCGCTGCACCACCACCGCGCCGCCGATGCCGTAAGTCAGCCAGATCATCGCAAAATTGCGGATGCTTCGGCCTGCGCCGTAATATAGCTCAGAAAGAATAACGGTATTGCCGTCGTTTTCGTGAAAGACCGGAAAATCAAAATAGGGCTGGAAGTCTTTGTCGACATCGATGTCATGCCAGCTCTCGAATTGCCTGATGCGGAACACATGGCCACGGTCTCGTTTGAAGTGGCCCGGAAAGCTGATGCCGCAGCCAAGCACATCCATTTTTTTGACCTTTGCTTTTTCGAGCACCTGGCGTGCGGCGGCCTCCGCCGTTTCCATGATGTGCTCGAAGCTGTAGTCCTCCAGGTCAGATCTGACTTCGTGCCTTATCGTGCCATTGAGATCTGCGATGCAGACCCGCAGGTCATCTGGATTGAAGTAGACCCCGAGTGTGAAAAGCCCGTTCGGATTGATCTCGATCGCGGTAGACGGTTTCCCGCGCTTGCCGTCGTTGCGTGCTTCCTCAGCCTCGATGATGAGGCCGGATTCAAGAAGGCTGGATGTCAGACGCGTCAGCGTCGGTGCCGACACATCCATCTCGCGCGCCAGTTCTATACGGGACATGCCACCCTTGCCGCGCAAAATCTCGAGCAGACGCCGTTCATTGTAGCCGAGGTCGATCAAGCCATTCTCCCGCGAGACGTAACGTCGGATTGAATAGCGCAAACGACGCGATTGTACAGCGAATTTCCCGGTCCGGGTTTAGCGGCGATGCTGTAACTTTATTAGAATACCTTTTTTTATCAGTGCGATAGGGCGTTTTAATTTTTGTAACGAATTCGCGCTTGACTTATTAATTTACGTAAAGAAAATAAATATCAGACAACGAGCTGCGACGACAAAAACAAAAAAAATTTAGGTCGCGGGACATCGTGGTCAGGGAACAAAAAAACGGAGCACCCTTCATGCGTCAATCATGCACTATTTTCGCGCGCCTTGTTGCCGGCGCAACCTTCCTTGCCAGCGCGGCTTTCGCCCATGCCGAAGGTACCGTCGTGGTCTATTCGGCAGCGCCGCAGCAGCTTATGGATGAGTTGTTGCCGCTGTTTGAAAAGAAGACCGGCACCAAGGTCGAGCTTGTCAAAGCCGGTTCCGGCGAGTTGATGAACCGCATCAAGGCGGAAACCGGCAAGGCAGCGGGTGATGTGATCTGGAGCGTTGATGGCACTGTCATCGACTTTTCCGCCGACCTCTTCGAACCTTACAAGCCTGTCGAGGCAGCATCGATCAACCCTGCCTTTTCGCCGAGCACCAACTGGGTTCCCTTTACCGCAGTCGTTACGGCCTTCATCGTCAATAAGGAAGCGCTGAAAGGCGCACCGGTTCCGACTTCCTGGGCCGATCTTGCGAAGCCTGAATATAAGGGCCTGATTTCCTCGGCTCGCGCCGATCAGTCCGGTTCCGCCTATATCCAGATGGCAACGGTTTTGCAGGATTTCGACAGCGAGGAGAAGGGCTGGGAGGTCTATACCGGCATTCTCGGCAACTCCGTCCTGTCCACATCGTCAGGCGCGGTTCCGCGTTTCGTCAATGATGGCGAGCAGGCGGTTGGCATTACGCTCGAAGACGCCGCCTTGCGCTACAAGCTGGGCAGTGCCCCAGTAGAGATCGTTTATCCGAAAGAAGGCACGGCGATCGCACCTGACGGCATGGCGCTCGTCAAGGGCGGGCCCAATGCCGAAAACGGCAAGGCCTTCATCGATTTCATCGTCTCCAAGGAAGCGCAGGAAGTGGTGGTAAAGGCCGGTCGGCGTTCCGTCAGAACCGATGTCCCGGCCAATGCGGCGCTTGTCCCGCTGTCTGATGTTCCGGATGCGAAATATGACTTCAAGTGGGCTGCGGACAATCGCTCCCGCCTGATGGAAAAATGGAACGAGATCCTGCTCGACGTCCAATAAGACGTTAAGGCGGCGGCGAAGGCCGCCGTCCTCACGGTATCGCATTCATACTCGCATTTTTGTCTCGTCCACCGTGGTCGTGTACCGCGCAGGATATGTCATGGAGCAGCACATGGCCGCCGTAGAAATTACCAGCATCAAAAAAAGTTACCGGGATGTCGTTGCTCTCTCCGACATCAATATCTCCATTCCATCAGGATCGTTTTTTACGCTTCTCGGACCGAGCGGTTGTGGCAAGACCACGCTTCTGCGCACGATTGCCGGTTTTCATCAGCAGGATAGCGGCAGCATCAGCATCGAAAGACAGGCGATCGAACATGTTCCGGCCCATAAGCGTGATGTCGGCATGGTCTTTCAGGATTACGCGGTCTTTCCGCATATTTCGGTGTTCGACAACATCGCCTTCGGCCTGAAGCAGCGCAGGGCATCTTCAGCCGAGATCCGCGAGCGGGTAGGCAAGATTCTCGATGTCGTGCAGCTCGCCCCCTATGCCAAGCGTATGCCGCATGAATTGTCCGGCGGTCAGCAGCAGCGCGTCGGTCTGGCGCGTGCGCTCGTCATCAACCCGAAAGTGCTGTTGATGGACGAACCCCTATCCAACCTTGACGCCAAACTTCGCGTGGATTTGCGGCGAGAACTCCGCGAGATCCAGCAGGCGATGAACATTACCACCGTTTATGTCACCCATGATCAGGAAGAGGCGCTTGCCATGTCCGATCTGGTTTGCGTCATGTATGGCGGCGTCATTCAACAGGCCGCGGCGCCCTGGGAAGTCTATAACAATCCCGCCAACCGCTTTGTCGCGTCTTTCGTGGGAGCAAATAACTTTCTGACGCTTGACCGTTCTGGGGGGCAGACTTCCATTTCCGGCCATAAGGTCGCGTTGCCGCAGGCGGACGCAGTTTCGCCGGAACGGAAGATCGTCGCCGCCATCCGCCCGGAGGCGATTGCCGTCGGTCCTTGCGCGATTGATGGCGATGAACGCATCGAACTGCCCGTGACCATAAGGCAGGTCAGCTTTACCGGCCGCGAAATGAACGTTGCCGCCGTGCTTTCGTCGGGCGAGGAGATCGAGGCGATCACCAAGCCATCGCCGGAGATCATCGGGCTGCAGCCCAACCAGAAAACCACATTTTCCTGGCGCACGGCCGATGCGCAGCTGTTCGGCGAGGGCACAACCGGGGAGCGCCTGTCATGACGGATATCACCGCGACTGCGACCGCCGGCGGCTTCCGCCTGAGACTGCCGGGCTTCTGGACATGCGTGACGGTGTTTGCCGTCATCCTGCTGGCGATCTTTCTGATCCTGCCGATTTTCAGCGTGTTCTTTATCAGTTTCTTCGATGCCAAAACAGGCGCATTCGGTTTCAGCAACTATGCGGAAGTGTTCACACGGCGTTTTTATACGGTCGCACTCTGGAATACGCTTCTCATCGGGGTGCTGGGCATGCTGGGCGCCTGCCTTCTCGGTATTCCGCTTGCCTTTTGTACCTCCCGCTATCGCATCAAGGGGCGCACTTTCATCGCCACATTTGCGGTGCTGGTGCTCTGTGCGCCGCCATTCATCGGTGCCTATGCCTGGATCATGCTGTTCGGTGCCAATGGTGCTGTCACGAATCTCCTGTCCTTCGCCGGCATTTCCCTGCCGACGATCTACGGAATCCCGGGTATCGTGATGGTCTTCAGCCTGAAGTTCTTTCCCTACATCTTCCTGATGACGGAAAATGCGCTGAACACCATCAACAAGTCCTATGAGGACGCGGCGGAAAACCTCGGCTGCACGGCGTTCCAGCGGTTCCGCAAGATCACCCTGCCGCTGGTCTTTCCGGCAGTCAGCACGGGCGCGATCATCTGCTTCGTGCTGTCCATCGCCGACTTTGGAACGCCGGCAATCCTCGGCAAGGGCATCAGAACGCTTTCGACCATCGCCTATGCGCAATACACCTCCGAAATGGCTGGTACGCCGACCATGGCGGTGACGATTTCCATGGTGATGATTGCGATCTCCATGGCGGCACTTCTGTTGCAGCGGCATATTCTTGCCAAGCGCCGCTACGCCAGTTCGCTGACGAACCGGCCGGTCAAGCAGTCCATGCGACCGCTGAAATCGTTCATCGTGCACGGCTTCTGTTATTTTGTCGTGCTCATCGCCATGCTGCCGTCGCTCACGGTCATCTATACGTCGTTCCTTGCAACCAGCGGTCCCGTCTTTACCGGCGGTTTCGGATTGGACAGCTACGCCCGCATCCTTCGCGATTCACCGCAGGCGATTGCCAACAGTTTCACGTTTGCACTGGCCGCCGTCGTGCTTATCGCCATCGTTTCCGGCCTGCTGTCCTTCATCGTGGTTCGACGCGACAATGCGGTCTCCGGTTCGCTCGATCTTCTGCTGATGGTGCCTTACCTCATCCCCGGCGTCGTCATGGCGATCGGCTACGTGACGACGTTCCGTTATCCGCCCTTTGATATCACCGGGACGGCGCTGATCATCATCCTTCTGGTGTTTATCCGCCGGCTGCCCTATGGCGTTCGCTCGACGACATCAATCCTCAGGCAGATCAAGCCGTCCATCGAGGAAGCCGCGGTCAATCTTGGGGCTTCTCCGGCAAAGACCTTCGTATCGGTGACGGTGCCTCTGATGCTGCCTGGCCTCATCATCGGTTCGCTGATGAGCTTCATCACTGCCATCAATGAACTCTCCTCGACGTTGATCCTCTACACCGCCCGCACGATCACTATGCCGGTGCTGATCTATATCCAGGTGATCGACGGAGAATTCGGCACGGCGGCTGCGTTGTCCACCCTGCTTCTGGTCAGTACCGGGATTTGCGTCTTCGTCGTCTTCCGTTTGTCGGAAGACAAGGAAGCATCCTTCGTCTGACCGCTTGCAACCCTCATGAAAGACTAAAGCAGCGGCGAGCGGCGCGTCGCCGCCTGCTCCCCTCTGCAAGGAAACAATACGATGAATATCGCGAGCTTTTCGCAATCGAAATACAAGAATTCCGCAACGCCGGGGGACGATGTGGCCATTCTTCTTCCCGGACGGGTCCTAGCCGTTTTTGACGGTGCGACTGACCCGACCGGTGTGAATTATGGCGGGCTGAGTTCCGGCCGCATTGCCGCGCTTGCCGCCGCAAATGCGGTGGCGGAGATGAGCATCCAGGATGCTTTGCAAAATTGCGAGGCAGCCACGCTGTTCCAGACCATCAGCGATATCCTGAAAAAGGAAGCCGAGCGCATCAATGCCAGCCACCCACCATCCACCACGCTCGCTATCGTTGCCGATATGGGGGACAGTTTTCGGCTGCTTCTGGCTGGCGATTCCGGTGTGCGCATCAATGGGGACAGGCTGTTGCAGCATGCCAAGCTCATAGACCGGGTCAGCACCTCGGCGCGCATCCACGTCTTCAAACAGCTTTTCGCGTCAATTGGGGATGGTGATGCAGCGGAGGCCAAAACCCGCGCCACCATATTTTCCGGCCTTCGTGCTGCGGTCAAAGCCGGGATCATGAGTGCGACGGACGCGGAAACAGTGATCACAACAGCTGCTACCGCAAGCGGCCTTCAGGCCGAGATCGAAGCCGTGGAAGAGTTTCTGATGGGCGGTATTCGCGTTCAGCCACGCTACGCAAACAGACAAGGCCATGTTTTGGGATACGCCTCGATCAATGGCGGGATGGTGATGGAGGAGGGGACGATCGACCTGTCACTCGCAAAGGACACGATCAACAGCCTGGAAATCTTTACCGACGGTTATCTCTCACTACCTGCCGGGGTCGACGTCGCCGACTGGGAAGCCGAATTCGCCCGCGTCGAAGCGGCAGATTTTCACAAGCTCAATGACTATCCATCGGTAAAGGGATCAACATCGAGTGAATTCAGCGACGACAGGACGGTGATATGCCTGAAGGCGCGGTGAGAGAGATCCGTGCCGACAGCTATTTTGTTACCTCCGCCCTTTTATAGTTGCGTTCACTCCAGAGCAAGGCTTTGCGCAACGGATCGAACCTCGCTTCGATGATCGCGCCGACGAAGAGGATGTGATCGGCGGCATCGATGGAACCGACAAGGTTGCAATCCATGGAGAGCAGGGCCCCGGAAAGCCTTGGGCTTCCCGAAGGCCAGACATCCCAGTTGCCGACGGAAAACCGGTCCGGCTGGTTTCCTTTTCCGGCAAACACGTCGGCGATCTCCTCCTGTCCTCTGGATAGCGCTGCGAGGGAAAACCGTCTGCTTGCAGCGATGAGATCGACCATGCGGCTGCTGGCGTCGATGGAGATCATCAGAAGCGGCGGCTCGGCGCTGAGGGGCATGAAGGATGTGATCGTCCGCCCGATCCGCTCCCCGGCGTGTGAGGCCGTGGCCACGGCAACCGTAAAGGCAAGCCCGGCCATTGAATCCTTGAATTCACGCGGCGAGATCGTTGGAGAGGTGGCGGCCTTCAGTGGAATATGCGCGTGATTGACCACACCGCCATCGATCAGCCTGAAATTATGAGACATGCAGTGCCGGGCTAACCGCCCGCTCCTGGATTTTTTGAGAAAATGGACATCTTGGCCGCAGCGCCGTTCATGATATCGGCGTTATCAGGCGGGTTCCCTTTCTGGTACACCCTTGGCCAGATGCCGGAATAATGGCGGTTGAGGTCTAGCCAGACATGCAGCCCCGCTTCGGTATCCGGCCGGATGGCCGCGGCGGGACATTCGCCCTCGCAGATCCCGCAGTCGATACATTGATCGGGATGGATAACGAGCATGTTCTCGCCCTCGTAGAAACATTCCACCGGACAGACTTCCACGCAGTCCATATATTTGCAGGCGATGCAGTTTTCGGTGACGACATAGGGCATTGAGACGCTCGAATGGAGTTGCAGCCGGACGGCGGCTGTCCGGCTGCGCCTGACCCGGCCAGCCACCCAGGGCAGCGGCAACGACCGGATCGGTGGGACTTAAATCAGAGGCGGGCGGCGACCGCCTGCCAGTTCACCAGATTGTCGAGGAAATTTTCGAGATAAGCCGGGCGCTTGTTGCGGAAATCGATGTAGTAGCTGTGTTCCCATACATCGCAGCCTAGAAGCGCCTTCTGCCCGAAGCACAGCGGATTGACGCCGTTTTCCGTGCGGGTGATCTTCAGTGTGCCATCGGTATCCACCACCAGCCACGCCCAGCCCGAACCGAATTGCGACGCACCGGCTAGGGCGAAATTCTGCTTGAACAGCGCGACCGAGCCGAAGGACTGCGTCAGCGCATCTTCCAGCACCTTCGGGATCGCATGATTTTTTGGGCCCATGATCTCCCAGAAGATATTGTGGTTCCAGTGCTGGGAGGCATTGTTGAAGATGCCGGACTGCGCCACCGCACCCTTCTCATAGGTGCCCCGGACGATCTCTTCGAGGCTCCTGTTTTCCCACTCGGTGCCTGAAATCGCCTTGTTGAGATTATCGACATAGGCCTTGTGGTGGAGATCGTGATGAAACTTCAGCGTCTCCTCGGACATGCCTGCAGGGGCGAGCGCATCATGGGCATAGGGGAGGTCGGGAAGCTGGAAAGCCATTGGTATTCCTTTGTCAACTGTTCGCTCAAGAGCATGGAAAGAGCCTTGCAAAAACAAGGTGACAATAGTTCTAGGACCTCAATCACGGTTGAGGTCAAGCGGTTTTTCGAGGATAAATTCACCCGACTGCGGCTTATAAAATATGCGTCCGGTGGCGCGGGTTACCGCTTGCTTGCGTTGACGGTGGCGACCCATTCTTCGAGCGCCCTGCGGATTGCCGTGCCCGCATCTTCCCCGCGGACAAATGCCCACCATGTATGTGCGCCTTGCCAAACGGCGGCCATCTGCCACCCCAGCCGCAATGCTCTCTCCTCGTCGCGGGCAAGGCGGCGGCCAAGCGCGTGGGCAAGGGTGTGTCCCCAGAGGGCACCTCTCGCCCGCAGCTTCGGATTGCGAATGTCTTCTCTGAGCAGCAGCAGTCCGTCACTGGCGTTTTGTTCTGCGGCTTCAGAGGTCATGAGGCGCATGAGAAGGGCTATGGCGCCCTGCGGCGTCAAGGGTTCCTGCTCATCGGCCGTTTCCGTTTCCGCCTGCAGCTTGTCCCAGGCGCGCAGAAGCACGGTTTCGACAAGGTCTTCGCGCTTGCCGTAACGCTGCACCAGGGTGGCCGCAGATAGGCCGCAGGCCTTTGCAGCTGCGGCAAAAGTCAGCCCGTCAGGGCCTATCTGCAACATGAGGGGCAGCAGTGCGTCCAGCACCTGATCATCTGAAATAGACTTGTGTCTTGGCATGGCTTATATATAAACGTATATTCATTTATAAATCAAGGAGGATAATATGGCAGTCATTCGCGGGTATATCGCGGCGAGCCTGGACGGCCGGATCGTTTCTGGAGACGGCTCGCTCGACTGGCTCTACAAATATGATGATATGGACCTTGGCGAACACGATTACCGACGTTTTATCAAGGGAATTCGAACCGTTGTCATGGGGCGTGCGACCTATGATTTCATTGCCAGCGAACAGTCACCCTGGGCTTATGGAGATCAACGCGTCATCGTCGTCACCTCGAGGCCGATCGAGGAGCCCAAGGGACCTCTGGAGGTGCGCAGCGATGTGGGCTCTTTGATGGAGGAACTGCGCGCTCTCGATGATGGCGATGTCTGGATCCTGGGCGGCGGAAAGCTGCAGATGGCCTTTTTGGAGCGCGGCGCACTGGATGAAATCGAGATTTACCTAATTCCGGAAATCCTCGGCTCAGGCGAACCTCTTTTCCCGCTTACAGGTCACCGCGCAAGCCCCACTCTTGTCAGCGCAAAGGAAATCGAAAAGGGCTGCGTTCGATTGCACTATCGCTTCTCGTGATGCTCTTAGGTTCACTTACACGATGGGCGGCAAGGAACGACGGAAACGGCCCGCCTGTTACTCACCGCCCTGTTACGCGATTTGAGACCTAAAGCCCGAGAAACTTGAAAGGCTTGGTGTCCTTCAAGCTTTCGTTCGCCATGCCTGAATAGATGTTGATTTGATTGGGCCCGAGGTCGAGTTTCTTGACGGCACCGGTCTCTTTCGAAAGATCGAGTTTCGTCATGTCGATCCAGAAGATATTCGGCGTGAGCGCGGACTCGAAGAAATAGAGCTTGCGCTTGTGGTCTATCACCGTGCGCCAGCGGGTAGAGGAAATATTCGGCTGGTCCGGCGTGGTGATACCATAGGGAACTGAGACATTGCGGATGACGCTGAAGACGCTGGCTATGGCCTCGACCGGATTTTCGCTCTTGGGAATGGCATTGGCATAGAATGAGGCCCGGGCAAACCTGTCCGATGCGCGGTTGGTGCCCGGCAACATGACGGTACCGCCAATCTGCTTCCAATATTCGTTGAGCGCCAGCTGGTGATCGAAGGTCGGCGAATTGGTCATGACCTGATATTGACGGCCGTGATGGATAACCTGTTTGCCGTCGATATATTCGATGATCGCGCTGTCACCCGTCGCGTCCGAAAGGGAGAGGTGTAAGGTCGCCAGACGTTCTTCACCGGGGACATTGTCGGTGACGATGGTGAAGGGGTTTTTCTCGAGTGCGCTGACGGCCTCGTCCACGGTTGCGAAATTGTCGAGCGCATATTGCGCCCAGGCGGCGATGGACAGGCCCGGCGATTTTCCGTCATAAGCGGGATAGCTCGACTCCACCAGCCAGAGAACGTTTGCTGCAAGGCCTGCCTCATTCATGCCGTCGGTCGTCGAAATATCATAACCCGACGCAATGACGCTGCCGTATTTCGAGGTCCATTTGATCGAATTCGGACCTGCCTCGCCGGAGCGCTCCATGCCGCGGGGGAAGACCCAGATATTGGTTCCCACATCCGTTTTCCAGTCCATCGACCGCGCCGTCATCACCTGATCATTTTCGCCCAGATAAACGAAGCGCGTGCAGGCTTCGGCAACCGATGTGGCAAGCGTGGCGACAGACAATATCGCGGCAGTGCAGGCGGAAAAAAACGGAAGGGTCTTGGGGCGCATGGGAACGTCTCCGGTGCTCGCGGTGCCAATACAGCGTATGATAGAAAATCGGACTTGTTGGCGGGAGTCAAATAGGTTTAGCTACGGGCGATTAGTTGGGGAGAAGGCATTGCTAAAATTATCAGTTTTTGCAGCCGTTATGGCTTTTTCCGCAACCGCGGCCGCAGGTGCGGACGACGTTGTTGCCGCACCCGCGAAGGTTGATGGCGGGGCCGACTGGGCGTTCCAGGCCACGGGCTATCTCTGGGCGACTGGCTTGAATGGCAACATATCGCCGTTCCGACGGGCACCGACCCTGCATGTGGAGAAATCCTTTTCAGATGTCATGGATGATCTTAATTTCGGTGGGTTTCTCAACATCTGGGGGCGTTACGACCGTTTCGTCCTTTCCGGCGATTTGATGTATGTCGATACCACCGGCAGCAAGGCAGCCGGTCCGTTGCCGGCGCTGCAAATTCCGGGTTTGCCAACCTTGCCGGCCGGTGCCGCTGTCGGTGCGAATGTGGACACACAGGAATTCATGGCGACGCTGCAGGCGGGTTACCGTGTTATCGATGCGGATGGATTTTCTCTGGACGCGCTTGCCGGCGCGCGCTTCTGGCACATTTCCAATGACGTTGCGGTCACTGCCAGCCACCCCCTGATCGGCAGCGTTTCCGCCAGCCATAGGGAGAGTTTCGGCTGGGTGGACCCCGTCATCGGCGCGCGGGCCTTTTTCAGCCTGACGGACAAGCTGTCCGTTCAGGGACAGGTGGATATCGGCGGTTTCGGAGCAGGATCCGATCTCACCTGGTCAGCCCTCGCGACGGTCAACTATGTCTTTACCGACACATTGTCGGTCTCGGCGGGCTACAAGGTGCTTGACGTGGATTACTCCTACGATGGTTACGTTTTCGATTCCCGGCTGAGTGGACCGGTCGTCGGGTTGACTTACCGGTTCTGACCCTTTGCCCCCGGAGTGACCTTGACACGACCCCCTTGGAGTCTAGACGGGGTCTCGTGTTCATTAGGGAGTAAAGATATGAAATCGCTGGCAAGCCTCTCGGCGTTCGTTGGCAAGACCTTTGCCATCTGGGTCATCCTGTTTGCCGTACTCGGCTTCTTTTTTCCGGATACGTTCAAGCAGATCGCACCGTGGATCGTGACGCTCTTGTCGATCATCATGTTCGGCATGGGGCTCACACTTTCGGTCGATGACTTCAGGGAAGTCGTAAAAAGGCCGTTCGATGTGACGATCGGCGTGCTTGGGCAGTTTCTCATCATGCCGCTTCTGGCGGTGCTGCTCACCCGCATCATTCCGATGCCTCCGGAAGTCGCGGCGGGCGTCATTCTTGTCGGCTGCTGCCCGGGCGGAACATCTTCCAATGTCATGACCTATCTCTCCAAGGGCGATGTCGCCTTGTCCGTTGCCTGCACCTCGGTCACCACGCTTGCCGCGCCGCTGGTGACGCCGTTCCTCGTCTGGCTGTTTGCGAGCCAGTTCCTGCCGGTTGACGGCTGGGCCATGTTCCTCAGCATCGTCAAGGTCGTTCTGGTTCCGCTCGCTCTCGGCGCCGCTCTGCAGAAGCTGCTGCCCGGTCTCGTCAAGGCCGCCGTTCCGGCATTGCCGCTGGTGAGCGTCATCGGCATCGTCCTCATCGTTTCGGCGGTGGTGGGAGGATCCAAGGCGTCCATCGCCCAGTCCGGCCTGATGATTTTTGCCGTCGTCGTCCTGCATAACGGGCTTGGCTATCTCCTCGGTTATCTCGCCGCAAAGGCAACCGGCCTGTCACTTGCCAAGCGCAAGGCCATTGCGATCGAGGTGGGCATGCAAAATTCGGGCCTTGGCGCGGCACTTGCCACGGCCTATTTCTCACCTCTCGCCGCGGTTCCAAGCGCCATTTTCAGCGTCTGGCACAATATTTCCGGCGCAATCCTGGCAAACTGGTTTTCCGGCCGGGTGGACGCAGGCTCCGCCAACAAAGCCGCCTGAAGCTCCGCATCTGTCAGGCCGCCTGTAGTTCAGGCGGCCTGACCCTGCCTTAGAACGGCATAGTCTGACGTGTCATGGCCGGTGGATTCAACCGGGCAAAGCCCTCTTGGCGCTGATAGGGGAAATGCGGATAGGGAGCAGTCGTCTCGCTGGCCTCGTCCAGCTTCGCTACCTGTGCGGACGTCAGTTCCCATCCCACGGCATCGAGGTTCTGGCGAAGCTGTTCCTCATTGCGCGCGCCGATGATCACCGTGGAAACAGTCGGGCGTCTGAGCAGCCAGTTGAGGGCAACCTGCGGCACCGTCCTGCCGGTTTCTTCCGCGACAGCGTCGAGCGCATCGACTACGCGGTAGAGATGTTCATCATCCACGGGCGGGCCGAAGCTGGCGGTCTCATGCAGGCGGCTACCTTCGGGCAGCGGCGTGCCGCGGCGGATTTTTCCGGTCAACCGCCCCCAGCCAAGCGGGCTCCAGACCATTGCGCCAAGACCCTGATCGGCGCCGAGCGGCATCAGATCCCACTCGTAATCCCGGCCGATCAGGGAATAATACACCTGATTGACCACATAACGCGGCCAGCCATATCGGTCCGCGACGGCAAGCGATTTCATGATCTGCCAGCCTGAAAAATTCGAGACGCCGGTATATCTCACCTTGCCGGAGCGGACGAGCGTATCGAGAGTCGACAGCACTTCTTCAACCGGCGTGAAGGCATCGAAGGCATGAAGCTGAAGGATGTCGATATAGTCGGTCTTTAGGCGGCGCAGGGCGTCATCCACCGCGCGCAGCAGCCGGAAGCGCGACGAGCCCGCCTCGTTCGGCCCGTCGCCCATCGGCAGGCTGGTCTTGGTCGAGATCAGAATGCTGTCGCGCCTTCCTTTGACGGCTTCGCCGAGCACTTCCTCCGATGCGCCATTGGAATAGACATCGGCGGTATCGAACAGGTTGACGCCGGCTTCCAGACAAATATCGATCAGGCGCCGGGCTTCCGTCGCGTCTGAATTGCCCCAGTTGCTGAAGAGCGGGCCGGAGCCGCCGAAAGTTCCGGCGCCGAAACTCAAGACTGGCACTTTCAGGCCGGATTGGCCGAGATGGCGATATTCCATGGGGCGTTCCTTTGTTGCTTCGAAATAGTCGCGGGCGGGTCGCTTTAAAGCATCGCGCTCTGCCCATCCCGTGATCAGGCAGACGAGGATTGTGATGTGTCTCAATCGCCGTCTGAAGATAGACGCTCACTCTTCAATGAAATAGAATGCCGAAAATACTATCACTTGTGAGATGAAATCATCATGGCGCGACTGGATATCAACCGGGCAGGGGAGATGGAAATCTTCGTGCGGGTTGTCGAACTCGGCGGTTTTTCCCGCGCGGCTGCAGCGGCGAACATGACACCTTCGGCGGTGAGCAAGCTGATCGCACGGCTGGAAGGCCGCCTGGGCGTGCGCCTGCTCAACCGTTCCACCCGGCAGCTTCAGATCACGCCGGAGGGCTGCGCCTTCTATGAAAGGGCCACCCGCATCCTTGCCGATCTCGAAGAGGCCGAACGGGCTGCCGGTGAGGGCGAACAGCCCGTCGGCCGGGTGCGGATCAACACCAGCGCTTCTTATGCAACACATATTCTTGCGCCCATCCTCCCACGGTTTCTGGCGCTTCATCCGGGCGTCACGCTCGATATCGTCCAGACGGATATGGTGGTCGACCTCCTTGCGGAGCGCATGGATGTCGCGGTGCGCGCCGGACCCCTGAAGAGCTCAACTCTCGTTGCCCGGAAACTCGGTGAGACAAGGATGATCATTGCCGCCGCCCCGGATTATCTCGAGCGCTGCGGCGTGCCGCAAACCATAACCGATCTGGAAAATCACAATCGGCTCGGGTTCGGTTATGCCCGGTCAATCGACGGGTGGCCGTTGCGGGATGCCGGAAAGACCGTCGTCATTCCCGCGACGGGACGCGTGCAGGTCAGCGATGGCGAGGGCCTTCGCCATCTCGCCCTTGCCGGTGTCGGGTTGGTTCGCGCTGCTGCCTTCACCGTGCGGGAGGATATCGCCGCTGGCCGGCTCATATCGGTCCTCGATCATCTTGATACGGGTGAAACGGAGATATTTCACGCCGTTTATGCCGGCCAGCGCGGGCTCCTCCCGTCCCGTATTCGGGCGTTGCTCGATTTTCTGGGTGAATACGGGCGGGTTAAGTGAAGTGACGCAAAAAGGTGCCGGTTTGCGTCTCATCATCGCTGATCGGGAGAACGTGATTGTTTATTCGTTGGGCTGCCGGCTTATTCTTTCGGACCCGACAGCGTGAAAGCGCCAACCGATTCCAGCATAATGCGGGTCTCATCAGAGAGTGCGCCCGGCAGCGCACCGCAGAGGCTGCCAGTCGTCACCACCTGGCCTGCCCTCAGCATATGTCCCGTGTTGAGTGCGGCATTGGCAAAGGCAAGAAGTGGCGCCAGCGGATCAACATTCGGGTGTTTCACCTTGGCATGGAAGAGCTGCACTGATCCTTCGGTAACGATGAGCTGCGGCAGGTCATCGCCATTAGCGGCAAAAACGTCCACGATGCTCTTGTCCACCTCCGGACCGAGGGCGAAACCGTGATTGGCGAGGCGGTCTGCCAGAAAAAGCGGAAACGCAACCTGATTTTTCTCTTCCAGCCTGTAACGGAGAAGCTCGACACCCAGATGCACCTTGTCGATATACTGCATCAGATCCGATCTGGTGAGCCGCCCTTCGGCCGCAGCGGGAATATCGGCAGAGAGTGTAAAGCATATCTCGACTTCAATCGCTTCCGTTCCATCTAACGGGAAGGAAGCGAGATTGGCATCGTTCACCCGGCAGCAATCGAACATGGGAGCCGCGACCGCCTCGCCATCCGGACGAATCGCCAGCTTCCAGCCGCCGATCGGTTTTCCCAAATATCCGGCAAAGTCTCGCTGAACCGCCATCGCCTCTGCAAGCGTGCCCGGAACGAGGCCCTCCGCCTCCAGCTCCGCTAAAGCAATTCTATCACCCTCCCGGCTTGCCTTTGCAAAACGCTCCGCCAGTTTTTCGATCGCCGTCATTCCGCTCATGTCTCCTGATGATCTCACGCGCCGAATGCTGTCACGATTTGGCGCTGTCTGCCAAGGCCATCAATGCCGAGTTCGACCACGTCGCCGGCTTTCAGAAAGACGGGCGATTTCATTCCAAGGCCCACACCTGGCGGTGTGCCGGTGGTGATCACATCGCCTGGCATCAGACGCATGAAGCGGCTGATATAGGAAACCAGCGTTGCGATCGGGAAAATCATCTTGGACGTCGAGCCGGTCTGCATGCGCTGGCCGTTAACGTCCAGCCACAGGCCGAGATTTTGCACGTCGCCGATTTCATCCGGCGTGACCAGCCACGGCCCGAGCGGACCGAATGTCGGTCCGCTTTTGCCTTTCGTCCATTGGCCGCCGCGTTCGATCTGGAAGGCGCGTTCGGAGACATCATGGCAGACGCAGAAACCCGCAATGACGGAGAGTGCATCCTCTTCCCGCACATGATAGGCCGGCTCACCGATAACGAAGGCGATCTCGACTTCCCAATCGGTTTTTTCCGAATCCTTCAGAAGGCAGATCGGATCATTCGGGCCGGAAATGCAGGAGGTGTGTTTGTTGAAAAGCACCGGCTCTTCGGGAATGGGCGTATTCGTTTCCAGCGCATGGTCGATGTAATTGAGGCCAACCGCCACAAAATTGCCGACAGAACCGACGCAGGGACCGATCCGCACATCAGATGGTACGGCCGGGAGGGAAGAAAGATCGGTTTTTGTCAGTTTTTCAAGAAAACTGCGCGAAAGGGTCGCCCCGGCTATGTCGGTGACGATCGAAGAAAGATCGCGGATAATGCCCTCGGCGTCTAGCGCTGCCGGCTTTTCCTGGCCGATTGGACCATAACGGAGAAGTTTCATTCTGTTTTCCTATGCGGCTGATTGCTGAAGGGCATTTTCGCCGAGCGCAAATTCAAGGCGGTAAAGTCCAAATTCCACGGGTCCGACGAGGTCGTTTCCGGAGAGTTGTTGTGCCAGCTTGTCCGCGGCAGTGGCAACGGAAGAGGCCGAGCCGCCTTCGATCATGATGATCCAGTTGGGTACGCCAACCTGACGACCCTTGCGTTCGGCGGTTTCGAGGCTGCTTGCGCCACTGTCTGCAATGCAAAGATGGGTGCCACTGATGCCGTTCAGCTTACCGGTTTCGCAGAGAGCGTCAGTCAGCATGGATCGGATCGCCGCCCTGTCCGTCTCGTCCGCATCAAAACGAAAGGTGGCGATGAAGCCACCGTCGCCGCACCCATGGGAATAGTCGGTGTTGCAGACACCGCGTGTCGTGTTGCGAAAGTCGGCGGTGGAACGCTTTGTCCAGGGGGTGGGATTGTTCAGCCGGTCGAGATAGGGCTGGCCGACCAGCACCTTCGCATCCGCTGCCTCATAGAGCGTGAAATACTCAGGTGCTCCCTGCTCGGCGATATAACGGCGTCCTCGCAGGAAACCGGGGATCGTCACGCGTTCCGGGATATGCTCGCGATTATGCCATTCGATGAAGTTTTCGCGGCCTTCCGGCAAGATGTCGTTCCAGATGGCGACGACGGCCTTTCCCAAGAGAGACATTGGTTACCTCAATATGTTGCACGACCGCCGGACAGGTCGAAAACCGCGCCGGTCGAGAAGCTGCATTCGGAAGAAGAGAGCCAAGCCACCATATTGGCGACTTCGGCGGGGTCGAGAAAACGCCGCATGGGAATGCGGGAGAGAATATCGTCCAGTCGTTCCCTCGGAGCATCGATACTCATTGCCGTCATGGAGGCCGCGGGCGTAACGGCGTTAACGAGAATATCCGCTGTTGCCAGTTCCTTGCCGAGGCTTTTGGTCATCGCCACCAGCCCCGCCTTGGCGGCGCTGTAGGCGGCTGCCTGATGCATGCCTTCCTTGGCCTGGATGGAGGCGACGTTGACGATGCGGCCGAAATGGCTTTCTTTCGCCGTTTCGATCATCAACGGCACCAACGCACGGCAGACAAGAAACGCCCCGAACAGATTGACGTCGATGATCCTGCGAAATTCCTCGACCGGAATTTCCCACAAGGGCGCGACATTGCCGACAATGCCGGCATTGTTGACGAGGATGTCGAGCCTGCCAAACCGCTGTTGCAGATCATTGGCTGCGGTTTCGATGCTTTGCGCGTCTGTGATATCGACGCCGGCATGGGGCAGGTTGGCAACGTAACCGCTTTTCACAGCTGTCGGCAGATCCCAGTGAACCACCGTGGCGCCGCAGTCCTGTAACCGCCGGCTGATGGCGGCACCGAAGCCGCCGGCAGCACCCGTGACGACCGCCACCCGGCCTTCAAGATCATAGTGTGTGGACATGTTTGAAACCATTGTTCCGCATCGAGCCCGGCAGATCTGCCGGGCTCTCGGCGTCTGCAGTTATTTTGCGATGAGGCTGTTGGTGAAGAAGGCGTCTGCCGACATATCGGTCTTGATGTCCTGATATTCCTTCATCAGATCGAGTGTCTGCTGCCAGTCTGCCGCAGCCATTTCGCCGAGCGGCGCAGATGGGGCAGATGGCGACGGCAGAAGTTTGAGCGAGACTTCCAGCTGCTCCTTCAGAAGCTTGGGATCGCCGGTCGGCTTTTCCTTGACGGCTGCAGCAACTGCCGCGTCAGGATCCGCCTTGGCTGCCTCTATGGATTTCAGCGACGCCGCCACGAAGCGCTTGACCAGGTCCTGATTGCTGTCGATCAACTTGGTGTTGGTAACGATTGTCAGACCCTGCGTGTTCACGCCCAGCTCCGCAAAAGAAAATACCTTCTGCTCCAGACCCTTTGAATTGAGAACCACGACCTGGTTTTCAAGCCCGCCGAGAATGCCCGCGGCGCGATCCTGCATGATGGCGATGATCTTGCCGGGTCCATCCACATTCAGAATATTGACCTTGGACGCATCGACGCCATTCTTTTTCCAAATAGCGGGCAGGAGGGCGAGTGAAGCTTCGCCGGCGCTGGCCGCGACCGTCTTGCCCTCCACATCCTTGATGGATTTTACGCCGGAATCCGCGCGAAACGTCATGGCATAGGGTGAGGTGTTAAGCAGACCGAGCACGGATTTGACCGGTGCGCCTTTCGACGCGCCGGCAATGACGCTGCCGCCATCGGCGATGCCGAACATATCGCCACCAGTTGCGACCGACTGGACCGTGCGCGCCGAGCCCTGGCCTTCGCCAATCTGCAGATCAATGCCGGCCTCCTTGTAGAAACCCTTTTCTGCGCCGTAATAAAAGATGGTATGGACACCACTCAAAAGGAAATTGAGACGGAGTGTGACCTTGTCTTCAGCCGCAGCGGATTGAATTCCTGCCAGACCAACGGCGAGCGCGATCGCACCGCCCGCAAGCGTTTTTTTCATAATATTGAACATTTTATCCTCCCGTTTTTAATTGAAGTCCGAATTCAGGTCGCGCTTTTCCCGACAGTGAAATCGTCACGGCGCTGCGAGACGTGCCAGGGGATGGCGAAACGCTCGATCAGTTCCACGATGCCGTAGAGAAGCAAGCCAAGCAGGCTCAGCACGATGATGACGGCGAAGGTCATGCTGGTATTCATGTTGCCGTTATAGTTCAGCAGCAGGTATCCAAGCCCGTTGTCGGAGGCAACGAATTCCGCCACCACGGCCGCCGTTGCAGACAGTGCTGCAGCCACCTTGAAGCCGGCAAAAAGCGAGGGCAGGGCGCCGGGCAGTTCCACCTTCCAGAAAATCTTCAGTCGTCCGGCGCGATAGCTCTTGGCGAGATCGTAGACGTCAGGTTCGATGGACTTAAACGCTACGATGGAATTGACCACGATCGGAAAAAAGGAAAGCAGGAAGACCAGCAGGATCTTCGAAGGCAGACCGAAGCCGACCCAGATAATGAAGAGCGGTGCGATGGCGATCTTGGGGATGATCTGCAGGATCACCAGCAGCGGATAGAAGATCGCCTCGAATGCGCGTGAATAGACGACCAGCAGAGCAAGCAACGTTCCCATGACGACGGCCACGAGGAAGCCGAGCACCATGGGCTGCAGTGTGTAGAGCGATGCGGTGAAGACAATAGGCACATTGTTATAAAGGTCCGCAAAGACCTTGCTCGGCGCCGGCAGGATATATTCCGGAACATTCAAGAGACGCACCGCGATTTCCCAGACAATGCCTGCACCCACGAGGCTGCCTACGGTGTGGGCCTGTCCTTTGACGGCACCAATGACTTTCGAAAACATGCTTCCTCCCGAATTGCCCGCTCGTTGCCGGACAATTTTGTATTATTGGAACAATGTTCCATATGGACTGATGTTTCGTCAAGTGCTATTTCGGAGGCAGTGAAAGAATGAAATGCAGCGGGAGGAACGCATGTTGCAGAAGAAAAACGACAGGACCGGTTATGAACCCGGCGTCTTGCTAAAGGGCGTCAGCAAATATTTCGGGCATGCGGACGCGCCTGTCGTGGCCTTGGAAAAACTTGACCTGACTATTGGTGACGGGGAGTTCGTCGCGATTGTCGGCCCATCCGGCTGCGGCAAATCGACGATGATGCGGCTGATCTCCCGTCTTTCTCACGCCAGCACGGGGGAGATTTCCGTTTTCGGCGACGTTTCCAAGGCACCGCCGCCCGGTATGAGCATCGTTTTCCAGAATCACGTGCTTCTCGCCTGGCGAACGATCATCGACAATGTGCTGTTTCCAGCCGAAATGACCGGGCGGAACCGCGAGGAATTGCGGCCGCATGCGCTTGCGCTTCTCGAATCCGTCGGTTTGAAGGATTTCGCCGACAGGTATCCGCATGAACTTTCCGGCGGCATGAAGCAGCGCGCATCGATCGCCCGTGCTCTGCTTCTGCAACCGCGTCTGCTGTTGATGGATGAGCCCTTCGGGGCATTGGATGCGCTGACGCGCGAACAGATGCGTATCGATTTGGAAGCGCTCTGGCTGAAGAATCGAATGACGGTCGTCTTCATCACCCACTCCATCGATGAAGCGGTTCTTCTCGCGGATCGCGTCATCGTCATGACCCCGAGACCTGGGAGAATCGAGAGGATATTGGATATCGACATGCCTCGGCCGCGTGGGCTGGCCGCCCGACGGGAGCCGGAATTCATCGAGAAATCCGAGGAGATTACCGAGATTTTCCTTTCGCGCGGCATTTTGCAACGCCATGCCTGAAACGAACGGACCTTTCACGTATCCGAAGAGGAATACGCGAAAGGCCCTGCATCTTCCTGATGAAGCGTTGTCTTTTGATTGAAAATCGCGACGCATATGCGACCGGAGAATGAAATGGACAGGACGATCAATGTACCAAGCGGCGGCGTCGAGCGAACGATTGCCATGCTGGAGCTCCTCGCCTTGGCCGAGGAACCGCTCAAACTATCCGATGTCGCTCATCAACTCGATATTCCGAAAAGCGCATGTCATCGCATCCTCACTTCCCTGATCGAGAATGGCTGGGCTTGGCAGAGCCCCGAGAGCGATTGCTACGCGCTAACCATGCGCATGGCGCTGGTGGGCCAGAAACAACTGGCGCGATTGCAGGTCTCGGATTTGCGTCAGCCGATCCTGAATGCGCTCGCCGAACGCACCCGCGAACTCGTTCGTTTGACGGCTGTGCAGAACAATACGCTTGTCTGGGTCGGCTCCGCCCGCGGTCGCCGCTCAGGCCTGGTGTTTGAACCCGATATGAGCGCCGGCATCGTACCCTATGCGACGGCGAACGGTAAAATATGGCTGGCGAGCCTGGAGCGGGAGAGGGCGCTGAGGATCGCCCTTGAAGCCGGGCTCGGCCAACCCGGCCAGCAGGCTGCCAACGCCATCAATACCATCGAAGCGCTGAACCGGGAACTCGATGCCGTTGCAGGTCTCGGTTACGGCCGCGCAGTTGGCGAAGCCGAAGAGGGAGTGGGGGCAATTGCTGTCGCCATCCACCAGGGGAAAGATGTCGTGGGAACCATGAGCGTGGCGGCGCCGCTGACTCGTCTTACGGATGAGCGTGTGGCGGAGATATTGCCGCTTCTGGCAAGGGCTGCGAGTGACATGGAAATCGCCTGGTAGCTAATCCGGCTCTTTTGGGCCCAAGCTTAAGATAGCCGAAAAGTAAATTCGGGCGGCAGAGCCGCCCGATTTCATTTTGGTCTCAAGCGACGTCGGCGTCGAACTGGATGCTGTGGAGCCGCTTGTAAAGACCATCATTCGCCAACAATTCACGCCGGCTGCCCTGTTCTACCACTTCACCATTGTCCATGACGACAATCTTGTCGGCGCGGTTGATGGTGGAAAGGCGGTGGGCGATGACGATGGATGTCTTGTTGAGCGTGAGACGCTCCAGCGCATCGCGCACGAGGGATTCGGATTCCGAATCGAGAGCGCTGGTTGCTTCGTCGAGGATTAGAATATCCGCGTCTCGAAGCATTGCGCGAGCAATGGCCACGCGCTGGCGCTGACCGCCCGACAGACCGGAGCCGTTCTCACCGAGCCTGGTGTCGTATCCGTCCTGCATCTTCATGATGAAATCATGCGCATTTGCGGCCTTGGCGGCAGCGATGATCTCTTCCTCTGTCGCATTGTCGCGACCGACGGAGATGTTGTGCTTGACCGTTCCGGAGAACAGGAAGGTTTCCTGGCCTACATAAGAAACGTGTTCGCGCAGGCTGGCAAAGGAAACATCGCGCAGATCCGTGCCGTTGATTTCAACAGAGCCGTTCTGTGGGTCGTAAAGACGCATCATGAGGTTGATGATAGTCGACTTGCCACTGCCAGAGGGGCCGACCAGCGCCGTCATCTTGCCGCCTTCAAAAAGGACGCTGACGTCCCTGAGAACCGGCTGACCGGACACGTACTCGAAGCTGACGTTCTTGAGTTCGACATCGCCGCTTGCCTTCGGGAGCGCTACTGCGTCTTTCTTTTCCATCAGTGTTAGCGGCGCATCCAGCACCTCGAACATCATACGCACGCCGATCATCCCGCCTTCGATCTGTACGCGCATTCTAGCAAGTCGCTTAGCCGGTTCGTAGGCTAGGAGAAGAGCGGTAATGAATGCCATCAGATCGCCGGGGGAGCCGCCTTTTTCGAGCACCGTGTATCCAGAGACAGCAATCACCACTGCGATAGCAAGGCCAGACAGTGTCTCCATGATCGGGCTCGTAGCTGCCTCGAGCTTGGCAATCCCATTGGCACGGTGCTCAACATCTGACACGGCCTTGTTCATGCGCTGGCGCATCAGTTTCTCAAGCGAAAAGGCCTTGATAACGCGAACGCCAATACTCGTTTCCTGCACGACATTGACAATTTCACCCAGCGAGGCGAGTTCGGCCTCCATGATCTTGCGAACACGACGCAGGACGAGACGAACGCTGAAGATCGCCAAGGGACCAATAATCATGGAAATCGCACTCAGAAGGAAATTCTGGGCGAACATCACGATGATCAGCCCCAGGAGCGAAAAAAGGTCCCGGACAAAAGAGGTGACGATCGTGTCTATGACGCTCCGGGCCGCCTGCGCATTATAGGTGACGCGCACAAGCAGTTCAGAGGAAGGTAGGTTTTGAAAAAAGGATACTCCCTGTTTCAACAGCCGATCATAGATTTTGCGCTGCTGCTCGGCGACGATGCTGTTGCCGGCCTTGCTCAGATAATAGCTCTGCACAAAGGTCGCGAGACCCTTCACGATGAAAATGACCGCAACCGCAACAGCAATCTCAAGAACGACGTCAAAGCCTCTCTTAAGATAAACGCTGTTGACGATATCGCGCATGATCCAAGCGCTGAGAGACGTCGTGGCGGCAACGACAACCATCGCCGCAATTGCTGCAGAGTACCAACCGACATGTTTTTTGAAGTTTTCTTTGAAAAGTCGCGTCAGCAACTTCTTGTCGTTTGGCGACAAAAATGATCCGATCACAGTTTTGTTCCTGTTTGATGTAGGCCGTTTTTATCACGCGAGAAAGGAACTGCAAATCCGGCCTTCATTGCTTCAGGCTTGGTTCGCTTTTCGCTCGAAACGAACTTTTTAGGTCTCATGCATGTATGACAAAGAGCTTTACACCGCTTCCAAATGCCGAGGTACCTTCAATCTTTTCTTAGGTGAGAGTGCCAATAAATCGGCTCTCGCGATGTGTCAACCGCTGTCGAGGTAAGGTGGAATAATGTTACCTTATTTATGTGGTCCCGCAAAAGCTGGCGTCAAGGCCAATATCCGAAGATGAAAGAGGTATCTAGCTCAGTTCATATCAAACGAGAAATAGCGCTTTTCGAAGGCTATGTGCCGATGTAAAAGATGAGCCGTTGATGGGGATGAGCCGAAAGCGGTGCGCCTTGTATCTTAAAAGAAGCGTCCGATTCTTGTCGGTTCGTTGTAGCAGACAGGATAGTGAATGCCTGAAATATTTTTCGATTTGTCGGAGTTGTTTTTGAATTCCGGCGTAAAGTTCAAGTACTACGGAATCTCCAGAACGGTCATGGAGGTAGCGTATGAACTAACGTCACTGGATAAGTCGATCAGATATGTCATTTACTCGCCGTTGCACGGCCGTTTCTTTGAAGTTTTTCCACGGGTAGGGGATGCATCTCCGACGGGAGTTCTCGATCCCAATATTCCATCTACCGCGACACCTTTGCGTCTTAGGCAGAATATTTATGATACAAATTTCATAAAGAAAATCTTCTACGACATAGCGCGTAAAATCGTTGTGCATCGAAACACGAAACGCTGGCAGACAGTCCCGGACGGTGCGACGAAAGAGGTGAACCTAGACGGGCAAATTTTGGTGTCGCTCGGCCGCCCCAAAATCATTTCTGACTACATTATGGCGTTGGAAAAACGCGGGGAAAGGCCCGTTTTTGTGCCTCTGCTTCACGATATGATTCCGTTGCATGACTTTACGCACCGCAATCAATTCGCCTTTCCTCGAAACTTCCTTTACGACAATCAGGTAACGATAAAAGCGGCCTCGCTGATTTTGACGAACTCGGAATTTACGGCAGGCGAAGTGCGCCATTTTTCCCAAGCTGGGACATTGCCGGCAATTCCTGAGGTGGTTGCGGTACCACTTTGCCACGAGCTTCGACCAACAAACGAGCAAGTGAATAAAAGAGGACCGGCAGAGCCGTATCTGCTTTGCGTTGGAATATACAACGGCCGGAAAAATCTGGAATGCGTTGTGGAGGCGATGCTCAATCTTAAAAATAATGGCGTCGATGTCCCGTTACTTGTTCTGGCTGGGGCACGGCGCAAGCGAGTAGAGAAGTTTCTGAAGAAAGATCGATATCGAGCGATCGCTGACAAGTTTCAGTTTGTTCTCAACCCTAACCAGGCCGAGCTTCGCTTGCTGTATGAGGGTGCCTTTGCGTTGCTCCTCCCCAGTCGAATGGAAGGTTGGGGCCTGCCGATAAGTGAAGCTTTGTGGTGCGGTACACCTGCGCTGGCGGCCGATGTCCCCGCTTTGCGTGAAGCAGGAGGTGATTTGGCGCTTTACTTCGACCCAGAGCAGCCTGAGCAATTGGCGAGTATTCTCGGAAAACTGTTATCCACACCGGAAGACTATGCTGCGCTTAAGACGAGAATAGCAGAAGCTCATCCCGATATGCGAACCTGGCGTGACGTCGCAGCCGATGTGATGAAGGCAGTTCATGATTTGCGCGGCTCAAATCAGGTCCACGCCGCCTCGACAGCTGATGTTTGAAGGTATCCGGCACGGGTAATCGCGGTGCAGCAGGTGATGGGTTGGAAAACGCAGACCTAGTTGTCGCCGCGGCGATTTGTGAGGAAGTTTTAGAATTTAATCCATAGCGAAAGACGTGTCGGCGTATTGTGCATTACGCCCCTCAAAGAAAGCCGCGGTTATAATGGTTGATCAGAGATTCTATTTTGAATTCGAGCAAAAATATCGGGGTACCCGCGCAGAGGTTGGTAAACGGCTGCTAGGATATTCTCCACTTCTGGACGCATTGGAGGCCTCGGGCCTTCCCAAGGTAAGCGTCGATTATGGTTGTGGTCGTGGCGAATGGTTGGAGATTCTCTCTCATAGAGGATGGAATGCCACGGGAGTGGATTCAAACGTTGAAATGCTTAGACCGGCCGAATTGGATGGCCTGAAAATAGTTGTCAGCGATGCTCTTGCTCATATTAAGTCGTTACCGGATGCATCCCTTTCTCTGGTTACCGGGTTTCATATCGTCGAACATCTTCCCGTCGATATTTTGCACGATCTTATCGCGGAGAGTTTCCGTGTGCTTGCGCCAGGCGGGATGATAATATTCGAGACGCCCAATCCAGAGAATTTTCTCGTTGGATCCAACCGTTTTTATATGGATCCGACACATATACATCCGCTGCCGCCAAACTACCTGAAGTTCATTGCTGAGTTTTCTGGATTTGCGGATGTTTACGCAATAGGGATAAACCAGCCTTCGCTTCGTTTCACATCCGGGATTGCCGGCGCGCTCCTGGAGTTGACCGAACTTTTCCCGGATTATTCGGTGATCGCGCAGAAGGCGCACGACGATCCGTCATTTCAAAAACTATCGGATGTGGTGGATAAGGATTTCAATCAAAATTCTCCTTATAGCTATCTTCCCCTCGACCGGCTTATCGACAGGATGCATGCCCTGGAGCATAATCTCGAAGAGACACGATCAGCATTGTCTGCAGTGCAGGATGAGCTCGTGACCATTCGAAGAAACCTACCAAAAGAGATTCTCAAGCGAAGGGTGAGGAAAATCAGGACCTTCCTTCGATTTTAGGTGTCTGTCTAGGCTGGACGCAATTGAGCGGTTCTTAAAAGGAGAGTTGTCGCGATACCGCGACGACTTCTATGCTCCCTTTAGAGAAAGAAATCTGTTTCCGAAGGCTTCAGAATTGACAATATTTACATTGTGCTAAGTATTCATTGCCCGCGCTGCCGCATCTACAACGCGATCGACAGAGATGCCCCTCATACAGGCGTGGCCACCGATACATTCCTTCAGGGATGAAACGCCACAAGGTGAGCATGGGACAGCGTTGGTGACTGTGATTGTTTTTTCACCCTTAGCGGCAAATCTGCCGATCGAAGTCACCCCACCATAGATGCAGACAGTGGGGATGCCGAGACTCGCTGCCATATGGGTCGTTCCCGTATCGTTGCCGACATAAAGTGACAGCTTTATCAGAATGCTTGGCAGGTCCGCGAGATCGATTTTGGCAGTGAGGTTTAAAACGCGATTTTCAGGCAATGCGCGCTCAATTATCTCATGTTTCGCGATTTCGTCGGGGCCGCCAATCAGAAGAAAAAAAGCATCGCTTTCTACAATCAAACGATTGGCCAAGGCCAAGAACGACTCTTCGGGCCAGTCCCTCGTTTGCGCACCGCTGCCGCAATTTATGCCAACAAGGAATTTTTCGCTGTCGTGGTCAATCCCATTGATCAAGGTCTCTGTGTAAGCAGTTCTCTCTCTTGCCAGATTAATGAGTACAGACTTCGCAACAATATTATCCTGATAAAAACCCGATACCTCCCGCGCCAGTCTGTTCATCAACGTTGATGCATGAATATCGAGCATCTGCGTTGCCCAAGATTCTTTTCTCGGGAACGGCGGCTGAATGTCAAAGCGGGTAGGCCCTTTCTTTCCGGAGTACGCCGCTTTCGTATCGGCATCGATCGCTAGAATGTAGCCGCGCTGGTCGTCTTCAATCCGCAGATCAACTGCAAGGTCGAAATGAGGTAGTCGTGCCGCCGTCGATTCAAATTCGCCACGCCCGGGTTGGCTCGATCCATTGTTGGCGGTTGTAAGGTGAATCACGTCGAAGAGCTTCGATTGCTCGGCTAAGGTTCGATTCCACGGGCCGGCCAATAGATGAAGCTCTGCGTCGCGAAAAGTATCACGCAAATGGGCCATGGCCGACAGGGCCAGAACGAAATCCCCGATCTTGTCGGATTTAATAATGAGAATTTTTTGAGGCCACAGTGGGACAGAATGATTGACTCGGAGGGTGGCAGGTCCGAACAGGTTGCCTTTTCCGCGCAAAACAGCAGACATGTATCGGGATTTCGCCCGCAGCCATCGACGGGCGATTTTCCAGCTTCGCCGTAACGGGCCGCGTCGGAGCTTATTGTCGCGCATTATTTAGTCCAAGGTAGGAAAAGTAAACTTTGCCAATATCACGAAACGGGCTTATCCGTGAGGCAGGTTAAATTGGAAACGCTGGTAGACTGCGTTGTTCCTTGGACAGCAATTTACAATGCTGCCTCAGGTGAATTGGGTCAACAGGAAACGAGATTCCTCCAAAATCGCGTTCACACCGATCATTGAACGGCATTTCATTCCGTTGGGACAACGGGATTCATCGAAATCCAAACCGCATCCCGCACACTCCACATCGCCGGAAATCATGCTCACTTTGGGTCCCACAAAGCCCCAAATGTCCGGGAGGTGGGATGCCGTATAAATGCCGATAGTCGGTACACTCAATTGTGCCGCCACATGCCCTGCGCCTGAGTTATTGGATATGACGAGGTTAGCTGCGGCCAGTGCCGAATAAAATTCATCACGACTTAACGCATCCTTCAAAACGAACCGTTCGTTGGAGCTAAGGTCCTGCTGAAGACTGCTTACAGCCACGATCTCGTGCACCCGCAAATTTTTGCCGTTACAGATTAAATGGATATCTGCTTTAGTCTTATCCAGAAGTGCCAATATCAATTCACGATAACGTTCGAACGGCCAGTCCCTTAGCGCCGAATTAGAGAAGGGAACGACAGCAACTACCGCTCTTCCATCCTTTTTTACGGAAAATATGTTCTCGGAGACGTCCTCAATTGAGGTCGTGTTCTTGCTGAACTCGGAATTTGCGTAGGCGTAATTTATTATGCGCGACGCATTAATCGCACAATGCTCCATTTTTTCAGCGAAATTCTCCCGAATCTTTCGCTCTTTCTTTTTAAATCCCAGTTTCGAGAATATCCGATATTTTCTTTTTATCCGAACGCTCAGGGGTGTTTGCGGAAGAGAATATCGGAATTCACCTTTTCTATCCCTATAAAAGGCAAACTTCTGTTTTGCCCTAAGCCCCTCAATTATAAAACGCGTATCGTCTGGCACTCGAATGTCGATCGCTAGATCGAACTCGCCCAGATTAATCGCTTCTTGAACCACGTTTTGTTGAAATATACGCGCAGCCGCGTCGGCTTTTGCCTGTTCGGGAAAGTAGTCCAGTGCAACTATCTCGTCAGCGACATTAACGGTCTTTGCTATAGAGAGATTCCAAGAACTGACTGCAAGGGTGATGTGTGCTGATCCGAACAACAACCGCGCTTGTCGAAGTGCTGGCAGCGACATCCAGAAATCGCCTATATGGCCAAGATTCATGATCAAGATCCGGGCCGTGGTTTGCTTCCGCAACGGTGTCCAGGTCCTATGATATTTCAGGCCGCCGATGGTCTCTTGAGAGTACATGCCTTGTATCCCCCCTCACGCTTTAGATGTCGAATTCACTGCCACAAAAGAACGAGCTGTTCCGCTTATAGTCGTAGTGATTTGACGAAATCCAAAAGATTGTCACCAGAGAAGAGATGGCCTTTCACGCCGGCTTTTTCCGCTGCCATAATATCAGTATCCTTGTCTCCGATTAGAATGCTGTCCCGTTGCAGGATGGGCCATTCGTCCATGATACTGAATAGCATACCCGCGGACGGCTTTCGCCACGCATGCTCACCCCTGAAAGCTTCGTGTTTTGCGTCGGGATGAAAAGGGCAGAATCGGACATCGTCGATTCTTGCTCCTTCTGCTTTCAGTAAATTCTCAATGTGGGCATGAACGAGGGTATAGTCGTCGACATCGTAAAAGCCGCGGCCGATACCCGATTGATTTGTAACAATGAACACAAGATATTGTTTTTCATTTAGATATTTTATTGCTTCGGCAGCACCAGGAATGAGCTGTATCTCATCCGAGGACTTCACATAGCCCGTGTCATAGTTGACAACCCCATCACGGTCCAGGAAGACTGCAGGCTTTGCACCATTCGGTCGACTGAAATAGCGATGCATCTCCTCGATGCTGCAAACAATATGATATAGGCTGGAGGCCGGAGCGGCCTCGTCTATAAATGTTCCATCGTCTTTGATCCTGTCTTTCCAAAGCCCTTTAATGGGAACATCAAGGAAGCTTTTCAGGCCGATGGCTGCGTCTGCGACTTTCTGGAAAGCATGATCTCTGGTCTCAGGATCGGCCGCGATGTCAGTCATTGCCAGCCACGCCTTAATTCGCTCCGTCTGCTGCCAAAGTCTAGACCCTCGATCGTGAGGTGTTAAGTCGTCAAGTATAGAGTTGAACGGGAACCCATTTTCATTGATCCCGCGTGCTTCACCAATTTCCACCAGTCTTTTGGCGGCAGTGATCGCATCTTTTCTTCCCCTCAGGCGTGCCCATCTCATCAAAAGCCAAGCCCATTCAAACTGATGTCCGGGCTCAACAAGTCTTCCGTCCAATCCGGGCATCGGGTTCCATTCTGCGTCGAAGAACTCTCTTAACGCGCCATTCGGACCGATGAAGCGGCTTAGAGCCAGTTCGGCAATTTCGTCCGCAACTTGTCCCCACAATTCGCTGCCGCTCGACGGCATATAGTCGAGCCATGCCAGACAAGCCTCAAGGAGGTGCATATGTGGGTTTGAGCGTAATGGCAATTTGCGCGGTATGGCTTCTTCGAAGCCAGCGCGGGGATGTTTCCAGTCCGCAATCATGGCCTGAAGACAAGTCAGCGCCTGACGCTCGATAGTCGCGCGATTATCCGAATTCGTATCGCAGGCCGCCCAAAGCCCAAACAGCGCGAACGCGTGATCGTAAAGATCGAACGCGTCAATATTTTCCTGTCCCGTTAAATCTATGACGGACTTCATGCTTCCATCAAGTTTGAAGCATTTCTGCGTCATGAATGTCCAACCGTGATCGACGAACCATCGGCCGTCGCTCGGCCAACCCATTCGCACGGCCGCGGAAAAGCTGTAGATTTGCCGCCCGGTGACACGAGTGCGCCGGCCAGCGTCGATTGCCTTTCCGGTAAGATCAATCTTTTCGTGAAAACCGCCACCTTGACGATCGCAGCCTTCGCTTCCCCACAGAGGAAGGGCGTGTTCGAACAACCAAGTCTTTAGATCGTCATATTCTGTTTTTGCATTTGAAAAACCGGACATTTTATCTCCACATGACCTTCTAAAGGCGAAAAACTCGATCTGCGCCTGAGAACACACTCCAAGCCCGATCATCTAGGAACAATTTTGTTGGGCAAATCGTTCCTTGACTATAACGCTACCCGCAAGGTGATGGTTTGATCTGCAAAGATTGAATGCCAATCATGGTCTTGCGCGCGCGGTAACTTGCCTTCAGTCTCTCAAACCAAGGCATATCCGCTGCAGTCTGGCTGACCGTCATATACATCACGTTCCCTTGCCAATCGTCTTTGCCTATCCGAGCGATAAAGCTAGCGCTCGCCGTATTGCCCTCAATTGGCCATACAGTCTGCGTGGAGCCCACTTTAAGAAAGAGTTGCGTATTTCGGTTCGAGCGGTCTGTCCTGTTAATCAATTGCGCTTCCACGCTCAGGCAAATCTCGCTCTGACGCAAATCGAACAGTGGTAGTGCAATCTTGCCTTCGCTTGTTTTCAAATACCCACCCACTTCGTCCACATGCCAGACTCTGTCCTCGCCGTAAAGCATCATACGATCATCGGTTTTTCTGAAATCCAGTGCCAAAGTGTTTGCACAACCAGATGGACGCGACGTACTGGCGCGCTCCCAGAGTTGCCTCAGCGAATCTTCATGACGTAGCACCCAAAGAGATCCATCTGGTACTGGGAGTTGGTCATAGGCGCGCTTTTCGACAACGATGTCGGTGAAGCCCATGCATGCCGCATTCCGATCCCATCCTGCCTTCAGCGGCTCTCCGATATGTATATTCCCGAGCTTTGATGCCACTTGCGCAGTTACGGACCCATAACTCCAGCGCGGCATCTCGTTGGCATTGGTTGTCGGAAAGACAATTGGCAGCAGAAGATGCTGGTATGGAGCGAAGTTCTTGATATCAGGAACTTCGGGAAAGTTTGCATATGGCAACTGCAGAACAACGGTCTCCGGTGTGGCTTCCATCTTGCTTACGAGAGTTTGCGCCGATTGGAGGTTGAGTGCAGACTCAGTCCTTATGGATCGATAATATTGGGCCCAATAGTCGTATCTGCCAATCCCGTTGAAGCCGACGATCACGATCAATGCAACCACGACCGCAAATGTGCTCTTGAAAGCATATTTGATGAAGCCGTAAAGCAAAATGATCGCAAACAGGTTCATGAATGGACTGATCCTGTTCTGGGATCGAAGAGCTGGTGTAATGAATTCACTGAACAGGAACCCGTAACCAAACGGGACGGCGAACAATATAATGAAGAGTATGGCGACGGCGCTCAGATCCAAAACGGCCTTGGCTTTTCTGTCGTTTTCAAACCAGCGTTTTACGAATCCGCCAGACGAGAGCGGCACAAGAAAAGGCGCCGCAAGTGCGAATAGAGTGACGAACGGTCCTGAGAACGCGTCAAACCCTTCGATAACCTGCCTCCACTCGGCATAGGCGGAGATAGTACCCGATTGAAATGGCATTAATGGATTGTAGCGGTTGTTTGAATACTCCAGCGCGGCATCGGCGATGCGTAACGCCGCAGCTGGTTGATCGAAAGCCGATCGTGTTGGTGAAAAAACGGCCGAGTCCAGTAATATCTGAGGATAGACGATAAACATGCCGATGGAGAAAATTATAATAGAAACGATAATAACCGCCACCGCGCGATAGGGCAGTTCAATCGTTCCTGTGAGTATTTTATAGAAAAGTAAGAATGAAAATATCGCAAGAAAGAAAAACGTATAATATACGCCTGAAAACAATACGATAAAAATACAGAGTGATGGCAATAAATAAAACTGTATGGCGTATATAAATTTATTTTTTGAACGTGTTATCGAGTCCTTGGCCAGCAGGGTGAATATAAGCAGAACAGCGAGAGCGACGGCGTAATCTGCATAAAGAAAATTATGTCCGGTCAAACGTTGTACGTAAGCGAAGAACGCGGTGCAGAAGGCCATTAGGGCCGATTGCATCGGGCTCCCCGTCAGGGAAAGAAAAAGCAAATAACTGGTGCAAAAGCCTAGAGTTGCGGCGGCGATATGAAAGGCGGTCCAGATTTCGAAGGGCGAATGGTAAAATTGTACAAGTGCCTTGATGAGGAACAATTGCGTGAAATCGAATGTTGGAAAATAAGAAAAATTCAGACCGTCTGGAAATGCCAGAAACGGTATATTGACGAATCCTTCGCCGAGAATCGCAGACTTCGAAAAAAGCAATAAAAACAGGGCGTCGCCTTGAACGTCAGGAGGGCTGCCAAAAGCTACTCTCCAAAAACCCGCCGCTGCCAGCGTTCCCCATATTCCAATTAGAGCACAAGCAATGGCCCATGTTACGGGGCGCTCATGAGCAAAAAATTCAAACCATCGGCAAAGTTTTTGAATGAACAGTCGCATCGTTTCCGCAAAGGCTTGATTTTATAGAACCTGACTTTCGTTATCGTAGCAGGTCATTCAAAGCAAGGTTGGCGGTGCCGATCATCTGCAATTACACCGGGTCTATCGCAAGTCGGTTCAGCGGTGCGTTCATCGCTCTAGTGTTCCATTATCAGGTACCCGTGCCAAGAGCCATTTTCCTTCGCCATACCTGAGGTCGAAGTAACATCCATCGGCAGATGGTTGATTTTGGCCCGGGAACCATTTGTCGGTGTCTATATTCTTTTCATTTTTTACGTAGACGCGTGTCCCAGTGATCCTGAAAACGGTATTGCCGTCAGCGCCGAGGTAGTCGCGTGAATGCCTGAGCTTCTTCAGTTTGCAAAAATGCTCTAGCCGTTCCCGAAAGTGACAGTCTCCTGATATTTCTCAGACAAGGCAACGAGTATGGCTGAAACCAGGCGCAGAGCCCGCAAAGGGATTTTTCCGAGCGCGTGTCTGTAAGGTGTCGAGGAACCAATCAGAGCTCCTTTCCCCTCCTGTCCATGCTGTTGGGGTTGTTGAGCGAGCACCTCGAACAGGGAGTTGATTATCAGAATCGAGCTTCGTGAAAGCTTGTGACGTTCTTTCTTGAAACTTCCATTGTTCCGCGATACACGCTCGGCCGTGAACGTTATTCGAGGCGAAGATTCGAGCGGAATAACAATGCACCAATCTCAAAGATCGTATCGGCGGTTGATAGGTGAAGGTTCGATGTCTGTAATAGAAAAGTTTGATTCCGCCAAGATTCTCTGCCTGGGAGACGTTATGCTGGACCGGTTCGTATCCGGTGTTGTCAAGCGTATATCTCCTGAAAGTCCGATCCCGATTTTATCCGAAGAGAAGATAGACGTTTTTGCGGGCGGAGCTGCGAATGTTGCTCGCAACATCTCTTCCTTGGGGGGGCGTTGTACCATCGTAGGAGTTGTCGGTAACGATAAGGCAGCCGACACTATTCGGGAATTGTTGGAAACTGACGATCGAATTTTGCCCAGGCTGGTGGTTGCTAAAGATAGGCCAACCAGTGAAAAGACCCGCTTTGTGACCAACGGTCAGCATTTGTTGCGTGTTGATAGCGAGGTCTCTGTCGACATAGATGAAGGCACGGAAAACGAGATTTTCAACGTCATTGATGGCTTCATGGGTAATCATGACGTGCTCATCCTCTCCGACTACGCGAAAGGTGTGCTGACCAAAGGCGTGCTCACGCGTATAATCTCTCTGGCGCGGGCCAGAAACGTACCGGTCATCGTCGATCCCAAGTCCAAGGATTTTTCTCGTTACAGTGGATCAACCCTTTTGACGCCGAACTCTACAGAGACGCGGGTCGCGACCGGTATTGATCCGCTCGATGATGAATCAGCGATTATTGCCGGCCAGGAGATATTGAAGTCGCTGGATCTTGAGCATGTCCTTATAACACGTGCGGAAAAGGGTATGACATTGGTGGGCCAAACGGACCCCGTTGTGCATATTTCTGCTGCTGCACGCGAAGTGTCTGATGTCGTTGGTGCAGGAGACACTGTTATCGCCACCCTGTCGCTGGTCATGGCCTGTGGAGGAAGCGTGGAGCTGGCAGCCCATGTCGCAAATACGGCTGCGGGAATTGTGGTTGGCAAGCGTGGAACTGCAACAACTACGCGATCGGAACTTATGGAGGAGTTGGCTAAGGAAAGCGATACAGGGCACACGCCTTCGTCTGTAAAAGTGCTCTCCTGGGAGGAAGCAAAAGTCGTATCGCGATCCTGGCAAAATGACGGGCTCAAGGTAGGCTTCACAAATGGGTGTTTTGATATTCTTCATGTGGGTCACACTTCAATCTTGGATTTCGCAAGATCCCACTGCGACCGGCTGATTGTTGGCGTAAATGCGGACGCGTCGATACGCAGATTGAAAGGGCCTGAGCGCCCTATAAACTCCCAAGATGACCGTGCGAACCTGTTGTCTGCCTTGGCCGTGGTTGATGCTGTTGTGATCTTTGATCACGATACGCCGAAAGAGCTTATCGACTTTCTCGAGCCGTCGTTGCTTGTCAAAGGCGCCGACTACAAAATTGATGAAATTGTCGGAGCGGAATCCGTGCTTGCAAGAGGGGGGGAAGTGTTGCGTTTTGAGCTTCTCCCTGGCAAGTCCACAACTGGAATAATCAAACGCGCGCGAACATTAAAGTGATGCGTGAATAGCCCAGAGGGTCATAAATACGCTCGGGTTAGATTTTCGGCTACTTCTCGAACTCGACGCGACACGGCTTCCCGTTCTCAATGTGTTTGCCTTTCGGATTGTAAAACATTTTGATTTTGTCATGCGTTATATCCAGCTCTGAGTTTGCTCCATCGTCGTTTTGACGTGCTCCCCGGATTTGACAGGGCGCGTCGTCTGCATGACTTGAATTAAATGGTCTTCGGTAAACCCAACGAGGGTCGGAGGCAATGGCACGCGAATTGGCAGCTGGTGCTTTCGCTGTTGATTTTCCACGGCAGTGTGGTTGTCAGACTATGCGGATGCGCATAGGTTAGACAAGGATGCAACGCGTGATATGTATTCTTCATTAGAAAACTTTTACGCGAAATATAGCCTATAGTGCAGGTTGGCCATGATTGCGAGCCAAAACTATAGTGACTGCATAACGAATATAAGCGCTTGGTGGAATAAGAATGAAGTTTGTTTCGAATTGGTTGAAAAAGTTTTCCAATACCTCTCGCGATTCGGAGTTTGGCGATGCTTGGCCCCGCGATCTTCGTTCGGCTGTACCGCAGCGATACTCTATGAATTATAAAATGTATAAGAATAGGGGAAATGCGCTTCCTCTAAAAAATCTAGTGAGCGGTTTTATTCATAATGAACAAGTGAATAAAGGCGATATGAACCGATTTTTTACTTTTTGTCTTGTGCATGACCAAATAAGGAAAGAGGGTATTGCTGGCGATATTGCTGAACTCGGTGTTTATAAAGGGAATACATCTTACATATTGGCAAATTTTGCTAAGGATCTCGGGCGAACAGCTTATCTATTTGATACGTTCGAGGGATTTGATTCGAGAGATATCAAAGGTATTGACTCATCTATTCCGATGCAGTTTTCCGATACGAGTCTCGAAACGGTCCGTGACTTCGTTGGTGACAACAATACGGTTTATGTAAAAGGATATTTCCCGGAGTCGGCTGCGCAAATCCCGGACAATCTAAAATTTTGCCTAGTGCATCTTGATTGCGACCTTTACAGTCCAATAATGAGCGCGTTGAGCTATTTCTACCCAAGAATGGCGGAGGGCGGATTTATAGTTTTGCATGATTATTCGAGCTTGCATTGGGACGGAGCCGAGAATGCAGCCGACGAATTTTTTTCCGATAAACCAGAGTGCTTGATACCATTAGCGGATAGCTGCGGTAGCGTGATTGTTCGAAAGGCGCGGACATCCGATAAATTCGAAAATTGGCGAATTAAGAGGCTCCGGGACTCTTCAGTCGGCTCCTGGGTTCCTACGCAACTTTTAAAAACTTATTTGAGAGATGGCTGGGGTGATCTGGAAGACTGGGGGGTGTGGGGCGTTGGGGAGAGCCATACGATGTCCGTTATAATCCCCTTTCGGCCCCAAACGGATATCAGATTAATTTTTGATGTCGATGCTGTTTTGCTTGGCAAACAGGTGGAGCAGAAAGTCACGGTTTTGTTGGAAGGTGCCGAGATTGCCGAGTGGACTTTTACGTCTGAACATCAGCGCGGGAAACGGGAATTAATTATTCCTTTCCATATGCTTCAAGGACACCGAAATGCTGAGTCTCCACCAGCACTTTTTGTTGAATTCAGGCCTGAGTCATTTACACCTCCAAATGTTTTGGATGCATCGAACAGGGACACCCGGGCGCTTGGACTTGGGCTTCATAGTTTTAAGATAGAGACTGAATAGAAACTCGGTAGTTTATTCATACACAAGCATCCTGCCCTGCGACGCTCAGGCCCTAGGGGCTCTGAGCCTGCGGAGCTGGAATCCCCTGGGATTTTTGAGGTTAAACGTTCGAAAACCGGAAGCTGAAGTTCTCGGCCTGATCACGACGAAGAACTGTTTTTCCCTCTGCCACGCTAACCGTATGCGTACCCGCTCAAAGATGAATGCGACTTGCGCTTCTGAAAACTTCGAGGCCCTTATTGAATTTTTTCTTCTTCCCATCAGGCACCACAAACCGAAAATTCCAGCTCCAAACGGCCCAATTTATCGTTGATATGACAGGTTCAGATCAATTATTTCTCAATCGCTCGTTCGAGTAGCGTCAAAATTTATGCGCTCCGCCTCAACCACAAGTGGTAGACTTCGCACCTGAGTCTGAATCGCCCCAATATATTCTCCGAGCATGCCGAGAAAAATCATCTGGACGGCACCAAAGAAAAATATACCGATCAAAATTGGCGCTAGGCCAATGTCAAATGAGTTCCACATAACCAGTTTCGCAACAAAGTAGCCGAATGCAACCAACAGGCTTAGGCACGCGAGAGCAAATCCGGAAAGCGTCATGAGACGCAAAGGAACCTTTGAGTGTTTCGTGATCCCGAGCATCGCCATGTCATATAGCGAATAAAAATTCTGACTGGTTACGCCGCGTGCTCGTCTCGGCTGCTTAAATGGAACAGTCGCAATCGGATAGCCAATTTCGCATACGAGTCCCCGGAAATACGGGTATGGGTCATTCATTTGTTTGAGGATATCAATGACTGCGCGGTCAAATAGTCCGGACCCCGTCGCGTTCTGGATAAGAGGCACCTCGGAGATTCTGCCTACGGCTGAATAATACAGCTTTCGAACGGCAAACATGACGGACGACTCGTCACTGACGGGTTTTACCGCCATAACGGTCTTGAAACCATCTTCCCACTTTTTCACGAACTCGGCGATCATTTCTGGTGGATCCTGAAGGTCGGAAGCTATCAAGACCGCCGCGTCTCCGGAAGCTTGCAGAAGAGCATGAAAAGAGGAGCGGATATAACCGAAATTTCTGCTGTTCACGATAACGCGTAAATTCTTGTCGTTCTTCGCTCTGGAACGAAGAATCGCCACGGTATTGTCTTTCGAACAATTGTCTATGCAAAGGTGTTCGTAGTCATATGGCAATTTCGCCATAGTGGCGGCTATGCGTTCGCACAGCTCAACGACATTTTCCTCTTCGTTAAAGAGAGGAGTTACTATGCTGATCTTTTTTCTCATGGGGAAAATACATAACGCCGATTTAGGAGGAAAGATAAAATTGCCAAGGGCAATAGAAGCAGCAAGCCAGCAAACCACGCAGGCACATCGAAATGAACGAGAAGGCTTACCCCTGAGATATTCAGCAGATATAAGAACAAATACACGCCGATAAAGCGAAGCAACAACGCATTATTCCGGGATTCAAATACAAATGCACCTATGCTTTTGAAATTGAACAACGTTCCGAGAATTGTGGAGGTTGCGACTGCTGCCGTATAGTGTAATCCGATCCAGAGACTGGCGACGTATATCGTGTATCCAAAGATTGTATTGATGACGCCAACTATCAAGAATTTTACTATCCTGATATCGAATTGATACGGTTTGGCTGGCATGTCGTCGTTTCCTGATCTTACCAGCCGGTTTCCGTGATCGTTATACCCGCAACTTGCCGCAAATATTCCTGCGTACCGGATGTGCTGATGAAAGTATTGGGAACGGCAATTCGTTTCACGAGAGGGATTTGTGCTAGTTCGCCACATGCGCACAGATCACTTAAAGCTTCCACAATCGAGCTTCCAAAGCCACCATTGAGCTGATGCTCCTCGACGGTGACAATTCTTTGAAATCGCTGAGCCATATCAATGAGAACGTCTTTTTTGTAACCTCCTACAAAAGGCGCACTCCAAAATGCCCAATCACGACCGCTATCTTTCATCTCTTGGAGAATTGGAGCGCCAACGGCTCCAGTTGCCAAAACAAGAGTTTCAGACCCTTCTCTCACAGGTATGAACTCACCCGGGACAATGGACAGGGGAGTGTTGGGGTCGTGCAGATGGATTTCTCCAGACTTATTCAGTCTGATATAGCCCGGACCCTTATGCTTCGTCATGAAAACGGCCGCCGCGCGCGCTTCCAATGCGTCAGCCGGCGCACAGATTGTCATGCCCGGCAGAGAGCGCATCATTGCCAAATCTTCTGTCGTGTGGTGCGAGACGCCTTGTGATCCGTAAGCATAACCGGCGCCTACGGCCACAACTTTTACATTGGCTTCATGATAGCAGACATCGTAGCGGATCTGCTCCATACAGCGGAGCGTTGGGAAATTGCCGATGGAATAGGTGAAAACATTGTATCCTTCGCGGGCTAAGCCTACGGCAACCTGCGTCATATTCTGTTCGGCTATGCCGGCATTCAAAAAACGGTCAGGATAACGCTGCGCGAAAGGCTCAAGAACCGAGTAACCCAGATCACCGCACAAAAGGAATACGTCGTCGTTCTCTTCGGCAAGGTCACAAAGCGTGTTGATAAAACTGTTACGCATCAAACAGACTCCAACTCTTCACGCGCTTTCGCGACGTCGGCAGCCGATGGAGAGCGATAGTGCCAGGCAAGATCGTTTTCCATAAAGCCTACCCCTTTTCCTTTCACCGTATGCGCGATAACGCATTTTGGTTTGCCATCACGGCTTGCCTTGAAGCGACTTAAAAGCTCCAACAGGTCGGTGGTCGAATGCCCGTCCACTTCCTCTACCTCCCAGTTGAAAGCGCGGAATTTATCCACCAGGGGTTCAAGATTCATCACGTCGCATACTCTGCCGAAGCTCTGTATCTTGTTGTAGTCAATGATTGCGACAAGATTGTCGAGGTGATTATGAGCGGCAAACATGATCGCCTCCCAATTCGAGCCTTCATCCAGCTCCCCGTCGCTCAATATGGCAAAAACGCTATTTGCGCGCTTCAAACGCTTTCCAGCAAGAGCACTACCGCAGGCCACACCGAGTGCATGGCCGAGGCTACCTGTGGACAATTCAACCCCCGGCAGGTTGTGGTTGATATGTGATGTGAAATAGCTACCGTTTTCCGTAAACTCACGCAGGAGGTCTTTACCCGCAAAGAAGCCCTTGAGTTCCAGCATGGCATAGAGCGCGGTGCATGCGTGACCTTTGCTATAGAACAAGCGGTCCCGGTTCGGGTTGTCCACGGCATCGGCCGACACGTTCAGAACGCGTCCATAAAGTACCGCGAGAATGTCGGCAACGGAGAAGGCGCCGCCAATATGAGACGTGCGCTTGAGGCTGCAGAGCTCCAGCACCCGCAACCGAACCTGTTTTGCATATGTCGAAAGGTCAGTCATGGCTGTTTCCTGCTCGCAATAATTGGCTTATACCATTCCATAGTGCGCGTTAAGGCGTCGTCCAACGATACTCGTATTGAAAGACCAAGCTCAGTGCGCGTGACATGGGTTTCGGGGACATAGAGATCCGGAGCGGCACCTTTTACGGTCTGACCGAGAATTTGAACTTTTGATTGGTTCAAGCCCGCTATTCGAGCAATCGCTTGCGCAAGCGCCGCAATTGAGACTGGATCGTCTGATCCGACATTGTACGCTTTGCCCGCTTGTCCTCGAACCAAAATTGCGATTAGCCACTCCACAAGATCGGTCGCATACATATATGAACGTATCGCTTTCCCGTCACCCTTTATCGTTATAGGGAGATCCAGCATGGCATCACGCATAAAATTCCCGGCAGCGAATTGGGCGTCCAGTTCGAGATAGGGACCAATCTGAGCGAAAATACGGGCGGATTTGCAGGCGAAACCGTATTGCTGCCCGTAGGTATTGCCTAACCATTCGGTATTGATCTTACCCAATCCATATGCCGAGCTGGTTGAGAACACATCGGCAGACACGGCTGATGTCTCCGAAAATCGATCCCTCTGGCCGGTGTCGCGACCATAAACTGCGCCGGAAGATAGTAACAAAACTTTGGTGGCGCCACTGTCACGAGCAAGATCGAGAACGCGGCGTGTGCCTTGCACAGTGACGTCAAACACATCAAGCGGAGAGTTTACGGCGATTACGTCCGTGGCCGCGTGAATGATATGCGTAAAGCGAGGATTTTCGATATGAAATTCGCGCACATCACCCTTTATGAATGATAGCGCGGAATCATTGGCCAGATGAGGGTATAACTTCGCGAAACGGTCGGGATCGCGACTGAGTATTACCGCCTGTATGCCAAGATTCATATGTGTGTTCGCATAGCTGATAGCTTCGAGTAGCCAGCGACCTATATAACCGGTGCCTCCGGTGATAAACAGGCGTGCATCTTGCAGAGTCTCGAAGTCGCTCCTAGCGTCCACTATCAGCGTTTTAAGATCATGTCTTGTTGCGCCCTGCGACGCAATGCCATCAATTGTCGCAGTCAAGTTTTATCACTTCCGTTAAGCGTTGATCGAAACTGATTGCATTTGCTCTATAGCTACCATTCCGTACGGACAATATCGATTTTAACAGTATGACTGCGGTCATTATTGCGACTTCGTTTTTTTTTCCTAGACATGTATGCCCAAGTTGTTCCGGTAGCAGCCATTTTCTGTTTTCAAAAAACGTAAGCCAATAAAGATAATCGTATCCGGCAACTCCCCAGAATGCGTCCTCCCAGTCGACAACGACAGGTCCCATATCGTCAGATCGGATGTTTGCAGGGCTCAAATCGCCGTGGCAAATCTGACGTTGCCAAGCGGGAGCAGATGAAAGAAGCAAATCAAGATAATTCTGCACCTGCTCCGTTATTCTCCCCGAAATCAGCCGTTTCTGTGAAAGCGTCGCCAGGGCAGCGTTCGCTTCGGAAAGTAACAAATCGAGACTTTCCGACGAAGGTATCGCTATCTCGCTCTCTATTGGGGAAAGCGCCCTTTCGTAACAAGACACGATATCTCGTACCGCTTCTGGATGAAGCGGATAACCGGGCTGAAGAACCTTCATATTCAACCAGGTCCGGGTTTCTTGCCCTGATGTCACGGAATTCAAACCCGCGTCTACGCGTGACCCTGCCGTTGCCACGAGAAAAGCAGCCTCGCGCTCAAGGGTAGAGCGTCCCGCAGGGGTGGCGTAAGTTTTAAAGAACCTTTTCTGTCCGAGTAATTCCCCTGTGAAGCAGAGCCCGAGCGTGCCACCGTCGACGACCTCAATTTTCACCAAGTGGGCCCCAAAGATTCTTTGGAGCCCGGACATCAAATCCTCTTTCAACGGATTGAAAGTATTTGCGGCACTAAGGTGCCGCAACTTGCTAAGCACCGTAATAGTCCTTGAGGTAGCTGATCTTGTCGAAACCGAAATGACGTGCAAGGGCCATGGAACCGTGGGCGATCTGTGCTTTTTCCGCGTCCGTCAGTTCGTTGATGATTGCCTCGTTATATTCCTCTGTGCTCTTAAGCACCGTGCCCCAGGGGGCAATATTGTCCTTGATCTCGACGCCGTTCCAGCTGGGGTAAAGCATCGTTTCGCTGAAGGGCACGTCTATGAATTCAGAGACTTGCTTCATGAATTCCACCTTATCGGCCACAAGGTCTTCATAGCGGAATATACGTACGTTCCGAGGATGCATCTTGGCGTACATCTCGACGGTGGAGTGATAGATGTTCCAGGTGATCAGGTATTTGCTGAGCGGCTGAGGGAAGGGGCGGCGCTTGGTGTCGCGATATGCCGAGAATGGGTTTCTAACGATGTGAATGATGCGGACATCCGGAAAATCGCGCACGATACGATCGGCGTCGATACCGATTGCTGGAGAATATCCTACATAAGTCATATCTTCGCGCTGCTTGGTGTAGTAGTTTTTCCAAGCTTTGAAGGTTGCCCTGAAAAATGCTTCGATAACCTTGGCCCGGGGATAGAACGGTGCATCACCCAGGATTTCCTCAAAAATGGCCAGACGATCTGCTTCGACCATATCCAGGTCGGCATCCTTGAACTTTGAACCATTTCTTTTTCGAAGGAAGGTCTTGGCCTCTTCGTCAATCATATGCTCATAAAGTTCATAGGGGCGTGCGCCTTCGGGGAATTCAGGGTAACGATACTGTACGCGCTCGACCGAAGCTAGAAAGTCGTTGAAGTTGCGGCTGCCCAGCTGAGATTCAAAGGGATAAACCAGCAGATCCGGGTGCCCGTCGAGGTGCCGGTGCGTAACATTGCCTCCGTGCTCGAAACCCGCAGAAATCATGACAAACTTGAAGTGGCTCATATAATATCGATCCTTTTTCGTCTTTGAGCGAGCAAAGACAGTTGATGAATGCCGTTGCCTTGCGGTCTGGCTTTAGCGCCATTTTCGCGAAAATGCACCGGGAATGTTTAAGTTTGCGCTGTGCAAGCTCAATTGCGCTTTTGGAGGACGCTTACGGTTCCTGTTGGCCTGTTAAACAGCAAGCATTCTGAACGGAAAATACGGCCTCTCATTTTTACCTTGCTATGGCTGCTTGATACTCTCTTATTTGTGCAATGGTAGCATTCCTTTCGGACTGCCCCTCGGCAACGGCCTTGCTCCAATCCACAATATATTGAAGTGCACGATCCAGACGAAGTTCAGGGTGCCAAGCAAGACGACTACGCGCCTTCGAAATATCGAGTTTCAAAAAATGAGCTTCGTGCGGATGATTTCCAACATCGCAGGACCAGCTTGCCTCGTTGCCCCACAACTCTGCCATGCGCTCTGTGATCCATGATACGGGTTTTGCATCATCGTCATTAGGTCCGAAATTCCAGGCTTCTGCGAATTCATCTCCATGTTCGAAGAGATTTTCTGCGAGGACGAGGTAACCGCGAAGCGATTCAAGAACATGCTGCCAGGGGCGAATGGCTTGCGGATTCCGGATGGAAGCCGGTACTCCCTGCGAGAACGCATATACAATATCTGGGATGAGGCGATCCTTTGCCCAGTCTCCGCCGCCGATAACGTTGCCGGCCCGTGCAGTCCCCACGGCGACACGATGACCATTTGACGGTGTTGTAAAGTACGATCTGCGATAGGCTGCAGTCACAAGTTCCGCGCACGCTTTGCTGCTGCTATAGGGATCGTACCCGCCCATGGGTTCGTTTTCTCGATACCCCCAAGGCCATTCTCGATTTTCGTAGCATTTGTCCGTTGTTACATTAACGACGGCCCTGATCTTCTGGCTTTCGCGTACCGCCTCAAGCAAATTCACAACGCCCATGACGTTCGTCGAAAATGTTTCCACGGGATTTACATAGGAATATCGCACCAAAGGCTGTGCGGCCATATGAATTACAATTTCAGGATCTGCTGTTCGCATCGCATTTTTCAACGCCTCCAGATCCCGTATGTCCCCAATAAGTGAGGTCATTCCGTCAGCCGCGCCTGTCGCTTCAAACAGAGAGGGGTTGGTCGGCGGGGGCAGCGCAAACCCTGTAACATGTGCGCCCAAATTTTGTAGCCAAAGAGATAGCCAGCTTCCCTTGAAGCCCGTGTGCCCGGTGAGCAGGACGCGCTTGCCGCGCCAGAACGAGATATTCACTCCCAGATCCTCCAAGGAGCTTTCCCACGGGCCCAAAGATCCTCAAGGAGATGTTTATCCCTGAGTGTATCCATCGGCTGCCAAAAGCCGGTGTGCTCATATGCGAACAATTTTCCCTGAGTGGCGAGACTTTCGAGCGGCGCGTGTTCCCAGGGTGTGTTATCGCCCTCAATGAAATCGACAACTTTTGGAGACAGAACAAAAAAGCCGCCATTTATCATTCCGCCATCCCCTTTGGGTTTTTCCTTAAAGGATGTAATGCGCTGATCCGACTGTATGTCCAGAGCGCCAAATCTTGCCGGCGGGTATGTTGCTGTAAGCGTTGCCAAACCACCATGGCGCTTATGAAAATCGACAAGCTCCCTGATATTTACATCGCTAACGCCGTCGCCATAAGTAAAACAGAAGGCTTCTTCGTCATTTAAATAGGGGGAAACGCGTTTAAGGCGGCCACCCGTCATCGTGGCTTCGCCGGTTTCAACAAGCGTGACGCGCCAAGGCTCGGCATGTTGCTGATGAACTTCCATGCTGTTAGTCTTCATGTCGAATGTCACATCAGACATGTGTAGGAAGTAATTGGCGAAGTACTCTTTAATCAAGTAACCTTTATAACCCAGGCATATGATGAAGTCATTGATGCCGTGTGACGAATAGATTTTCATGATGTGCCATAGAATTGGCTTTCCACCAATTTCCACCATCGGCTTGGGCTTGAGGTGGGTTTCTTCAGATATTCTGGTGCCGAGGCCTCCAGCGAGAATAACAGCTTTCATTCTAAACGACCTCAGCCATGCAATATTTTGACAAACATTCAAGCGTGCTTAGTGTTCTTAACCCTATAGCTCGACTGCTGCGGAAGAGGCGTGCGTTAGATTGCTTGCCATCCAATCGCTCCCCGTTCAGCTCTGTCGACCACCTTGGGCGCCAAATACCTTCTTACGATTCGGGTATAAAGCCGGACTGAATGGGTTGCAAATTATTCAAATGAATAAGTTGAGAGTCTCAACAGCAAGAGCCGGCTTTTCGGAGGCTGTTATACCCGCTTATGCGGCCTGATCGACGTCCGCAACTCCACCAGCCGCTCCAGCGTCTCAAGGCTTCGCTCGGGGCGGGCGGCGGAGAGGGCAAGGGCCATGGTTTCCATGGCAACGAAGGTTGGGGCGTGGAGCGCGACCCCTTCCGTTTTGGCGCGCGGCAGGAACAGGCAGGCGTTGGCGTGTTTTTTGAGCACGCTGTCTTCCTGGCCGAGCAGCATGATGATCGGGATGTCGAGGCGGCCGGCCTCGGCTATGGCGGTCTGGGCCTCGCGGTGGGCGCGGCCGTGCAGGAGCATGATGAGGACGTGGCCGTTTTCAAGCTCCAGCAACTGCTCTGCAAGCGCGATGCCGGTGGCGTTGAGCGCATAGGAATGCACGCCCGAGCGTTGGAATAGCCTTGCCGCATAGGTGGCGATGATGCCGGAGGCGCCGATGCCGAGCACCCCGATGCCGCGCGCTTGCGACAGAAGCCGCACGGCCGCTGCCATGGCTTCGCGGTTTTCGGCGCTTGAAAGCATCTCCAGCGTGTTCTTCTGATTGTCGAGCACGAAGTCTATCGCCGCATCGCAGTTGCCGGATATGGATTTTGTCGTCGCCGCCATTTTTTCGACGGGCGAATCCGTCACGCCCAGATAGGCCTCCAGCGTTTCCTTGAGATCGACCAGCCCCTGAAAGCCGAGCGCCTGTATGGCGCGGATGACGGTCGCATCGGATGTATTGGTCTCGAAGCCGATTTCCAGCGCCGATTTGGCGAGAACCGCATGGCGGTGGCCGTCAATATATTCGGCAACGGCAAGCAGGCCCGGCGACAGGCGGTCGCGGCGCTTGCGCAGCTGCTCGCCGAAACGGTCGGTGCGCCGAAGCCTTGATATATGCGTTTCGCCAGCCGACATGAATTCTTCCGTGAAGCTGAGTTTTCTACTCTTCTTCACGAATTAGCAGCGCGCCAAGCCGGGAGGCAAGCGCTTTTGTCCGTAGTGGTCGTTGCCGTCACTTTTCGTGCGCTGGCTGCACCGTCAAATGCGACTGGACGGCGGAGACCATGAGGCTGAGCGCGGCATAGGAGTTGGAAATCGCTTCCTCGCGCGGCAGGAGGATGTAACGGCCGTTGCGGCAGGCCTCAAGAAAATTGCAGAAACCCGGCATCACGGTTTCCATCATGTCGATTTCCGCCTGCGGCGAAGAGCCGGTATCGGAGCGATAGGGATCGAAGATAATATCGGCATCGAGTTCCGGCAGCCGTTCGGCGCTGATTTCGATACGGTCGCCATCCGGAATGGCGTCGATGATGGCGGGGAAACGAAACCCCGCATCCCGCAGCACCCGACCGAGTGCGCGATAGGTATGGTAGACGCTGATCTTGCCGTTGAGCGGCTGGAACACCGAAACGGTGATGGCGCCGGTATCGACCGATGCCTTCAGCGCTTCGATCTGCGCGCGGTAGCGCCGGTCCAACACGGCAAGACGCTCCTGCGTGCCAGTGAGTTCGGCCAGCACCTTGTAAATATGCGGCGCGCCGTCCTTGGTATTGTCGATGGCGACGGTGGGGGCGATCTGCGCCAGTTTTTCAACGGGGGTGGGTCGGTCAGGTTCGGTCAGGATGAGATCGGGCTTGAGGGCGATAATTGCCTCCAGATCGGCATTGATGGAGCCGATATAGGCGATGTCGCTATTGTCGAAATCAACACCGGTCAGAATGGCGCTGGAGCGCAGATAGGGTTTGCCGTCCGCGCCCATGCGGCCATGGCTGCCCACCGGCGTCACGCCCAGTTCGATCAGCGGAATGGTGAGGTCGATATCGTGCAGCGTCACGATGCGTTTTGGTTTTGCCGGAATGGAAACGCTGCGGCCGAGGTCGTCGGTAAAGCTTCGGCTGGTCTCTTCGGCTTGAGCCGTGGCTGTGCCGAGGAGAAAAGCGGCGGCCGGGAGAAGGGCGAGAAGTGTTTTGCGCATGGGGGACCTATAGGCGATGCCGGTGAAACCAGAGAAGAGCAAGGAGCGTGGGTGCGCCGACGGCGGAAAGAACGAGGCCGGTCGGCAGCTCCAGCGGTGAGAAGGCGGTTCGGGCGATGGTGTCGGACGCTGCGACCAGAATCGCGCCTGTCAGGCCTGCACCCATGACAAGCCCCGGATAGGAGCCGCCGGGCAACAGAAGCCGGGCGATATGCGGTCCGATCAGGCCGACAAAACCGATGCTGCCGGTGAAGGAAACGCAGGATGCGGTGAGGCTGACGGCAAGCGTGACATGAAGCACCGAAAGGACGCGGCTATGGACGCCAAGCGCGGTTGCCGCATGATCGCCGAGCGCCTGCACGTCGGCGGCGCGCGCCGTCAGGAGCAGAAGGCCAAGGGCGATGACGAGGATGACGGAGAGGATTGAAACGGCGGTCCAGCTTGCGCCCTGCAGGTTACCAGCCATCCAGATCATCGCTGTCTGCAAATTGCGAATATCGAGCGATGCCATGAGGATAAGAAGCAAAGCTGATAAAAACCATGAAAAGCCGATGCCGGTCAGAACGAAGCGCAGGCGCGAGGTTGCGCCGGAGAGCGTCAGAACGATTGCGGCACTTGCCATGCCGCCGGCAATACCCGCGACGGGGCGCAACATGACCGGCAGGGCAGGCAGCAGGAACAGGCAGCCCAGCACGGCAAGGGATGCGCCTTCGCGCACGCCGAGCAGGCCGGGATCGGCAAGGCCGTTGCGGGTCGTGGCCTGCATGATGGCGCCGGCAATGCCGAGCATGGCGCCGGCCACCATCGCAAGCGCCAGACGCGAGAGCCGGAAGTCGAGAACCACGAGTGCGTCGGTCATAGCGGGATCAGTGTTGGTTGCGGTGATAAGCGACCACAGGGCGGAGGCGGGGATATGCTGGCTGCCGGCGGTGAGCGACCACAGGGCGACAAGCATGAGGCAGAGGAAAAGCGCCAGCAGAATGGTGAGCCTCAACGGCATGAAGCGGACGGAAAAGCGCCCCAGTCGGATAACCCGGTAACGGCTCATTTCAGCACCCTGCGCACCAGCCAAAGAAAGACCGGCGCGCCGACAAGGCCGGTCATCGCGCCGGTGGGCAGTTCTTTCGGCAGGAGAATGAGGCGGGCGGCAAGATCGGCGGCGATCAAGAGGACTGCGCCGCCGAGTGCTGCTATGGGTATGGCAAGCAGAAGCCGCCCCGTTTTCAGGCGTGCGACGAGCGGCGGCACTAGCAGGCCGACGAAGCCGATGGGACCGACGACGGCGATGGCCGCGCCGCAGAGCAGCGATATGGAGACAAGCGCCAGAATCCGCGTCGAACGGATCGGCACGCCGAGCGCTGCGGCTGCGCTGTCGCCCAGCCCCAGAAGATCGAGCCGGGGGGCGACGGCGAAAGCGAGGACGAGCGCAATCATGGCCGCGGGCAGGGCGGCGGCGATGGTTGCCATGGAAACGCCGGCCGTATCGCCCACCAGCCAGAAACGCATCTGCTGCAATGTTTCCTCATTGAGAATGAGGATGGCGGAGGTGAGGGTTGCGGCAAGCGTGGAAAGCGCAATGCCGCAAAAGACGAGCTTTGCCGGTGTCAGCCCCTGCCGCCCGGCGGAAGCAAGGAGAAGTACGAGCGAGAAGCTGACGCCCGCGCCCGTCGCCGCCAGCAATGGGCGGAGCAGCGGCGTTGCGATCAGCCCGAGCGGCATCACCGTCGCCAGAACGACAGCAAGGCTTGCCCCGGCATTCAAGCCAAGAATATGCGGTTCGCCGAGCGGATTTCGAAGCAGGGTCTGCAGCAGAAGCCCGGCTGTTCCAAGGCAGGCCCCGGCCTGCAACGCAGCCAGCAGACGCGGCAGGCGCAGGCGCATCAAAACCTGCTGGTCGAAATTGCGGGCGTCATAGGCGAATATCAGGTCTTGCAGAACGTGCGGCGCGATGGGGCGCGGGCCGGTGGCCATATGCGCCAGCACCAGAAGCAGCATGGTGAGCAGCAGGAGAAGTGCTGCTGCTAGTGTGCGGCCATAGGCTCGCTCTCTAAGGGCAAGAGTGCTTGCGCTGCTGGTACCGGTAAGGTTCATGCCGCGCCGGCCCGTCCGGGCAGGGGAAGAAATACCGGCCGCGCCGTCACCGGATGCGTGAGCTGGGCAACTGCCATGTCGAAGACATCGGCAATGATGCCGGCATCGCAGGCCGCCGCCGTTTCCAGCCGGTGCCGCAGCCGCCCGTCCTTCAGGAAAATCAGGTGATCGGCATATTGCAGGGCAAGATTGATGTCGTGCAGCACCGCCACGATCGTGCGTTTGTGGCGGCTGACGAGGCCGGCCAGCATGTCCAGCACCTCTATCTGGTGGTGCAGATCGAGAAAGGTCGTCGGTTCGTCGAGAAGAATTATATCCGTCTGCTGGGCCAGCGCCATGGCGATCCAGGCGCGCTGGCGTTGGCCGCCGGAAAGGCTGTCGACTGCTCTTTCCGCCAGTTCGGACATGCCGGTCACGGACAGCGCCTCTTCCACCGCGCGGGCGTCTTCCTCGCTCCATTGCTTCAGAAATCCCTGATGCGGGTAGCGGCCGCGGGAGGCGAGGTCGAAAACCGAAAGCCCCTCCGGCGTATGGTTCTGCTGCGCCAGCATGCCGAGCTTTTTCGCCACCTCCTTGGTCGGGTGGCGGAAGATATCGCTACCGTTGAGAAGAATATGGCCCCGCGCGGGCCGGTGCAGGCGGGCAAGCGCGCTGAGAAGCGTGGATTTTCCGGAGCCGTTCGGGCCAAGCAGAACGGTGAAGCGGTTCGGCGCGACATCGATGGACATATCCGCAAGCACCGGCGTGTCGCCATAGGCAAGCTCGATTGCCTGCGCCGCAAGGCCTGTATCCGTGCTTATGGGTCTCATGCCGTCGTTCAAATTCGTCACCGTCTGAATGTGTTGCCACCAGAATTATTGATGACTGTAGTAGTCAAGTATATAGCGTTCAAAAATGCGGTTTTTGCCGGTCGATTTGAGCAAAAAGCGGCCGTCATGGGCTGAAATGACACGCCAAGAAGCGCGAATGCACCCTTCGGTACCGACGTTTTGCCGTGCTGAAGCGGAAATAAAGTTGACTACTACATTCATCAATTGAAAGAGCGGTGCATCATCGTCGCGATGACGATTTGGGACAGCCGGGGACAAGACACGATGCATGACGGTTCGATGATCATTGGGTTGCGCTCGCGGGCGCTGCTGGCGTTTCTTCTGGCCGGGGTCGCCCTGCCTGCTTATGCGCAGGATAGTGTAGCACCGAAGAAAAACGCCGACGGGACGACCGTGCTCGAAACCATAACCGTCAATGCCGAGGTCAAAAAAGGTGCGCGCGGTTATCAGCCGGTGACGACGGGCACGGCGACACGCACCGAAACGCCGCTCCTCGATATTCCGCAATCGGTCAATGTGGTGACGGCTGAGGTGCTGCGCGACCAGCAGGCGCGCTCGCTGGACGAAGCGCTGGCCAATGTCAGCGGCGTCACCCAGGCAAATACGCTCGGCGGTACGCAGGATGCCGTCATCCGCCGCGGTTTCGGCGACAATCGCGACGGCTCCATCCTCGTCAACGGGCTGAAGACGGCCTTGCCGCATTCCTTCAACGATACGGTCGAGCGGGTGGAAGTGCTGAAGGGGCCTGCCTCCACGCTTTATGGCATTCTCGATCCGGGCGGCATGGTGAATGTCGTGACGAAGAAGCCAGAGGACACATTCACGGCCGAGGCCTATTCGCGCTTTTCCGCTTATGGGGCGGGCAAGTATGGCAAATCGGGCGGTTTTGATGTGACCGGCCCGATTGCGGGTACGGATTTTTCCTATCGCCTTATCGGCGAGGGGGAAAACAGTGATTACTGGCGTAATTTCGGTGAAAAGAAGAACTGGCTCATCGCGCCTTCACTGAAATGGAGCGGCGAGGACACCGATATTACGGTTTCCTATATGCATGAGGATTACAGCGTGCCGTTCGATCGCGGCACGATCTTCGATCCGGCGACCGGCAGAGCGATCAATGTCAGCCGCCGCCTGCGCCTCGATGAAGCCTATAACATCACTGACGGCAAATCCGATCTGGCGAGCATCGCCATAGACCGGCAACTCTCCGATGACTGGAAGCTGTCGCTGAATTACGCCTATAGCCGCAACGAATATTCGGACAATCAGGCGCGCGTGATGGGTTACAATTCCCGCACGGGACAGGTGACGCGACGGGCCGATGCGACGCAATATTCCACGATCTACAATCACGCGGTGCGGGCGGATTTGACGGGCGAGGCCGAAATCGGCGGGCTGCGCAACGACCTGCTGTTCGGTGCGTCCTATGACTACAGCGATACCCTGCGCACCGACATGCTGCGATGCGCGAATTCCACGAATTTCAATGTCAATAATCCGGTTTATGGCCGCCTGCCGGTCTGCACCACGGTGAGGGCGGTCGACAGCGACCAGACGGAAGAGCTCTCCACCGCCTCGATCTATATGCAGGACGCCCTGCATCTTAACGACCAATGGATCGCGGTCGGCGGCTTGCGTTACCAGTATTACGACATCTATGCCGGCAAGGGCCGTCCTTTCGTCGTCAATACCGAGAAGGATGGCGGCGAACTCATTCCCAATGCCGGTCTGGTTTACAAGCTCACTCCGAATGCCTCGCTTTACGCCAATGTGGCGAAAACCTTCCGTCCGCAATCTTCCATCGGCGCCTATTATGGCGGGCTCGATCCGGAAGAGGGCATTTCTTATGAACTGGGTGCAAAGTTCGATCTTTTCGCCGGGCTCAACGCCAATATCGCCCTGTTCAATGCCCGCAAGCGCAATGTCGCCTATTCGGAAGATGTCGGCGGCGTCTCGACGGTGAAGGCCGCCGGCCTCGTCCGTTCGCGCGGTGTGGAGGTCGATATTGCCGGCAGCCTGACCAACGATCTCGATCTCATCGCGAGTTATGCCTATACGGATGCGCTGGTGCTTGAGGATCCCACTTATGCCGGCAAGCGCCTGCCGAATGTGGCGCGCCACACCGGCTCGCTCTTCCTTGCCTATGATGTCGGCGAGGTCGGGCCTAACGGCAATACACTGCGCATCGGCGGTGGTGTGCGGGCGGTCGGCCAGCGCGCTGGCATCAACGACAATTCCTATAATCTGCCGGGCTATGCGGTCTTCGACGCCTTCGCCACCTACACGCTTCAGTTCGAAAAGCCGGTGACGCTGCAGCTCAATCTGAAGAACATTTTCGACAAGACCTATTACACCTCGTCCATCGGCTCCACCAGCTATGCCAATGCCGTGGGCGAGCCCTTCAATGTCAGCCTGACAGCCAGCGTGAAGTTTTGACGGAGACAGGCGGCACAGGCCATTTGCCTTGCAATATATCGCTCGTGCAAATCAGCCCCTGCGTTTCTTGCATGGCTGCGCTGCTATAAAGCCTATTTAATATGCGGCGAAATCGGGTATCTTGGTCTTCATCGAAGTGATGCACCTCCTCCCGCAGAGCTTCGAACTGAGATGACCCTATCCTCCTCCCAAGGGTTATCTCGTGAACAATGGCACTCCTCCTCCCAGCCGTTGTTCGAGTTTTCGAAAAGCCTGCCGCACCTCCTCCCGCGGCGGGCTTTTTCGTTTTCAGAACAGGGGCATCAGAGGCCAAGGGCGAGCTGCGGCTCCTCATCGCTCTCTTCTCCACTCAGCGATGAAAGAGTAACACCCAGCAGCCGCACCGGACGTTTGAATGGAAAGACGGATGCAAGCAGGGTCTCGGCCATTTCCTGGATCGTCGCGAGGTCAGGCACGGCTCCCGAGACGGTCCTGCTGCGTGTCGCCTGAGTGAAATCCGAATATTTGATTTTCACCGTCACGGTCTTTCCGGTGATGTCGTGGGCCTCGCAATACCGCCAGACTTTCTGAGCCAAAGGGCCGAGCTCAGCCTTGGCCAGATCGAGATCGTCGATGTCTTCGACGAATGTATCCTCGGCGCCGACGGACTTGCGGATGCGATCGGGTACTACCTGCCGTTCATCGATGCCGCGGGCGATGTTGTAGAAATAAGGGCCGGACTTTCCGAAATGCTGCTGCAGAAAACCGAGTGATTTCGATTTGAGATCGAGCCCGGTTTCGATGCCATGCCGTCTCATCCGCTCGGCCGTGGCCGGTCCGACGCCGTGGAATTTCTTAACCGCCAGGGCCTCAACAAAGCCGGGGCCATTCTTCGGCGTGATGACGGCCTGGCCATTCGGCTTGTTCAGGTCGCTTGCCATCTTGGCGAGAAACTTGTTGTAGGAGATGCCGGCGGAGGCATTGAGGCCGGTGACCGCCTTGATCCTTGCGCGGATTTCCAGCGCGATTTCCGTGGCGATCTCCATGCCTTTCAGGTTTTCGGTCACGTCGAGATAGGCTTCGTCGAGCGATAGCGGCTCGATCAGCGGGGTATATTCGGCGAATATTTCGCGTATCTGTTGCGACACCTGCCGATATACGTCAAATCGCGGCGGCACGAAGATCAGATCCGGGCATTTCCGTCTGGCGGTGACCGATGGCATCGCGGAACGCACGCCGAAGGTTCTTGCCTCGTAACTCGCCGCAGCCACCACGCCCCGTGCCGCCGATCCGCCGACGGCGACCGGCAGGCCGCGAAGTGCGGGATTGTCACGTTGCTCCACCGATGCATAAAAGGCATCCATGTCGATATGGATGATCTTTCGAACAGCCGTGCTATCCATCGTTCCAGCCTGTACGATAGTCCCTATTTCCACATTGCTCGCATCCGCGCGCCGACATCGATGCGGATCTGCTGCGCGCTGCGCTCGGAGGCAGCGGCCGAAACCAGCGGCCAGGTGGCGGTTTCGAAGAATTGCAACAGAGTTGCCGGTATGAAGCGGGTTCTGGCGGCATAAACATGCCGGTCTCCCTGCGCATTCTGGCCATGGGTGAAGAACCGTTGCGGCGTTATCAGCGACAGGCTGTCCTTGGCGCGTGTCATGGCGACATAAAGCAGACGGCGTTCTTCCTCGACTTCATGCGTGGAGCCGACGCCGAGATCGGAGGGGATGCAGCCATCGACCACATTCAGGATGAAGACAGAACGCCATTCCTGGCCCTTGGCCGAATGAATGGTTGAAAGGGTCAGGTAATCCTCATCGAGAAGCGGCACGCCCGCCTGGTCGCTGGTGGCATCCGGCGGATCGAGCGTCAGTTCGGTCAGGAAACGTTCACGGGAGGGATAGCCGCCGGCGATCTGCTCGAGTTGCAGCAAATCGGCCTTGCGGGTCTCCGCATCCTCATGGATGCGCTCGAGATGAGGCTCGTACCAGAGCCGCGCGTGCTCGATATCCGACGGCCAGCCGCCGTGCGATTTTCGCAGGTTCGCCAGCAGCTGAACAAAGGATACCCAGTCATCGCCGGTTTTGGGTGGTGGCGGAATTTCGGCAAGGGCGAGCAATGGCTCGGGGTCTGCCGCGATCGTATCGAGAATATTGCCGGCTTTTTTCGGGCCGATACCCGGCAGCATCTGAAGAAGCCGGAAACCGGCAACCCGGTCTCGTGGGTTCTGCGCGAACCGCAATACCGCCAGCATGTCCTTCACATGGGCGCTGTCGAGAAATTTCAGGCCGCCGAATTTGACGAAGGGAATGTTGCGGCGTGTCAGCTCGACCTCGAGCGGGCCGCTGTGACTGGAGGTGCGAAACAGCACCGCCTGCTGCTTCAGTGTCATGCCGGTCTCACGATTGGCCAGCACCTGGTCGATGATGAAGTTCGCCTGCTCGGTTTCGTCCTTTACCGTCACGAGCTTCGGTCGCTCGAGTGACTGTCGTTCGGTCCAGAGGTTTTTGGTGAACCGCTCGCGGGCAAGGTCGATGACGCTGTTGGCCGCAGCCAGAATCGGCTGCGTTGAGCGATAGTTGCGATCAAGGGTGATAATGTCGGCGGCCGGGCTGAAGGATGCCGGGAAATCCAGGATATTGCGTACCGTCGCTGCCCGAAAGGAATAGATCGACTGGGCGTCGTCACCCACCACGGTCAGCCCGCGACCGCCCGGTTTCAACGCCATCAGCACCGAGGCCTGCAACCGGTTGGTATCCTGATATTCGTCGACCATCACATGGTCGAAACGATCGCCGATATCGCCGGCCAGGTCGGGATCGCTGACCATCTGGGCCCAGTAAAGCAGAAGATCGTCATAATCGAGTACGTTCTGGGCCTGCTTGGCCTCTACATAGGCGGCGAATAATTGCTTGAGCTCGGCTTCCCAGCTGGACACCCATGGATAATGCTGGCGCAGGATTTCCTTCAACGGCGTCTGCGAATTGACGGCGCGCGAATAGATCGCAAGACACGTTCCCTTGGTCGGAAAACGGCTCTCGGTCTTGGAGAAACCCAGCTCGTGACGGGCAAGGTTCATCAGATCGGCGCTGTCTTCGCGGTCATGGATGGTGAAGTCCACGTTCAGCCCGACCTGTTCCGCATAAATCCGCAGGAGGCGCGCGCCGATCCCGTGAAACGTGCCGGACCAGGCCAGCGCATCCGTCAGGGTTCCGGCATTGCTGCCGATGACCTGTTTGCAGATACGCTCGACACGGCGCGACATTTCGGAAGCGGCGCGGCGTGAAAAGGTCATCAGCAGGATTCGGCGGGGATCGGCGCCATTGACGATCAGATGCGCCACCCGGTGCGCCAGCGTGTTGGTCTTGCCCGAACCGGCGCCGGCGATGATCAGCAATGGTCCGGCCGTGTGCCCGTCTGAAAGTCCAACGCCATGTTCCACGGCCTTGCGCTGCTGCTCGTTCAGTTTGTCCAGATAGGCAACCGCCATGCCTGCATCCTTGATATTTGCCTGTCCGCACGACGACGGCCTTATTCAAAAATGCCAGCCGTCTGATGACGGCCGGTCATTTTTGCACTCTTGTCGCAATGATTAGCAAAAACTCAAACAGCAGGCCAGAACAAATAATGAACGGGCGTTCCTGTCTTCCACATCACGTTGGATAACGTTGTTGGGGCGGTCTTCTTGGTCCAATCGTTGCGCGCCGCTCCATCACGGTCTCAGAGGAAGCTGCTTTCGAAGAGCTCGCCAGAATAGGCTGCATGGGTGATGCCGGCTTCAAGATCTGCCTTGGTCAATTCATCGACAAAAACGCCATTCTGCATGACCAGAACACGGTCGCACATATGGGCAATGACCGACAGGTCGTGGCTGACGAGAACGAAGGTGAGGTTCTGGTCTTCACGCTGATCGGCCAGCAGGTTCAGGATTTCCGCCTGAATGGAGACGTCGAGCGCGGATGTCGGCTCGTCGAGCAGCAGGATCGGCGGCTCGAGGATCAGCGCGCGGGCGATCGCCACACGCTGGCGCTGGCCGCCGGACAGTTCATGCGGGAAGCGCTCGGCAAAATGCGCGGGCAGGCCGACCTGTTGCAGGGCGGCCGGCACTTTCGACCAACCATCGCCAAGCCCCATCGAGCGGATCGGTTCGGCCAGAGCCCGGCCGATGCGGTGGCGTGGGTGCAGGGAACCGTAGGGATCCTGAAACACCATCTGCGCCAGCTTCAGCTCCTCGCGGCTGCGAACTTTGTCGACCGGCTTGCCGTCGAAGCTGATCGATCCGGTCCAGCCGGCTTCCAGCCCCGCCAGTGACCGCAGCAATGTCGACTTGCCGCAACCGCTTTCGCCGACGATGCCGAGTGTCTCACCTTTATTGACGCGAAAACTGACATCGCGCACAACATGGTTGCGGTTTTCCTTCGTGCCGTAGACGACATCGAGCTTGTCTACCGTGATCATCGCATCACCTCCGCATCGATTGCCTGGCGATCCAGCACCTTGAGGCGCCGGACCGGGTTGCGGGGATCGGGCATCGCCGCGATCAGGCCCCGCGTATAGGGATGTTGCGCATCTTCGAGCTTGGAAAGCGTCTCCACGACGCGTCCGCCATACATGACCAGCACGCGTTCGCAGAAGGCGGCGACCATGCGGATATCGTGGCTGATCAGGATCAGGCCCGAATTATTCTCGCGCACCATCTCGTCCAGAAGCAGAAGGACATCCTTGCGGACACTGACATCGAGGGCCGAGGTCGGTTCGTCGGCGATGACCAGCTTGGGTTTCGCAAGCAGCATCATGGCGATCATCACGCGCTGCCCCATGCCGCCCGAAATCTGGTGCGGATAAAGCCCCATCACACGGTCAGGATCGTTGATGCGCACGCGCAAGAGCATGTCGCGCGCGGCATTTCTGGCGGCCTTGCCGGTCAGCGCCAGATGCAGCTCGGCCGCCTCCGCCACCTGCTTTCCAATCGGCAGGACCGGATTGAGCGAATAACGCGGGTCCTGCATGATGAGCGCCATCTCGCTGCCGCGGATCGCACCCATCTGGCGCTCGGATTTTTCAAGCAGGGGTTCGGCGAGGAAATCCATGCGCTCCGCCGTCACGGTGGCGCTTTTGGGCAGAAGCCGCATGGCGGCGCGCCCGGTCGTGGACTTTCCGGAGCCGGACTCGCCGACAATACCGACCCTTTCACGGCCGACGTCGAAATTGACATTGGAGACGGCCGGAATGGTGTTGCGGCCGAAACGGACATTGAGGTCGCGGACCGAGAGAATGGGGGAGCTATCAGGAACGGGCATGACGCGGATCCAGCAGGTCGCGCAGCGTATCGCCGGCGATGTTGAAGGCAAGGCTCGTCAAAAGGATCGCGATGCCGGGCATGACGGCGACCCACCAGTAATCGAGCATGAATTTACGGCCGCTGGAGATCATCGCGCCCCATTCGGGAAGCGGCGGCTGCGCGCCGAGACCGAGGAAGCCAAGTGAGGCGGCCGTCAGGATGATACCGGCCATGTTCAGCGTCAGTCTGACGATGACCGAGGGAATGCACATTGGCGCGATATAAAGAAACAGGATGCGCAGCGGCGATGCCCCGTAAAGGCGTGCGGCAGCGACATAATCCGTGTTTCGCACCACCAGCGCTTCGGCACGCGCCAGACGCGCGATGGGCGGCCAGGCGGTCAGCGAGATTGCGATGATGGCCGTGCCAAGACCCGCCCCCATCGCAGCGGCAAAGGCCAGCGCCAGGACGAGCGAAGGGAAGGAAAGGACAATATCGGTCGCACGCATCAGAATGGCATCGGTGCGGCCACCGAAGAAACCGGCCATGACGCCGATTGCAAGCCCGATCGGGCCGACGATGACCGAGACCGACAAAACAGTCTGGATGGTGATGCGTGTGCCATAGACGAGGCGGCTGAAAATATCGCGGCCAAATTCGTCGGTTCCGGCCAGATGCGCCCAGCTGGGAGGCTGAAGCGCGTTGTCGAGCGCCTGACTTACCGGATCGTAGGGCGCAATGAGCGGCGCGAAAATGGCAACGATGACCAGAATGGCGAGAATGGCAAAGCCGAACATTCCAAGCGGCTCGTCGCCAAGCTTTTGCAGCGTCCGCACCGTTGTGGCTGATAGGCGTGACAAGGCACTGCGGCTCTGCACGGGATTGTTCTGAGTGATATCGGTCATCGAGCGACCTCCCGTGTCCGCGGGTCGAGTGTGGTATAGGCCACGTCTGCAAGGAAGTTCAGCATCATGAAGATGAAGCCGATGACGATCGTGGCTGCGAGGATCGCATTCATGTCGCCGATAAGCAGGGCATTCGTCATATATTGTCCGATGCCGGGCCAGGAAAAGACGATTTCGGTGACCACGGCGCCTTCCAGCAGGTTGCCATAGGAGATGGCGAGAACGGTGATCAGCTGCACCGCAATGTTCGGCAGCACGTGGCGGGTTATGGTACGCGCCGGGCTGACGCCCTTGGCACGCGCCGCAATCACATAGTCCTGGCTGAGCTGCTCCAGGGTGAAGGCGCGCGTCATGCGGGTGATGTAGGCCATGGCCATATAGGCAAGGATGATCGCCGGCAGCATGATATGTGCGAGCGCGTTCCAGAAGATTTCTGTCTCACCCGCAAGGAGGCTGTCGACCAGCATCAGTCCTGTCTTCGGTTCGACGAGGCCTTCATAAAAGACGTCCACGCGACCGGGCCCGGCGACAAGGTTGAGGTTGGCATAAAAAATCACGAGCCCGACGATACCGAACCAGAAGACGGGTATCGAATGCCCCACCAGCGCAAAGACACGCGCGAACTTGTCGATGAACGTATCGCGGAACAGGGCGGCGGCGAGACCGAGCGGCACGCCGATCACCGTGGAGATGATGATTGCCAGCGTCGCCAGTTCCAGCGTGGCCGGAAAGGCCTGCGCCAGGTCCCGCGTTACCGGATTGCCGGTCAGAATAGCGATGCCGAAATCGCCGTGCAGCAGGCCGCGCAGATAGATGAAGAACTGCTGGTAAAGCGGCAGATCAAGTCCAAGCCGGGTCCGCATGGCTTCATAGGCCTTGGGATCTGCAAGCTCACCGACGATTGCTCCGACCGGGTCGGTCGGCATCACCCGGCCAATGATGAAGGTGATGCAGAGCAGGATGAAGAGGCTGATGACAAGTTGCAGGAAGCGATGTCCGAGCCCGCGCAGTGAAATTTCAGTCATCGCAGGTCGCACTTCCACGGGAAGACGCTGTCAGCGATGCCACTTTTTGAACCGCTCGCCGCAGACGCGCAATTCTACCTTGCAAAAACTTTTGATGGTACTTCATCCCAACTCCTCCCTGAGCTAACATGAAAACATATGACGTAACGCCACGTCATCATATGAGTAGCGAAGGGATTCGTTTTCTGCAAGAGGGAAGAGTGGCATGATGGGCGACAGGGAAAAGCCGCGGGAGCGGCGGGCACAGCAGATCATCGATAATCTCAGTGCAGAAATTCGCAGTGGAAAACTGAAGAACGGCGATCAGCTTCCCACGGAACCGCAGCTTGAGCGCACCTATGGCGTAAGCCGCACGGTGGTTCGTGAGGCGATCGCGGACCTGCGTTCTTCCGGTTATGTCATTCCCATCCAGGGCAAAGGCGTTTTCGTCAGCAATGCCGGCGAGTGGGCGGGTGTAAAGCTGACGCAATCCGAAGTGGGTACGATTGCGGAAACTCTGGAAATGCTCGAGTTTCGGCTCGCAACCGAAGGGGAGGCGGCGGCAATCGCCGCTTATCGCCGCACAGCCCAGCAGGAGGCGGCAATTTCCGCAGCCCATCGGAAAATGGCCCGGGCCATCGATGCGGGCGAAACTACGGTTGAGGCCGATTACGAATTCCACACGGCGATTGCGGTAGCAACCAACAATCGTTTCTATCTGGAGGCCCTGCGCCAGTTCGGCTCACGGTCTATACCGCGCGGGCAGTTTCCGACGCTGCCGGAAACGGGCAATGCGGATTATCTTCGCAAGGTGCAGGCCGAGCATGAGGCAATCCTGCGCGCCATCGTCGAGCAGGATCCGGATGCCGCGCGTAAGGCCATGCGCGATCACATGCTTGCAAGCCAGCGTCGGTACAGGTTGCTTTCCGAGGCGCAATAGCATCTCGACACTCATCTTATTTCATGCGATGTCATATGATGACTAGCATGGAGAGGGAGAGAATCGATGTATGTCGGCACTCAGGTGGCAGCACGCGACGACGAGGATTACAGGGTTTGGGCGCAGCTTGGCGTCAGGAATATCAACGCCGATCCGCCTGGAGCGCCCGCGAGCTGGACCTTTGAGGATTTTGAACGTCACCGTGACAAGGTCGAAAGCTTTGGTCTTGTCCTTGACATGGTGCAGCTGCCGCTGCCGTCCCGACCCATCGAACAGGCGTCGTTTCCCGATATCCTGCTTGCCGGGCCCGAGCGCGACCGGCAGATCGATGCCGTCTGCAGGATGATCGAGGATATCGCCCGGGCCGGCATTCCGGCGGCGAAATACAATCTCAACCTCATCGGCATTCCGCGCACGGAAATGGAGCGTGGCCGCGGCGGTTCGCTTAATGAAGCCTGGCGCTGGGACAGGGCGGACCATGATGCGGCTCCGGGCCTTGCCGGTGTTCTGTCCGAAGACGAGAACTGGGAGCGTATCGACTATTTCCTCGAGCGCGTGGTTCCGGTTGCCGAAAGTAACAAGGTCCGTCTGGCGTGCCATCCGCATGATCCCTATACCCCGCCGGGTTACAAGGGTGTCACCCGGGTGCTCGGCACCGTCGAGGGACTGAAGAAATTCGTGCAGATGCGGGAAAGCCCCTATCACGGACTGAATTTCTGCCAGGGATCGATCGGCGAGATGCTCGACAATCCGCGTGAGGAGATCGACGAGATCATCCGCTGGTTCGGCAGCCGTGACAAGATTTTCAACGTCCACTTCCGCAACATCAGCGGCGGCAAGCTGTCGTTCATGGAGACATTTCCCGATGAGGGCGACATGGACATGGTGCGGTCGCTGAAGCTCTATCACGAACTTGGCTATCGCTACATGATCATGCCCGATCATGTGCCGACGATTGCGGGCCGCGATCCCGTCGGTGTCGCCTTCGGGTTCTGCTACGGCTATATCGCCGCGCTGATCGAGGCGCTCAATAACAATCATCTTTGACTGTTTCAGCCGGTTGGCGCGTCGTCGCGCCGCCGGCTTCACCAATGCAATTACCGATCTGTAGGAGGAGCAGGTATGAAAAAATCAATGATCCGTCTCGCATTCACCACCGTTCTGGGCGCCATGCTGGTGCAGGCGTCCCCGGTCGCAGCCAAGACACCCAATGACCAGCTCGTCGTCGGGACGTCGCTGGCCCAGGTGCTGTCGCTCGACCCGCATCAGGCGACCGAAGCCAAAGCCAATGAAATCATGGCCAATCTTTATGATCGGCTGATTTCAGTCGATGGTTCGGGAAAAGTTTCACCGCAGCTGGCGGAGCGCTGGGAGACGGATGACAAGGGCATCACCTTTCATCTTCGCGAGGCCAATTTCGCGTCGGGCAATCCCGTGACCTCGGCGGATGTCGTCTATTCGTTCAGCCGTCTTTTGAAGATGAACCAGGCGGCTGCCGCCAACCTCAAGCGTGTTGGTTACAACGCTGAAAATGTCGACAAGCTGGTCAGCGCCCCGGACGAAAAGACGGTTCGCATCGAACTGTCAGGCGAAACGACGTCCGAATTGCTGCTCTATCGTCTGGCCATGGTCATTGCCAGTGTCGTCGACAGCAAGGAACTCAAGTCCCATGAAGTCGATGGTGACTGGGGAAATGCCTGGCTGCGGACAAATTCCGCCGGCTCCGGCCCCTTCACGCTCAATCGCTGGTCGCCCAATGAAATCATCATCCTTGAAGCCAACAAGGATTATGTGGCCGGCGAGCCCAAGATGCGTCGCGTGATCGTGCGGCATGTGCCGGAAAGCCAGGTGGAGCGCCTGATGCTGGAGCGAGGCGATATCGACATCGCCAGCGCGCTGACGGCTGCCGACCTTGCGACCTTCAACAACAAGGAAGGTTTCCAGATCCAGCGCGTGCCGACGGGCGGTTTCTATGTCCTGTCGATGAATGCCGGCAAGGAGCCTTTGTCCAACCCCAAGGTCCGCGAAGCGATTGCTTATGGCATCGACTACAAGGGCATGGAAAAGACCATCATGGGTCCATATGGCCGGGCGCGCACGGTGCCGGTGCCGGAGAATTTCGAATATGCCATTCCGAGCCCGGACTGGAAGCTTGACGTTCCGAAGGCCAAGGCTCTTCTGAAGGAGGCGGGTTATGAGAATGGCTTCACGCTCAATCTGAAGACCATTGCCCAGACACCTCGCATCGATCTTGCGACCGCCATCCAGGCATCGCTCAGCCAGATCGGCATCAAGGTCAATATCCAGCAGGGCAATGGTGCGGATGTGATTGCGGCCCACCGCGCCCGTGACTTTGATCTGCTCATGCCACAGACCGGCGCCTATATGCCGAACGTCCTTGGCTCCATGGAGCAATTTTCCAGCAACCCGGACAACTCGCTTGCCGCCAACAATGCCGGCAACTTCGTCTGGCGTTCGGCCTGGGATATTCCTGAACTGACCGCTCTGACGGCAAAGGCTTCGCTTGAACCCGATGCCAAGAAGCGTGGGGAAATCTACACCGAGATGCAGGAAAAGTTCGTCGCGCAGAATCCTGCAGTTCTGCCTCTCTTCGAGAGATACGAACCCATCGTCTTGACGTCGCGCGTCAAGGACTATGTCGGTCACCCCAGCCAGACGACCCGGCTGGAAAACGTGACGAAGCAGTGACAGCACCACATTCCTCAACGATGCGACGGGCGGTTGATCTACCGTCCGCTTTTTTATGGCTCTGTCAGGATGTGGGAATTGGCTCCCGTGCGCACATCTTTCGGTTGTGCCCGCGATAACTGCCGCCGCCGGAAACAGGAACTTGCCACCGGCAGCCCTTGGGCCGGTCGCAAAAGCTCTCCCGGCTGACGCGCCGTTTCCACCCGTTTCTGTGTCATTGTCGACAAAGACGCACTCTTATCAAGGGTTGCATTAGAGATTTATAAATAAACCAACTCCATAGTGCGGTCGTGAGCGGTTCTTCAGAGGCTGGGAGAGTGTGCCATGTTCACGGTTCTGGAATGCGTTGCCGTTCAGCACGATAGGGCGATCGTGCTTCTTGCAGCATCTATCTGCCTGCTCGGAATGCTTGCCTTTTTTCACCTTCTGTTGCGCGCGGAGGAAAGTCCGTCTGGCCGCAAGCCCTATTGGGTGCTGGTCGCCGCCTTTGCCGCAGGTCTCAGTGTCTGGGCCACCCATTTCGTCGCCATGCTTGCATATAAGGGCACGGTTCCAATCGGTTTTGATTTCCAGTTCACGGCTCTTTCTTCGGTTCTGGCTGTTTTTGGGTTCTGGCTGGCGCTAAACATCCGCTCGAAGGCAAGCTACAGTCCCGTCATCATCGGTACGCTCGTAACCCTGTCGGTTGCCGTCATGCATTTCGTCGGCATGGCCGGAATGGATGTGGCCGCGACGATAAGCTACCGCTGGGGCCCAATCGTCGGCGGTTCTGTCGTTGCCTGGGTGTTTTTTCTTCTCGCCTTTTTCCTTTTCCGCCGTGCAGGCTCCTGGAAACAGCGCATCGTCGCTCCGGCGGCATGTTCCATTCTGGCCATCTGCGCGCTGCACTTTACCGCCATGTCGGCCACGATCCTGTCGCCGGATCCATCCGTTTCCGGCCCTGATCCCGATAACCTCGCCAGACTGATCATGATCGGCGCCGTCTCCGGCGTGACCTTCCTTATCCTGTCCACAACGGCCACCGCCGCGCTGGTGGACCGCTATCTTGTCGACCTCAAGGGTCTTGTCGATGCCACGCTGGATGGCCTTGCCGTCGTGCGTGATGGCAGGATCGTCGAGTTGAATACCCGCTTTGCCGGACTCCTCGGCAGCGACGAGGCGTCGCTGATTGGTAAAAATCCTGATGATCTCTTCAAGGCCATCGATGGGCAGCCGGCCTATCTGCCGCGCCTTGCACCGGTCGAGGCGATCCGCGAGCGCGGGGAGCGGGCGCAGGTGTTCGAGCTTGCCGTGCGCACCATCGAATATCGCGGCCACCCCTGTGAGGTAATGGCCATTCGCGACCTGACGGAGAAGCGGGAAGCGCAACGGGAAATCGAATATCTTGCGCGCCACGACGTGCTGACCGGCCTTTCGAACCGCACCATGTTCCAGACGCGGCTTCGCCAGCAGATCGAGCATTGCAGTGAAGAAGATGAATTTGCGCTGCTGGCGCTCGATCTCGACCGGTTCAAGGCGGTCAACGACATATTCGGCCATGCCGAGGGCGACCGCGTGCTGAAAAGGGTCGCCGCCATTCTTGATGAATGTGCAAGGGCAGGCGATGTCGTCGCTCGTCTCGGCGGCGACGAATTCGTTATTCTGACTGCCCGGCACACCAAGTCGGAGGAGGCGCGTCTGCTTGCAGAGACGATCCTTGCCATGTTCGGGTTGAAAATGAATGCCGCCAACGATCCGACCGCTGTCGGCGTCAGCATCGGCATTGCCGTCTTCCCGCGGGACGGCGACAGCGACGAAAGCATCATGCATGCCGCTGATCTGGCGCTTTATCGCGCCAAGATGGGCGGGCGTGGCATCCTGGCCTTTTATGATCCGCTGATGGATCAGGAGGCCCGCGAACGCCGTCAGCTCGAGACGGATTTGCGGCTTGCCATCAACCGCAACGAATTGCTTCTGAACTACCAGCCGGTCCTTTCCGTCGAATGTGGTCAGGTCGTCGGTTATGAGGCGCTGGTGCGCTGGCAGCACCCGACAAGGGGCGTGGTGCCGCCGGACGTCTTCATTCCGATTGCTGAGGAAAGCGGGATCATCATTTCGCTTGGTGAATGGGTGCTGCGCGAGGCCTGCCGTCAGGCGAGCACCTGGGCGCCGCATCTGAAAATCGCAGTCAACGTCTCGCCATTGCAGTTTTCGCTGGCAAATCTCGGCCATGTCGTCTGCACCGTGCTGATGCAGACCGGACTGTCTCCGAACCGGCTTGAACTGGAAATTACCGAAGCGGCACTGCTGAAAGACCGCAAGGCGACGCTGATCATTCTCAACCAGTTGAAGGCGCTGGGCGTCGCCATCGTCATGGATGATTTCGGCACCGGTTACTCCTCGCTCAGCAACCTGCAGAGCTTCCCCTTCGACAAGATCAAGATCGACCGCAGCTTCATCGCCGCCATGAGCGACGACGACAATGCCCGCGCCATCGTGCGCGCGGTGATCGGCCTTGGCCGCAGCCTCGATCTGCCGGTGACGGCAGAGGGTATCGAAACGGATGCGCAATATCGCATGGTTGTCGATGAGGGATGTGCACAGGCGCAGGGCTATCTCTTCGGCAAACCCGATGTTGCGCCCGCCGGCGCGGCGAGCACGCCCAATAGAAAGAAATATTCCGTTTGAGGTAGGGTGAGGCGGCGGCTTGTGATGCCGCCGGCCCACCGTCCTGCCATGCCAGCCTGAGGTCGGGCCGTCGCAGGATTTGCCCATCCGCATGCCCGATGGAACGAGGGGCAATCCGAATCGTTAGAGTCGCATATGGCGTCTCCCGCCAGGTCGAGGCGGGGTCCACGTGTCCTATCGTTTGAGGCGCCTCGGGGATTTGACATGAAACGGCAGGCAGAACGTTCAGACAGAAATGTTAAGCCCTTCGATGTTCGCGACCGGCTGATACTGGCGCTTTATGCGCAGCTGAAGGCCGAACGGCAAACCCGCGAGGCAATGGAGTGGGTGATCCGCAATGGCGGCCTTTCGCCCGAGGTGCTGGAGGCGATGGCATCCGACCCCGTGCCGGTGCTAGCGGAGGCGGACGTGCCCGCCATCGAACGTATTCTTGCCGCGGACCGGGGTAGAGAGCGATCCTCCCACGATGATCATGGGCGGCGATCATGAACCGGAGAGCGAGCTGGAAAGGTCATTTGAAATTTGCCGATTTCAGTTGTGAGATCGGCCTTTATGCCGCGCTCACCGCATCGGAGAAGATTTCCTTCAACATCATCAACCGCAAGACCGGCCATCGCGTCGAACGGCAATATGTCGACAGCGATACCGGCGATGCTGTCGAGCGTGAGGATCAGGTCAAGGGATATGAACTCGACAATGGCGATCACATCGTCATCGAGGGAGACGAGATTGCGAAGTTGATGCCGGAAAACGACAAGGTCATCCGCATCCGGCATTTCCTCGGGCGCCGCGAGATCGACAAGCTCTATTTCGACAAGTCCTATTATCTTGCACCGACGCAGGAGGACGGGGAGGAGGCCCTGACGCTGCTGGCGAAGGCGATGGACGACGAGAATGTCGTGGCACTCGGCGAGGCGGTGCTTTTCCGCCGCAACCGCATTGTGCTGATCCGGCCAAGCGGCAAGGCGCTCGTCGCGACGACGCTGAATTTCAACTACGAGGTGCGCTCGCAAACTACCGTCTTCAAGTCCATTCCGGATATAGAGTTCGATGAGGAGATGCTGGAGCTTGCGGGCCATATCATCAAGACGCGCGCAGGCACCTTCAATCCGGCCGACTATAGCGACCGCTACAATGACGCCTTGGCGGAACTGGTGAAAGCCAAGATCGAGGGCCGGAAAATCGCCAAACAGGCGCCGCGCAGGCAGGACAACATCATCGATCTCAAGGAAGCCCTGCGCCGCAGCGCCGGGGCAGCCGGCGACAAGAAGGCTGCGGGCGCGGCACGCAAATCCCCCCGGAAAGCGAGCTGATCCATGGGGTTGCAGACCTACAATGCCAAACGCAGTTTCGACAAGACGCCGGAGCCGAAAGGCGCGAAGGCCGAGGCTCAAGGATCGAGTTTCGTCATACAGAAGCATGATGCCCGCCGCCTGCATTACGATTTCCGGCTGGAGATGGACGGCGTCCTTAAAAGCTGGGCGGTAACGCGGGGGCCGAGCCTCGACCCGGAAGACAAGCGCCTTGCCGTGCATGTCGAGGACCATCCCTTAAGTTATGGCGATTTCGAGGGTGTCATCCCGAAAGGACAATATGGCGGCGGCACCGTCATTGTCTGGGATCGCGGAATCTGGCACCCGATCGGCGACTCGAAGAAGGGCTACCGCAAAGGCCATCTCGAATTCGAGCTGGAAGGCGAAAAGCTTAAAGGCCGCTGGCATCTGGTGCGCATGCATGGAAAGCCCGGCGAAAGCCGCGAGAACTGGCTGCTGATCAAAGGCGACGACGAGGAGGCAAGGCATGATGGCAGTGCGGATATACTGGAGGAGCGGCCGGAATCGGTAAAGACCGGCCGCAGCGTCGAGGAAGTCGCTGCCAGTCCGAAGGACACCTGGAATTCCAAACCCGTATCGAAAAAAGCCGCGAGCTCCTCCTCGGGGCAAAAGCAGGCTCACGCCCTGCCCAAAGGCGCGCGCAAACAGGCATTGCCATCCTTCGTGCCGCCGGCGCTGGCGACGCTGAAACCCCGGCCACCCGAAGGTTCGCGCTGGCTGCATGAGATCAAGTTCGACGGCTATCGCCTGCAGGCCCGTGTAGACCATGGCAAACTACAGCTTTTGACCCGCACCGGATTGGACTGGACCGAGAAGTTCGGTGACACCGTGGCAGCCGCGCTCAAGGCGCTGCCGGCGGAAACGCTGCTGATCGACGGCGAAATCGTGGTCGAGCGGGAGAGCGGTGCTTCGGATTTTTCCGCTTTGCAGCAGGATTTGAGCGAAGGGCGCAGCGACCGCTTCGTTTTTTATGCCTTCGACCTGATCTATCTGGATGGCACGGATCTGCGTGGCGCGGCATTGATGGATCGCAAGGCGCTGCTCGAAAAGCTGCTGCCCGCCGGCAACCGTCATCTTCGCTACAGCGAACATTTCGAGGAAAACGGTGGGCTTGTGCTCGACCATGCCTGCCGCCTCAGCCTTGAGGGTGTCATCTCCAAGGTTAGGGACAGCAAATATGTCTCGGGCCGCAAGGGCAGCTGGGTGAAATCCAAATGCGCAATGCGGCAGGAATTCGTGATCGGCGGCTATACCCTGTCTTCCAGTTCGGACCATGCCATCGGCTCCCTGGCGCTCGGGGTTTATGAGGACGGCAAGCTGCGGCATGTCGGGCGCGTTGGCACCGGCTACACCGCTGAAGTGGCCGAAATGCTGCTTGGCCGCCTGACACCACTGGGCAGCAAGGAAAGCCCTTTTTCCGAAAAGCTGACGGCAATTGCCCGCCGCGACCTCCATTTCGTCCGGCCGGAACTGGTGGCCGAAGTGGAGTTTCGGGCTTGGTCCGCGGATGGCAATCTGCGCCATGCATCTTTCCGGGGCCTGCGGGAGGATAAACCGGCGGGGGAAATCGAACGGGAGGAAAAAGCAGTGTCGGAACAAGGGACGCCGCAGTCGAAGATCAAGTTCACCCATCCGGACCGGCTTTATTGGCCGGATGACGGCGTGACCAAGGAAGGGCTTGCCGATTATTACACGCAGGTCTGGCGCCATATGGCTCCCTTCGTCGTCAACCGCCCTCTGGCATTGCTTCGTTGTCCCGAAGGGATCGACGGGCAGCGATTCTTCCAGAAACATGCCTGGCGCGGTGTCAACAAGGCGATCGAACAGATCAGGGATCCGAAGGACAAGGCTGGCGAACCGCTGATCCGGATTACCGATTTCGACGGCATGATGGCGCTGGTGCAATCCGCCGCGCTTGAAATTCACCCATGGGGCGCGACAACCGCGAACTGGGAAAAGCCCGACATGATCACCATGGATATCGACCCCGGCGAGGATGTGTCGTGGCAGGAGGTGATCGATTCCGCACTGGAACTGAAGCGGCGTTTCGAGGAGGCCGGCCTTGCCGCCTTCGTGAAAACCTCCGGCGGCAAGGGATTGCATGTCGTCGCGCCCTTGAAAACGGAAGCGGGATGGCCAGCCCTTAAGGCGTTTGCGAAGGCCATGGCGGATGACATGGCCATGGCAGAGCCCGAAAAATACCTCTCGGTGGCAACCAAGGCGAAACGCCAGGGCCGCATCTTCCTCGATTATCTGCGCAATGGCAGGGGCAATACGGCTGTCGCGCCCTATTCGACGCGTGCCCGGCCGGGAGCCGCCATTTCAGCGCCAATAGAATGGGTGGAACTCTCCGGCGAGATTGGTCCGGCATACTTCACCGTCAACAATATCGGGGCAAGACTTTCCAATCTGAAGAAGGACCCATGGGACGGCTTTTTCGCCGCCGCCCGGCCGCTGCCGAAAAAGGCCCGCTGAAGGCTAGTTTCTTTTGTCTGCGGCGAGGCTTTTCTTCAACGCATCCATGATGTTGATGACGTTGCCGCCGGTACGCGCTTTCGCGCCGGTCTTCTTTTCCGGGGAGGGAGCAGCCTTGCTCTTGGTTTTCAGCAGGGCGCTGATCTTTTTCTGGATAGGGTCCTGCACCAGTGTCGGCTTCCACCCGGTCATCTGCTTGTCGATGCGTTTTTCCATCGCGTCCAGCAGCGGCTTTTCGATCTTCATCTTCGGGTCCAGCGCATCGATGCTTTCGCGCACTTCCTCGCCATAATGCAGCGTCCAGAGGATGATGCCCTTGCCGGAAGGTTCCAGCAGCACCGCCCTTTCATGGCGATAGAGAACGAGCCGGGCGATGCCGACAACACCATTCGCCGACATGGCTTCCCGGATCACGCTGAAGGCTTCCGCGCCGATCTTGTCCTCCGGGCGCAGGAAGTGGGGACGGTCGTACCAGATCCAGTCGATGGAACCCGTGGGAACGAAGGTCTTGATGTCGATGGTGCGGGTGCTTTCAAGTGCAACGGAATCGATCTCGTCATCCTCCAGCAGCACATAGTCATCCTCGGCGCGGGGGAAACCCTTCACCTGGTTTTTTGCAGTCACCGGCTTGTGGGTGACGCTGTCGACATAGCGGCTTTCGACGCGATTGCCGGTCTTGCGATTGAGAATATGGAAGCGGTATTTGTTGCTGTCGGTGGTGGCGGGCGTCAGCGAAACGGAGGCCGTCACCAGTGACAGCTTCAGATAACCTTTCCAGAAAACCTGCCGTGCCATGATCCGCGATCCGCTTCGTCGCCCTTGTCTCCCGGATCAAACAGCCACAGGGTGGCTTTTGTTCCGGGAGCCTTGGCAAATCGCAAGCGGCTCAGGTGTCAGCCGAACAGCGACGTCAGCCCATAGACGGCTGCGGATATGAGGGCGGCGGCCGGCATGGTCACGACCCAGGCAATGACGATGTTGCCGGCAAGGCCCCAACGCACCGCCGAAACGCGGCGGGCGGCGCCGACGCCGATAATGGCGCCCGTGATCGTATGGGTGGTCGACACCGGAATGCCGAGCCACGTTGCGCCGAACAGTGTCAGCGCACCACCGGTTTCGGCGCAGAAACCCTGCATCGGGTTCAGCCGGGTGATTTTCGAGCCCATGGTGTGCACGATGCGCCAGCCGCCGAACAGCGTGCCGAGCGCCATGGCCGACTGGCAGGAGATGACCACCCAGAACGGCACATAGAAGCTGTTGCCCAGATGCCCCTGGCTGAACAGCAGCACGGCGATGATGCCCATGGTCTTCTGCGCATCGTTGCCGCCATGGCCGAGAGAGTAGAGCGAGGCGGAGATGAACTGCATGACGCGGAACGTGCGATCCACCGCAAAGGGCGTCTGGCGTACGAACAGCCAGGACACGGCGAGAACCAGCAGCAGGGCCAGGAAGAAGCCGATGGCGGGCGACATGAAGATCGCACCCACGGTTTTCAGCAGACCCGACCAGACGATGGAATTGAAACCGACCTTGGCAAATCCCGCGCCGACGAGACCGCCGATCAGCGCATGCGACGAGCTGGAGGGGATTCCGAAAATCCAGGTGACGATGTTCCAGACGATGGCGCCCATCAGCGCCGCGAAGATGACCTGCGGCGAAACGATGCCGGGATCGATGATGCCGGTGCCGAGCGTTTCGGCCACATGCAGGCCGAAGAACAGGAAGGCGATGAAATTGAAGAAGGCCGCCCACGCCACCGCATATTGCGGGCGCAGCACGCGGGTGGAGACAATGGTGGCGATGGAATTTGCGGCGTCGTGGAGACCGTTCAGAAAATCGAAGAACAGCGCGATGGCGATGAGGCCGACAAGCAGCGGCAGTGCAAGCGCGACTTCCATCAGACGTTCTCGATAACGATGCCGCTGATCTCGTTGGCCACATCCTCGAAGCGGTCGACGACCTTTTCGAGTTCGCCGTAGATCTCGCTGCCGATCATATAGGCCATGGCATCGCCGGCGGCGCCATGGCGCCGGAAGAGGTCCTTCAGACCCTGATCGTGAAGCTCGTCGGAGCGGCCTTCGACGCGGGTAACCTCTTCGGCAATCGCCGACAGGCGCTGCGCATTGGTGCCGACCTTGTTGAGAAGCGGGATGGCTTCGGCAATGAGGTTTGCCGCACGCACGATTTCATGACCCATCTCCCGCATCAGCGGGTCGAATTCGGTTTGCTCGAACAGGCGAATGGTCTTGACCGTCTTGTGCATCATGTCGATGGCGTCATCCATGGACTGGATGAGATCCTTGATGTCGCCACGGTCGAAAGGTGTAATGAAGCTGCGGCGCACGGCAAGCAGAACGTCGCGGGTAATGTCGTCCGCCTGGTCTTCGAGGGCGACGATGAGGTCGCAGTTTTTCTCGACGTCGACGCCGCTCAAAAGGTGGTCCAGAGCTGCTGCCGCCTTGACGACCGTTTCCGAATGTTTGCTAAACATGTCGAAGAAACGGTCCTCGCGCGGCATCAGCTTGCGGAAAATGCTCATCATGCGAATTGGCCCTCAATGGCGCTATTTATGTTGTGGGGGGTAATTGTCATAAAACTGTCATAAATGCACGCGGGGCATTGATGCAACCCGGAAAATCAGCACTATCAACGGATATGAAATCCAAGAAGAAAAGCCGGAAAGCCCGCCCGGCGCGTCCCCTGACATTACTTCAGCAACTCGCTGCTGTTCCCGAAAAGCTCTTCACCGGCGCTTTCCGGCAGCAATATGCCGCCCTGTGCTTCCGTTATGGCGGCAGCGGCGAAGAGATCGAAATCCTTGTCGTCACCTCCCGCGTCACGGCGCGCTGGATCATTCCGCGCGGCTGGCCGATGAAACGCAAGAAACCGCATGAGGCGGCCGCGATCGAGGCATGGGAGGAGGCGGGCGTGCGCGGCCGGGTCAAAAAAGATGCGGTCGGCCGCTACACCTATCTCAAGATGCTCGACAATGGTGATGTCGTTCCCTGTGTCGTGGATGTCTTCCAGATCGAGGTGACCGGGGAAGAGGCGAGTTTCAAGGAGCGCGGCGAACGCCTCGTGGAATGGGTTCGCCCGGACGAGGCGGCAAGACGCGTCCGGGAAATCGAGCTGAAGTCGCTTCTGGTCGATTTTCGCCCGAAGGGCAAAAAGAAGCGCCAGGCGGAGGACAGGCCCTGACCGCAAATCCCGTGGTCAAGTCTGCGACGGTGATACCGGATGGTCTGCCAATCCGGTTTCGCCCACATCATCCGGCGCTTTCGGCAGCAGGCGGGCGAAACGCCGGGTGATGCTGTCAATATAGGACAGGATCACCGGCACGACGATCAGGGTGAGCAGGGTGGAGCTGATGAGGCCGCCGACCACCGCATGCGCCATCGGCGCGCGTTGTGCGCCGCCACCGCCAATGGCGAGACCAAGCGGGATCATGCCGGCGATCATTGCAAGCGTTGTCATGACGATTGGACGGAAGCGGATGACGCCGGCGCTTGCGAGCGCCTCGTTCAGCGGCAGTCCGCGTTTTCTTTCGCGATTGGCGAAATCGACCAGCAATATGCCGTTCTTGGTAACGAGGCCCATCAGCATGATGAAACCGATCAGCGAGAACATGTTGATCGTGCTGCCGGCCACCATCAATCCGAGGATGACGCCGATGAGCGACAGCGGTAGCGACGCCATGATGGCGAGCGGTTGCAGGAAACTGCCAAATTGCGAGGCGAGCACGATGTAGATGAAGATGACCGCCATGACGAGCGCCTTGACCATGTGGCCAACCGTTTCCTGCATGGTTTCGGCTTCGCCGCCGAAGCGGATGCGGTAACCGTCAGGCAGATCGCGGGAGGCGGTCAGGCTCTGCAACGCATTTGTCACGTCCCCAAGCGTGCGGCCGCTGACATTGGCCGAAACCAGCACTTCGCGTCGGTTCTCGATGCGGCGGATTTCGGCGGGCGCCGGCACGGTGGCGATATCGGCGACCTGATCGAGACGCACCATCTGCGGTGCGCCGTTCGATGCGATGCGGCTGGTCGCAATCATCAATTCACCAAGTGCCGTCATATCGGAACGCCGCTCACCGGGCAGGCGCACGACGATGTCATAGCTGTTGCCGTCGGCATCCGTCCATTTCGAGACGTCCTCGCCAGCGACGAGCGGAGAGAGCGCGGCGGCCAGATCGGATCTGGAAATGCCAAGATCGCTTGCCGCATCCCGTTTGAGACGCACGGAAAGGATCGAGGTCACGTCCCTGGCGCTGGAGGTCACATCAACGAGGCCGGGGATTTTTTTCATGTCTTCCATGAGACCGGTGGCTATTTTTTCAAGAATGGCCCGGTCGTCGCCAAGGATGCTGAGCTGCACCGGACTTTCGCCGCCGCCCAGACCGTTCTGCAGGATCGTGACCTCAATGCCCGGTATGGCCGACAGGCGGTTGCGGATCGGCTCGGCCAGCGAGACCGGGGTTAGCGTGCGCGCTGAAAGCGGCACGAGCCCGACCTGAATGGCGGCGCGATGTTTGCCGGCGGCACCGCCGGTATTGACGGTGGAGTAAAGCATTTCTACCTCCGGGAATTCCCTGAGCGCCTTTTCGACCTGCCGCACTTTCGCTGTCGTGTAATCCAGCGAGGAGCCAACCGGTGCGGTAATGTTGATTTGAAAGCGGCCCTCATCCGTATCCGGCACAAATTCCGTGCCGACCAGCGGCACCATGAACAGGCTGCCGACAAAGATGCCAACCGTCGAAAGCAGGGTGATGAGCCGGTGGCGCAAGGTCCAGCCGATCGCAAGGCGGTATCGCTTGGCCAGCCATTCGAAGCCGCTGTCGAAACGCGCGATCAGCCGGCCTATCAGGCCACGCCGGGCGTCGGGTTGCGAATCCGGATCGTACCAGAGGCTCGACAGCATCGGATCGAGCGTGAAGGCGACGAAAAGCGAGATCAGCACGGCAGCCGACACGGTGACGCCAAACTGGTAGAAAAACCGGCCGATAATGCCATCCATGAAGGCGACCGGCAAAAAGACCGCCACGATGGTCGCCGTTGTCGCGATCACCGCAAGCCCGATTTCATTCGTGCCGTCGAGTGCCGCGCGGATATGGGATTTCCCCATATGCAGGTGGCGGGTGATGTTTTCGCGCACGACAATAGCGTCATCCACCAGAATGCCGATGGAAAGCGTCAATGCCAGGAGGCTCAGCGTGTTGAGCGTAAAGCCGAGCAGATCGATGACCGCGAGCGTGCCGATGATCGCAATCGGCAATGTCAGCCCGGTGATCACCGTGCTGCGCCAGGAATTGAGAAACAGAAAGACGATGGCGACGGCAAGGGCGGCTCCCTCGATCAGGGTCATCTGCACTTGGTTGACGGATTCCCGGATGGGAACCGAAGAGTCCGTAACGATGCGCAATTGCACGTTTTTCGGGGCGAGCTCGGCATTGAGCATTTCGAGGCGCTGCCTCACATCCGTCACGACCTGAACCGTATTGGCGTCCTGAACCTTGACGATATCGATTGCCAGCGCCGTCTGACCATTATAGAGGGCGCGGTTTTCAGGATCGGCGGCGCCTTCGGAAATCGAGGCGACATCACGCAGGTAGATGGCCGCGCCGCCACGCCTTGCGACCACCATGTCCAGCAGTGCCTGCGGGTCCTCAATGCGGCCCCGCACCTGCACCGTGCGTTCTGAAACAGTGTCGATGACGCTTCCGGCCGGGCTGTTGCCGTTGCCGGTGCGCAGCGCGCTTACCACGTCATTGATGCCCACCTTGAGCGCGCGCATGCGCGTGTCGTCGATCGTGACATCGATCTGCCGCTTGCGGGCGCCGACCAGCGTTGCCTGCCCGACGCCGGCAACGGTCGTCAGTTGCCGCAATACCTTCTGGTCGGCAAGGGTGCTGAGCGCGGGTACGTCGAGCGATGTCGAACTAATCGCCAGAGACAGGATCGGCTCGGCGGCCGGGTCGAACCGCGAGATGACCGGTTTTTTGACATCCTCGGGGAAATTCGCCTCGATGGCGGCGACCTTGTCGCGCACATCCTGCACGGCCGCGGCACTTTTAACCTCGAGCTTGAATTTCGCGACGACGACGGAGCGTCCTTCGTAAGAGGTGGAGTTGATCTCGTCGAGGCCGCCTATGGCATTCAGCGCATCCTCGACCGGTCGCGTCACTTCCGTCTCCACCGTTTCCGGCGTGGCACCGGGATAGGCGGTGACCACCACCACGACCGGAACGTCGACATTCGGATATTGATCGAGCCCCAGCCGCTGCAGTGAAAAGGCGCCGATGACCAGAAGTGCCACCATCATCATGGTTGCGAAAACGGGATGGGCGACGGATATGCGGGTCAAGAACATCTCAGCCTGCCTTCTCGATGGTGACGGCCATATCGGGCTGCAATTCGGGAAGCGGCGCGGTCAGGATCGTTTCACCATCCGCAAGCCCTGCGCCGATCTCGATCAGGCTGCCGCCGTTCCAGCGCGGCCCCACCGCCACCGTCTGGCGGCGAAGATGGCCGTTCAGGACCTTGAGGACGTGGTAGCCGGTCTCGTCCTTGCGAAGCGCGATTGCGGGAACGACGAGCGCATCGTTCTTTTCGCGCACGAGGATCGAGCCGCTTGCGAACATTCCGCCCCATAATTGCCCGTTGCGATTGGCAAGCCGCAGGTAGACGGTGACGAACCGCGTACCATCCTCGGCAACCGGGCTGATGCGCTCGACGGTGCTTTTGACGCTCTGGCCGCCGAGCCCGTCAATCTCCAGTTCCGCTGTCTGGCCAAGGGCGACGCGTGGAATGTCGCGTGTGGCGACGAGAACCTTCGCCTCCAGCATGCTGGTATCGACCAATGTGAGAAGTTCGCCATCGCCCCCGACGCGAGACCCCGGCTCGGCCAGCCTGCGGGTGACCGTGCCATCGAAAGGCGCGCGGATTTCGGCGTTGCGCAGGGCAAGGCGGGCGATATCCACCTGCGCCGAAAGGCTCTGGACCCTTGCCGTCTTCACCACGACATCGCTTTTCGCCTTGTCGAGCTGTTCCGCCGACGCGACATTTTTCGAAGCAAGCTGTTCGGTTCGGGTCAGAGCCTGCATCGCCAGCGTCAATTCGGCCTCGGCCGCATCGCGATCGCTTTGGCGCAGCAATAGCGTCGATTGCAGCTCATCGGTTTCGAAACGCACAAGCACGTCGCCGGCCCGCACCGCCTGTCCTTCCCGGACGTTCACATCGAGAATTTTTCCGGCCTCGCGGGCGCGGATCACGACGCGGCTGACCGGCTGAAGCTCGCCGCTGATGCTGAGCCGCTCCGCCATGGCGCGTGTGCCGATCTTTGCTATTTCCGCTGCCGTCAGCTCGAACGGGATGCCAGCCGGGCTCATTGAGGCGGCCGCGACAATGCCCTTGGCGCGCTCATTTGCATCGACGCTCCCGCGCGCGGGGTCGAGCGCCGTGACAACGAGGGCGCAGCCTGCAAGCGCTATCCCCGCCTTGATCGTTCTCTTCATCCACATACCATAATCCTCCAGGCAAAACGCATCCTGAGACCGCTTGTCGCGATCATGTCGCCTGTCTTGCAGGCTGATGGCTTATGGATAGGCCCCCACAATTGCAGCAGCATTACCCTGCCGCGCGGTCCTTGCCGCAATACTGCCGCAACCTTTCTGGCAGACAAGGGATGGCGAAGGGACGGTGGTGAATGAGACTTCTATTGATTGAAGACGAACAGGAAATGGCGGATGCGCTGACGGCGACGCTCGGCAGGCAGGGCATCGTCATCGACCATACGGTGTGGCTCGGTGATGCGATGGAGCTGACACGCCAGCATGTCTATGACGCCATCCTGCTCGACCGTCGCCTGCCCGATGGGGAGGGGCTCACCTTCATTCCGCAGCTGCGCCGTGCCGGCATCGACACGCCGATCATCCTGTTGACGGCGATGAACGAACCGGAAGAGCGGATTGCCGGACTGGACGGCGGCGCCGACGACTATCTGGGCAAGCCGTTCCTCGTCGGCGAGCTTCTGGCGCGGGTGCGTGCGGTTCTGAGACGGCCGGCGAGTGTGGCCCCAACGCAGGTCGCGGCCGGCCGGATCGTGATCGATCCGCTCCACCTCAGCGTCACGATCAATTCGATGCCGTTTGATCTGCCAAGGCGCGAGCTCATGATACTGGTCGCGCTGGCAAAACGAAAAGGCAAATCCGTGCTGCGTTCGACGCTTGAGGCTGCGGTCTACAATTACGAGGAGGAAATCCAGTCCAATGCGCTCGACGCGCATATCTCCCGGCTGCGAAAACGCCTGCTCGACGCTTCGGCAGGAGTTAGCGTGCATAATATTCGCGGCGTCGGTTATCTCCTGAAGGAAGAGCGATGAGCGCGCGAGGCAAATCCAACCCTTCACTATGGTGGCAATTAAGCTGGCAGCTCAGCATCGTCGTCGCCGCTATGATCGCCGTGGTTATCGTCGGGCTCTGTGTTTACGGGTTAATGATCCTTTCTCCGAATATTGCGCTCTGGGACGACCTGTCGGCAACAATTGATGAGTCGCTTTCACTCGATCCGGAAAATGGACTGGTCGTTACCGATGGCCCGACGCTGCAGGCCTTGAAGGCGCAGAACACAACCCTCTGGTTCGTGGCGTCGACGCTGGATGGGCGGGTAGCGACCTATGGTGCCGTGCCAGCCGATTATGCCGATTTGTCGCGATACCTTTATCTGATGACAGATGCTGATATTCGCGGCGGTAATGGTATTTCCGAGACCGCACTGGTTGAAAGCATGGAGACGAGGTGGGGTCCTGTCAGGGTCATGTTTGGTGGAACTACGCATGTCAGGGCGCAGTTTCTGACGCTTCTTACCGAAACCTACAAAATTTACGTTCCCTTGCTGGCCGTCATCCTGCCGGCCGTATTCTTTTCCGTTCCCCGTATCGTGCGTCGAGCGCTTGCCGGTCTTAGTTCCGTCGTCAAAAAAGCTCCAGAGATCGATCCCCGGCGTGGCGGTTCGAAGCTTCCCGTCGAAGATGTGCCGCGGGAAGTCGTGCCGCTCATCCTTTCCTTCAACAGCATTCTTGAGCGGCTGGAAGAGCAATTCCGGGCGCGGCAACGGTTCCTTATCGACGCGGCGCATGAGCTCAGAACGCCGATTGCCATCATGCAGACCAGAATAGAGGGCTTACCCGGGCCGGAACGGCAGCGTTTGATGGCGGATGTCGCCCGGCTTGGCGAAACCGCCGAGCAGCTTCTTGCCTTCGAGCGAAACGATCAGGTGAACGACCGGCGGGAGACGGTGGACCTTGTCGAGATGGTGCGCACCGTCGTTGCCGATCTCGCGCCGCTCGCGCTCTCGGCGGGTTATGACATCTCCTTCGAAACGCAGATCGCGCGATACGAGATGCAGGCCAACCCCTTCACCTTGCCGCGCGCCATCAGCAATATCGTCCGAAACGCCATTGATCATGGTGGAAACAGGGGAACGATCCATGTGTCGGTGCTTGCAAATGGCGAGATCGCCATTGCCGATGAAGGGCAGGGAATAGCCGAAGACCAGCAGGAACGGATATTCGAGCCATTCTATCGCGTTACGCCGCGCAGCACGGGAGCGGGACTTGGCCTCAGCCTAGTCAAGCAGATCGTCACCAACCACAATGGACAGATACTGCTGGAGAGCAGCGCCTTCGGAAGCACCTTCCGGCTTCGCTTCTGACCGCGCCTGCCTGCCGGTTTTCGCAAGGGGCGATTGTAATGTTGCCGCAATTTTTGCTGTCGTAACGTTTGGGCACAGGGGCAATCATGCCAACCGGAGTACATGCAGTGAAACACCAGCGAAATCTGTTTCCCCGGCCCTCAATCGACACGGCGCTAGGGCGCCGTGGCGTTGCCTTTGCCACCTTGCCCTTCGCCATCATCATGTCCGGCTGCGCCTCGGTGCCGCTTCAGGAAGGCGGTACATTGTCTTCCTATGCGCAGCTCAGCCCGGCCAAAGGCAAGTTCACCAAGTCGCGCACCTTCGTGGATGCCAATGGGCTGGCCGCAGTCAAAACCGTGGCCATCATGCCGACCACATTTTCCTTCGCCGCCTCGTCGAAAATTACGGCCGAGAAGGACCGCACCCTTGTGTCAAATGCGCTGGACCGCGCCATCTGCGTGGCCCTCAGCGATAAATACCGGATTGCCGCCGCCGGCCAGCCGGCGGACATGACCGTCCGGACGGTGATTACCGATCTGGTGCCGACCGACAAGACAATGGCCGGAGTGTCGACGGCCGTATCGCTCGGCAGCAATTTAGTCCTGCCGGTCGGCGTGCCGCGTCTGCCCGTCGGTCTCGGTGGCCTGGCCGTCGAGGCGGAAGCGGTGGATAATGGGGGCGTCCAGCGGGCGGCGGCCGTCTGGTCGAAGGGCGCGAATTCCTTTACCGACAGCGCCCGCGTCTCGGAAATCGGCGATGCCTATGGGCTTGCTTCGGATTTCACCAATTATTTCTCGCGCATTCTCGTGACCGGCAAGGTATCCGATGGTCTCGACATTTCTATTCCTTCCGGCCACCGCATGAGATCGGCTTTGGGTGGGAAACCGAAATATGCCGAATGCGACGCCTACGGCCGCTCACGCGGTTTGCAGGGCATGGTGGCCGATCAGTTCGGTGCACCGCCCGAATGGACGGACAGGCAGTCCAAAACGTCGGCGAGGTAGGATCGGCAATCTCCAAGGCTTGTGAAGGCGGTCGATCCGGCCGCCTTCACGGGGACAGCCCCAGTTTCTGCAGGCCGCATTCGCGCACGATCTCGGCAATGTGGGTAAATTGCGCCGAAAGCGGGTTGCTCTTGCGCCACACCATGCCGATGGTTCGCGAGGGTCGCGGTTCCGCCAGCCGGAACACCGAGACGGTGGATTGCCGGGTTTCCATATCGACCGCCATCTGCGGAATGAGCGTGACGCCGATACCGGCGCCGACCATCTGCACCAGCGTCGAGAGCGAGCTGCCCTCCATCAGCACGCGCGGCGGCGCATTGGTGGTGCTGCAGAAAGACAGCGCCTGATTGCGGAAGCAATGGCCTTCCTCCAGCAGCAGCAGGCGCATTTCGCCAAGTTTGTCGGCGCTCGGCACCGGCATGCCCGCATCTTCCATCGGCCGTACGAGAATGAATTCCTCTGAAAACAGCGGAACCTCTTCGAGCGACGGTTCGGACACTGGAAGGGCGACGATCGCCATGTCCAGCCGGGCTTCCAGAAGGTCTTCGATGAGCTTCTGCGTCACCGCCTCGCGCGGGCGCGCCTCCAGCCCGGGATAATGCCGGGTGAGCGTCTTGATGACCTGTGGTAAAAGATAGGGTGCAACGGTTGGAATGACGCCGATGCGCAGGCGGCCGCTGAGAGGACCGTGCCGCGCCCGCGCCAGATCCTGCAACTCATCCACGGAGCGCAGGATTGAACGGGTACGCTCGGCAAATTCCTCGCCAAGAGCGGTGAGCCTGATCTGCCGGCTGCCCCGCTCAACCAGCGGCGCGCCGATCAATTCCTCGAGTTCCCGGATCTGCAAGGAAAGTGCCGGCTGGGAAATGGCGCAGGCTTCCGCCGCCCGACCGAAATGACCGATCTTGGCCAGAGCGTCGAAATAACGAAGATGTTTCATGGAGAGGGCAATCATAAGCTCAGCATATCGCAGCCTTTAGAATATACAATTGGAAATTATGGAACCCGGCTGTTAGTCATCTTCATGACAGAAAGAGGATGTAGCTGTGAAAGATCACCAGCGTCGCTGCACGGTTTCCATCGCGATGACCTGCCTGGGCTCTGGCTCCCACATGCTGCACATGTCGCATTGATTATTTCGTTTAATTGCTAAACCCATCGGAGGGCGAAATGGACGCAACTTCAAAACCGGCTGGCAAGTGTCCTGTCATGCATGGAGGCAATACGGCCTCCGGTAAATCGGTGACCGAATGGTGGCCGAACGCGCTGAACCTCGACATCCTGCATCAGCACGACACCAAGACCAATCCGCTCGGCACCTCCTTCAACTACCGCGAAGCGCTGAAGACGCTCGACGTCGAGGCCCTGAAGGCCGATCTGCGCGCCCTGATGACCGACAGCCAGGAATGGTGGCCGGCCGACTGGGGTAGCTATGTGGGCATGATGGCCCGCGTTACCTGGCATGCGGCCGGCTCCTACCGCGTAACGGACGGTCGTGGCGGCGCCAACACCGGCAACCAGCGCTTTGCGCCGTTGAATTCCTGGCCTGACAATGTCAACACCGACAAGGGCCGCCGCCTGCTGTGGCCGATCAAGAAGAAATACGGCAACAAGATTTCCTGGGCAGACCTTATCGCGCTCGCCGGCACCATTGCCTATGACGTCGCCGGTCTGAAGACCTTCGGCTTCGCCTTTGGCCGCGAAGATATCTGGGCTCCGGAAAAGGACACCTATTGGGGTGACGAGAAGGAATGGCTGGCGCCGAGCGACGGCCGCTACGGCGACGTGACCAAGCCCGCGACGCTGGAAAACCCGCTTGCCGCCGTGCAGATGGGCCTCATCTACGTCAACCCGGAAGGCGTCAATGGCAAGTCCGATCCGCTGGCGACGGCGGCGCAGATGCGCGAGACCTTTGCCCGCATGGGCATGGACGACGAGGAAACCGTTGCCCTGACGGCCGGCGGCCACACCATCGGCAAGTCGCACGGCAATGGCAGCGCCGCCAATCTCAGCCCCGATCCGGAAGCCGCAGGCCCGGAATATCAGGGCCTCGGCTGGATCAACACCAAGGGCCGCGGCATTGGCCGTGACACCGTGGTGTCCGGCATCGAAGGTGCGTGGACGAGCGAACCGACCAAGTGGGACAATGGCTTCTTCGACATGCTGTTCAAGCATGAGTGGACTTTGACGCACAGCCCCGCCGGTGCATCGCAATGGGCGCCGATCACCATTGCCGAAGAGGATAAGCCTGTTGACGTCGAGGATCCCTCGATCCGCACCATCCCGATGATGACCGATGCCGACATGGCGCTGAAGGTCGATCCGATCTACCGCGAGATTTCGCTGAAGTTCAAGGACGACCAGGACCATTTCTCCGACGTCTTTGCCCGCGCCTGGTTCAAGCTGACCCACCGCGATATGGGTCCGAAGGCCCGTTACATCGGTCCCGACGTTCCGACTGAGGACTTGATCTGGCAGGATCCCATTCCGGCGGGTTCCACAAGCTACGACGTTGCCGCCGTCAAGGCGAAGATCGCTGCTTCCGGTCTGCCCGTTGCCGATCTGGTCTCGACCGCATGGGACAGCGCCCGCACCTTCCGTGGCTCGGACAATCGCGGCGGCGCCAATGGTGCCCGTATCCGCCTCGCACCGCAGAAGGACTGGGAAGGCAATGAGCCCGCCCGTCTATCCCGCGTGCTCTCGGTTCTGGAACCGATTGCCCGTGAAACCGGCGCGAGCATTGCGGATGTGATCGTTCTGGCCGGCAATTACGGTGTGGAACAGGCGGCGAAAGCGGCCGGCTTCGACATCGCCGTGCCTTTTGCGGCCGGCCGTGGCGATGCTTCCGCCGAGCAGACGGATGCCGACAGCTTTGCCCCGCTTGAGCCGCTGGCAGATGGCTTCCGCAACTGGGTCAAGAAGGATTACGTCGTCAGCCCGGAAGAGCTTCTGCTCGACAGGGCGCAGCTTCTCGGTCTCACCGCGCCTGAACTGACCGTCCTCATCGGCGGCCTGCGTGTCATCGGCGCCAATTACGGCGGCGCGGCACATGGCGTGTTCACGCAGAAGCCTGGTGCGCTCACCACCGACTTCTTCACGACATTGACGGACATGGCCTATTCCTGGGTTCCGACCGGTAACAATCTCTATGAGATTCGCGACCGCAAGACCGGAGCAGCCAGATACACGGCGACCCGCGTGGACCTCGTGATCGGCTCCAACTCCATCCTGCGCGCCTATGCGGAAGTTTATGCGCAGGATGACAGCAGGGAAAAGTTCGTGCGCGATTTTATCGCCGCCTGGACGAAGGTGATGAACGCCGACCGTTTCGACCTTCTCTGAGCAGAAGCGAAGCAACTGCAATAAAGAAAGTCCCTGAGCGATCAGGGACTTTTTACTTTTGTGAACACGTTTCCCACCGTTCTAGTCGTCATCCTCGGGTCAAGCCCGAGGATGACAGTACAGAGCTTTGGGAAGAGGGACAGCTTTGGACTGGGGTGGGAGCGCATAGGGGCCATTCGGTTGCGGCCAAAAGGCCAGCCTCACAAACTCACCGGCGTTCGGAGGAAGCAGCCGGCTTGCCCGGTGAAGATTTTTCGGCTTTCCCCGATGGCGCCTTGCCGCCTTTTTCATTTTCATGCGCATCCGGCCCAGCGACGATGACGCCACGGCCTTGCTCTTCGCGCTTCTTGTCGGCGAAATCGCCCGGTTCCTTTTTGCCGTTCATAGTGATCTCCCTTTGAGGTGTCGTTCGTCCGAAGATCAACGGATGGCCGGCCTGGAGGTTCCAGGGCTCAGTTTGTTGCGGGATTGCGCCCAGCCACAGCAATGTTTTGCATTACAACCATCTTTGCTATTAACATGAATTGATAAGTCATGTTATTGGGGCCTTACCGATGGAGCTTGCGGCCGCCGTTATCATGGCGCGCATGTCTCCCATATCCCCAACCTCGGCTCGACAACCGGACGGTACCCGCATTGAGTTTCTGGCATTCCATGACCTGGCACACGGAAGGGATCAGCGTCACTGCGCCGGTTAAATGGCGTCAGCTGGACGGGCTGGTCAGTGCTTTCTGGGAGGCCGAGAGCCAGATGGGGGCTAAGGGTTATTATCTGGCCGCCGATCCGCGTATCATGATATTTTTCAACGATGTCTCTTCGCGGATAAGAATTTCCAACCGGGACGGCGAGTTGGCGCAGCATTCCCGACCCATGACGCGTGCGGTCTATGTGCCTGCAGGCGTTCCCATGTGGACGGGCAGCAGTGCCACACACCGGTTTTCGCATCTCAACCTGCATATTCATAAAGACCGTCTGCTGCGTTTCCTGTCGCCATCCGTCGGCAGCTCGGCGGCGATGACGGCGCTGCGTCGTCCGGTTGAGATACAGGATATCGGGTCGGTCGAAACGCTGGCGGGGCTGCTTGTCGATGAACTGGCCGAACCCTCGAAACATGCGGTCTATGCGGAAAGCCTTGTCGGCAGCATCGTTGCGGGACTGCTGGATATTCCCGGGCCATCGCCGGAGCAGGCAAATGGCAGGTTGACCCAGGCGCAAATGAACAGATTGCTCGCCCGTGTCGAAAGGCGCGGTGATGATCGCATGACGGTCGCGGAGATGGCTGACATTGTCGGGCTTTCGGAAAGCTGGTTTGCAACCGTGTTCCGCCAGACAACGGGCAAGACGCCGCTGCAATGGCAACTGGAACGGCGCATCGACCTTGCCCAGAAACTCTTGCTGGAGGGTGATCTCACCGTGGCCGATATAGCCGCCCAGCTCGGTTTTTCCGATCAGGCCCATCTGACCAAGGCCTTCCGCCAGTCCGTGGGCAATACGCCGGCTGCCTGGCGGCGCATGCACAGGCTGCTTTGATGGTTGGTGTTGTGCCGTCCATGTTCAGTGGTTGGGCGCAATTCCACAAGCACGCTCTACATCATCCTCGGGACGGGAACGAGGATGATGTTGTATATTAGAAAATACATGCAATATTTTGAAAAATATTGCTAATATCGATGGTTACCAGGTCTTTCGCAACGTCACGGAAAATGCCCGGCCGGGATTGTAGAAGTCAGCGCCGAACCCGCCATAAGAGACGTGTTTTTCGTTGAACAGGTTGGAAACATTCACATCCAGCGAAGCGGTTTCCTGAATCTTGTAACTGAATGCCGCATCCACGGTCACGCTGCTGCCGGTCGATACCTTGTTGGCATTGTCGAAATAATAGGACCCGGTGAAGCGGCCACCCAGACCGAAGCTCATGTCGCCGAAATGATCGTTACCGGCGAGTGTGTAGTTGACCCACAGCGAAGCCTGATGCTCCGGCACGAATTGCGGGCGGTTGCCGACATTGCCGGCGGTGCCGTTCTCGGTGATTTCCGCATTCAGATAGGAATAGGCCGCCGTCAGGCTCACATTGTCGGTCACTTCCGCCTTAGCTTCCAGATCGAGGCCACGCACACGCACCTCGCCAATGGTTGTCGGCAGACTGGTGATCGGGCTGGTGACGGTGATGTTGTTTTTCTTCAGGTCGTAGATCGAAGCGGTGAACAAAGCGGGGAAGGCATCCGGCCGGTACTTCACGCCGAGCTCGATCTGCTCGCCGCGTTCGGGCTCGACGGTCAGGCCCGAGGCCGGCACGACGGATTCGGCATAGCTGATATAGGGCGCGATTTCGCTGGTGATCTTGTAGGACACGCCGATACGCTTGGTCATCTCGCTGATGTCGCCGCTTGCCTTCGTGCCATTCAGCCTGTTGGTCTGATCGGTGTCTATCCAGTCGTTGCGCAGGCCGGCGCTGACGATTAGCCTGTCGAAGAAGGTCAGGTCCTGCTGAAGATAGAGAGCCCTCGTCTTTTGATCGGTCAGCGAGCTGGCATAGAGCGGCACGGAGGCGGGCGCGCCGGTATAGACCGGGTTCATCCAGTTGATGCTCGGAGCCGAGCCGAAGTAGTTTTTGCTGCCGGATGAGTAGTCATTGTAAAAGACGCCGACGAGGCTGCGGCTCTCGACGCTTTCGAACGTCGTGTCATATTGCAGCCGCGTGTCGATCAGGAAATTCTCGGTTTCGGTGTCGTTGCCGAAAAAGGCGCGGTTGGCGATGGTCGAGCCGTTCGTCGGGGTGGACGAGATATAGGCATAACCGAAATCGGTATTGGTCTTGCTGTAGCGCGCGTTGGAACTCAGGGTCAGGCCCGAGCCGAAATCATGGTCGAACATCACGCTCAGCGAATTGCGGTTGGTGCCGCGATAATTGTAGTCCGGTTCGCCGAAGAAGCGGCTCCGGTCGAAATGCGAACCGACCGGATGACCGCCGCCGCCTGGAACGCCGTCCTTGTTGAGATGATCGTAAACGACGGTAAGGCTGGTGGCGTCGCTCGGGCGCCATGTCAGGCCACCCATGAAGAATTTTTCGTCATCGCGGGAATAGTCATATTCCGCATTGGCATTCCTGAGCTTGCCGGTGAGACGGTAGGACAGCGTGTCGTCGCTGGTGATGTTGTCGCCGAAATCGAAGCCGGTTTCTGCCCGGCTATAGGAACCGCCGGTCACATAGGCCTCGCCGAAACGGGTGCGTTTCGGCACCTTGGTGGAGTAGTTTACCGAACCGCCGGGATCAGAGACGCCAAAGGTGGTGGAATTGCCGCCCTTCAGCACTTCCACGCGCTCATAGGCATAGGTTTCTTCGCGCAACGCGCCGAAGGGACGGCCGAGCGTCAGCCCGTCGCGATAGGTATAGGCGTCAAAACCGCGAATCTTGAAATAATCGAAGCGGTCGTCAGAACCGTAGAAGTCCGTGGTCACACCGGCGGTATATTGCAGGGCTTCTTCCACTGTCTGCACGCCGCGCTGCTGCATTTCCTTGGCGGTGATGACGGAAACGGAGGCCGGCGTATCGAGAATATCGGTCGCCATCTTGCTGCCGCTCGTGGTGCGGGTGGCGACGATCGACTTCTGGTCGTTGTCGCCGCTTTCGACGGTGATCTTTTCCAGAACAGTGGTGCTGCCGGTGTTGGCCGCTTGCTGCGCCAGCGACCGGCCGGGCACGAGGGCCACAAGCGCCGTGCAGGCAAGAAGGGCCGCTTTCCCGTAGCGCAGTCGCGCGTTGCTGCGGTTTGCGCCGTTTGTTTCAATGCTCATTGCTAAAATCCAGACGTTGGTGCCCCGATTGCCGCTTCCACGGCCCACTCTTGAAGCGCCCAATAACTTGAGAAAGTTTGTCCGGTATTGTAACTTTTTACGGTTTTGTACGAAACCCCGGAAATTTCACCGTTGCCGTGGCGGCTTTTCCTCCCCGGGCTTGACGCGAACATATGAAGCTGAGAGTTCAAGTCCACTTTTGAACCTTTGAAGGCTTCGCTCATGCTTTTCCTGTTTCGCGGTCTTGTGCCGGCATTTGTGTTTTTCCTGTCGATGGTTGCGCCGAATCTCCTGGCGGCAGGCGAGACGACGGCCTATCCCATCGTCATCAAACACGCCTTCGGCACGACCACGATTGCCAGCAAACCGGAGCGCGTGGCGACGGTCGCCTGGGCGAACCACGAGGTTCCGCTGGCGCTCGGCATCGTGCCCGTCGGTTTTGCCGCAGCCAACTTCGGAGATGACGATGGCGACGGCCTGCTGCCCTGGGTGGCGAAGCGGCTTGCCGAACTCAAAGCGACAAAGCCCGTGCTGTTTGACGAAGGGGACGGCATTGATTTCGAGGCCGTGGCGGCAACGCAGCCGGATGTCATCCTCGCCGCCTATTCCGGCCTCAGCCAGTCCGACTACGACACGCTGAGCCAGATCGCCCCGGTGGTTGCTTATCCCGTCTCCCCCTGGGCGACGGACTGGCGCGAGATGATCCGGCTGAACAGCGCCGGGCTTGGCATGGTTGCGGAAGGCGAGGCGCTCATCACGCGCATCGAAGGGGAGATCGCTGAGGTGGTCGCGGGGCATCCGCAGCTGAAAGGCAAGTCGGCAATGTTCGTTACCCATCTTGACGCCACCAATCTCAGCGTCGTCAATTTTTACACCGCCAATGACAGCCGCGTGAAGTTTTTCGCTGATCTGGGGCTCACCTCGCCGAAGAGCGTGGCGGAAGCAACGAAACCGGGGCAATTCGCAGCCGGCGTCAGTGCCGAGCGTGTCGATGCCTTCGACGATGTCGATATTGTCGTCACCTATGGCAGCCAGCCCTTGCTCACGGCGATGCGGGCCGATCCGCTTCTCGCCCGCATGCCAGCCGTTGCCAATGACGCTATCGTCATGCTGGGGCGTGATCCGCTCGGGACCGCATCCAACCCCACGCCGCTGTCGATTTCCTGGGTTTTGAAGGACTATGCCGACCTTCTGGCGGCAGCAGCGGACAAATCATCCGGAAAGGCGCAATGACAATGCTGGCGCCTGCCCAAACGCCGGTCCCGCCACCCGGCGGCCGTTCCAACCGGATGCGCAGCATATGGCTTAGCACCGTGCTGGCGCTTCTGGCCCTGCTATGTGCGCTTTCGGTTGCGATCGGCACGCGTGACGTATCCTTTGCGGATATTACGGCGGCGCTCGCCGGTCGCGTCGAGACGGTGGCGGAAGCCGCCGTAGCGGTTCGTCTGCCACGCACGCTGCTTGCCGTGCTGGCCGGGGCCGCACTTGGGCTCGCCGGCGCCATCATGCAGGGCGTTACGCGCAATCCACTTGCCGATCCGGGCATTCTCGGCGTCAATATGGGCGCGTCGCTTGCTGTCGTCATCGGCATCGTCTGGTTCGGCATTGCCTCGGCGCAGTCCTTTATCATTGTTGCAATTGTCGGGGCGGGGGCGTCGGCGGTTTTCGTTTATGTGGTCGGCTCACTCGGGCGGGGAGGGGCCACACCTCTGAAACTCGCTTTGGCCGGTGCCGCCACCTCGGTCGCCTTTTCGTCGCTTGTCATCGCCGTCGTGCTGCCGCGCAGCGATATTGCCGGTGGCATCCGGTCCTGGCAGATCGGCGGTGTCGGCGGCGCGACCTTTGAACGGATCGAGACTGTGCTGCCGTTTCTCGCGGCCGGTTTCGCCATCAGCCTTCTTTCTGCACGCAAGTTGAATTCTCTGGCGCTTGGAGATGAGCTGGCCGCCGGGCTTGGTGAAAATGTCGCAGTTGCAAGGGCCGTGGCATCCTTTGGTGCGATTCTTCTCTGCGGTGCGGCGACCGCCATTTGCGGGCCGATCGGTTTTGTCGGGCTTGTCGTCCCGCATCTCTGCCGCCTGCTTGTCGGCGTGGATAATCGCTGGCTTTTGCCCTTTTCCGCGCTTGGTGGTGCCTGCCTGCTGCTTGCGGCCGATATTGTCGGGCGAATCGTGGCGCGGCCGTCCGAACTTGATGTCGGCATCGTCACCGCCCTTGTCGGAGGGCCGTTCTTCATCTGGATCGTCAGACGCCAGCGGGTGCGCGAATTATGACCATGCACGCTCTTGTCATGGAAACACTGGTTTTCAACCGTCAAGCGCGTCAGCGCCGGCGTCGCCTCGTCATCACGGCTCTCTCGGCCCTGTTGATTGCCGCTTTTGCATTGACGCTGATGCTGGGGCAATCCTTGACGCCGCCCGGCGATGTCCTGCGCGTGCTCATTGGCGAGGATATTGCCGGTGTCACTTTCACCGTCGGCCAATTGCGCCTGCCGCGGGCGCTGCTCTCGGTTCTGGCGGGGCTGAGCTTTGGCCTTGGCGGCGTTGCCTTCCAGATCATGCTGCGCAATCCGCTCGCCAGCCCGGATATTATCGGCATCAGCTCCGGGGCAAGCGTGGCTGCTGTCTTCGCCATCGTCGTCCTGCATCTGAGCGGACCGCTCGTCTCGGTTTTTGCCGTTGTCGCCGGGCTTGGGGTTGCGCTGCTGGTCTATCTTCTGTCTTTCCGCAACGGGGTGGCGGGCACGCGGCTGATCCTTGTCGGCATCGGCGTTTCCGCGATGCTTGAAAGTTTCATCGCCTATATCCTGTCTGTCGCACCGGCATGGACGTTGCAGGAAGCGATGCGCTGGCTGACGGGCAGCGTCAACGGTGCGAAACTTGCCCAGACGCTGCCGCTCTTCATCGCGCTCGTCCTCTTCGGCGGCCTGCTCATCAGCCGCGCGCGCGATCTCGAGGCGCTGAGACTGGGTGACGATGCCGCCGCAGCTCTCGGTGTGCGGGTGGGGCGAACGCGCATCATCGTCATCATCGCCGCCGTGGGCATGATCGCCTTTGCCACAGCGGTATCGGGTCCCATCGCTTTCGTCGCATTTCTGTCGGGGCCGATTGCCGCGCGTATCGTCGGCAACAACGGGTCCCTGCTCATTCCGGCAGCGCTGGTTGGCGCGGCGCTGGTGCTGGTGGGAGATTATTGCGGCCAATTCCTGTTGCCCGGCCGTTACCCGGTCGGGGTCGTGACCGGTGCTCTCGGCGCGCCCTATCTGATTTACCTTATCGTGCGGGTCAACCGCAGCGGAGGCTCGTTATGACCAGCCATTCTCTTTCCGTGAACGATCTTTCAGCGGGATACGGCGAAAACCTCATCATCGAAGGGCTGGATCTGGTCGTCCCGCGTGGAAAAATCACCGTCATCGTCGGTGCCAATGCCTGCGGCAAGTCCACACTTCTTCGCAGCATGTCGCGGCTTATCTCTCCCCGTGCCGGTCAGGTCCTGCTCGATGGAAAGTCTATTCATCGTCTTCCCTCCCGTGAACTTGCAAGGCGCATGGGTCTTTTGCCGCAGTCGCCGATTGCGCCGGAAGGCATCGTTGTCGCCGATCTCGTCAGCCGTGGACGGCATCCGCATCACGGCCTGTTCGCCCGCTGGTCGCGCCAGGACGATGAGGCCGTGGCCGCAGCACTCGTCGCCACCGATACGGTGGAACTTGCCGAGCAACCGGTGGACGAGCTTTCCGGCGGACAGCGGCAACGCGTCTGGATCGCCATGGCGCTCGCCCAGGAGACCGATATATTGCTGCTGGACGAACCCACGACCTTCCTCGATATCAGCCATCAGGTCGAGGTGCTCGATCTCCTGACCGATCTTAACAACGCCCGCCAGACCACCATCGTCATGGTCCTGCACGATCTCAATCTCGCAGCGCGTTACGCGGATCATCTGGTTGCGATGACGGGCGGAAAGCTGCATGTCTGCGGCACGCCTGAGGACGTGCTGACGGAGGAAAATGTGCGCCAGGTTTTCGGCATCGAAAGCCGGGTCATCGAAGACCCGACCTCGGGCAAGCCGATGATGCTGCCGATCGGGCGGCACCGGATTGGCGTGAAGCGGCCGCAAGATAGCAATGCCTAGCTGAACGCGACTTATCCTGGGGTAGGCGTCTGTTAAGCCTTCACGGCTTGAAGAGATTAGCCGCCATATAGTCTACGAACACCCGCACCTTGGGTGATAGATACCGGCTTGTTGGCCATAGTACCCTGAAGGTGCCGGTCGCCGCCAGATAGTCGTCAAGCACGGATACCAGCTTTCCCTCCGCGATTTCAGATGCGGCCGCGAAGAGTGGAAGACATGTGATGCCAAAGGCGTGCTGAGCGAGGTGGATCAACGGCTCGAGCGTGCTTGCTACGGTGGTTGCCGGAAGGTTCAGCTTGATTTCCTGCCCATCGCGAACGAGTGGCCAGGGTTCCAGCTTGCCGGAATTGGCAAAGCGGTGGTGCAGGCAGCGATGCAGGAGCAGATCTTCCGGCGCTTTGGGGTAACCGTGTGCGGAAAGATATTCGGGCGACGCGACGATGACATGCCGGAATGTTCCGAGCTTTCGGCTCATCAGGCGTGTATCTTTCAAATCGCCGGTGCGGATCACGGCGTCGAAACCCTCCTCGATGACATCGACGATGCGATCGGTGAAATCGAGATCGAGATTAATCTCCGGATAGGTGCTCATGAAGGCGGATATTGTCGGCATCAGCAGCATGCCGGCAAGCGGCAGGCTGACACGCAGCTGCCCGCGCGGGACGGCTTGTGATCGCGACAGTTTCGCCTGCGCTTCCTCATATTCCGACTGGATGCGCCGGCAGGTGTCCAGAAAATAGCTTCCCTCCTCCGTGAGAGCGATGCTGCGCGTCGAGCGATTGAAGAGACGAACACCCAGTTCGTCTTCCAGCCGGGCGACGGCTTTTCCAACCGCGGAACCGGATATTCCCAGACGGTGTCCCGCCGCGACGAAACTACCGGCTTCCGCCACCTGAACGAAGATGCCGAGCGTACCAAGCTTATCCAAGATTGCTCCATTGCGGAAATTTTTTCCGATATGTTGAGAGTTGCGGCCCGTTTATCCGCTATTTCCGAGGAGATATCCAGACCATGCCACGCCGATAAGGGCTGTGCGTATCAAACGGAGATATCAATGGAAACGACACCGATTGCCTGCTTTTCAGGCGCGCCTGCTGCCACAACCTTCATCGTCAACGTCATCCACGTTCACCCGGGCAAGCAGGAAGAAGCCTTTGCCATCATCCAGGACGTCGTGCACTACGTTGCGGAACGCAAGGAAGGATTTCTCTGGAGCAACCTTGCGAAAAGCAAAGACGGCCTGACTGTCGTGAATATCGAGGCGATCCAGGATGCCGGCAATGTCGACGAGTTCTTCACCGATCCGGTTTTCGTCGAGAAATTCAGGCGGCTGGATACGGTTTCGAAGAGCGAGTTCCACGCCTATTCCGTCGATGATCTCGTCCTTCCAAAACGGATCGCGGCCGAGTGAAGGTCCGGGGCGGTATGTTTTTCTGACTGAAATGAAGCGGACCGGCAGGGGCTGACCCTGCCGGTGCGGGCGTGGCGCTCTCACACCAGAACGGTCACGGCCATGCCGCATAGGAAGGTGGCGGAACATTCTGCATGCGCATCCCCATTCGCCGGAAACGGCCGGGAGAGGTGAGTTCATTGCGGGTGAAGAAGCGATTGAAATAGCCAGGGTCCTGAAATCCCAATCGGAATGCGATTTCAGCCACTTGCAGCGATGAGTTCAGAAGAAGGTCACGCGCTTCGGACAGTAGTTCGCGGTGAATATAGGCCTGTGGCGAAAGCCCCGTCGCCTTGCGCACCGCAAATCCAAGACGTTCGCGGTTGACGCCGAGTTGCCTCGCATAGTCTTCCACACCCCATTGATCGCGTTTGTGCTGGCTGACGAGCAGCACGAAACGCTCGGTGAGGCTGCCGGGGGTCGAGAGGGCTGCCGTAATATCGGCGATGGCGTGCTGGCAGATGCGGATGAGGGTGACGGAGAGCAGGCTGGCGATGATCGTGTCCGAACCGGTTGTCGCGCGGACATTTTCGCTGGCGATGGTCTCGAGATAACCCGCCAGCTCCTGCCGGTCCTTCTCCGCCGGCGCCTGTGTCAGAACACGCTGCAATATATTGCGCACGGCGCTCGCGCTCGTGCCGGTGGGCATCGCATGAGCAAGCCCGATTTCCGTCGTCCTCAGCAGCGATCCACGGCTTCCGGCAGTCAGCCGCAGGCGGCCAGTGGGGCCGATGGGTAGCCAGACGAGCCCCGGTGCGGCAACGGGCAGCGTCTTTTCACCCTGTATTATCTCCGCTTCCCCGGCGGAAAGGAGAAGCAGATGGGCGCTGTCCGATTCCAGTCGGAATTCGGATATGCGCAGCGTCGAGGCGAGCGTGCGCGCCGTGATCTCCACGCGATTGCCGGCAATCTGGCTGTGCAGGGGCATTCATCCTCCAAAAGTACAATAATGCGCTACATTAATGCATTTTATATGCGGCTGTCATTGCTAAACTTTGATCAGCGCAGGGGAAAGCCTTGAGGAGAACGGCAACCCCGATAAGGCGCTTTGGGAGGAACATCATGAATAATCTGAAGCGCAGAACGCTGTTCTGCCTGCTCTCCGGTGCTGCCCTGTCGGCGGTATCTTTCGGTCACGCCAATGCGCAGGACCGCACCTCGGTGAAGATCGGTTATGCCGTTTCCAAAAGCGGCGCCAATGCCACGGGTGCTGGCATCACCACCATTCCGAACTACAAATTATGGGTGAAGGAGGTCAACGATGCGGGTGGCCTCACTTTGCCGGATGGCAAGCGCCTGCCGGTGGAAGTGGTGGAGTATGACGACCGCTCCTCGGCCGAGGATGCGGTGCGGTTCACCGAGCGTCTGGCCAGCCAGGACAAGGTCGATTTCATCCTGCCGCCCTGGGGCACGGGCTTCAATCTGGCCGTTGCGCCGCTTTACGACCGTTTCGGTTATCCGCAGCTGGCTGTGACCGGCGTGACCGACAAAGCGCCGGATTTTGCAGCGCGCTGGAAAAAGAGCTTCTGGATGCTGGGCGGTGGTCATGACTATGCCAATGCGCTTGCCGATGTTTTGAAAGCCGCGCGCGATGCCGGCCAGATCAACGACAAGGTCGCGGTGATTTCCGTGGCTGACGGTTTCGGCATCGATCTCATCAAGGCTGCGCGGCCTGCACTGAAGGAAGCGGGTTTCACACTTGCCTATGACAAGACCTATCCGGTTGGCACCTCGGATTTCGCCGCGCTGGTCAACGAGGCGTCGGCGAGCGGCGCGGACAGCTTCATTGCCTTTTCCTATCCGCCTGACAGCTTCGCGGTGACGAAACAGGCGCAGACGGCGAAGTTCAACCCAAAGGTTCTTTATGTCGGCGTCGGCGGTGCTTTCCCGATCTTCCCCAAGGTCTCCGATGGCAAGCAGGAAGGCGTGATCAGCATCGGTGGCGTTGATGGCAGCAGCGACAAGATCGAGGATTATTTCAAGCGCCACGAAGCCTTCATTGGCACCAAGCCGGACAGCTGGGCAAGCGCCATCACCTATGCGAGCCTCGAAATGCTGGCCCAGTCGGTTCAACGCGTCGGCCTCGACAAGGCGGCGGTGGCAAATGAGCTTTCGACGCGAAGCTTCGACACCGTCATCGGCCCGGTCAAGCTTGAAGATAACCAGCTTCGCCAGCTCTGGTGGGCAGGGCAATGGCAGGGTGACCGTTTCGTGGCGATTGCGCCCGCAGACCGTCCGGGTGCGGCAAAGCCGGTCGTTCCGAAGCCGCAATGGTGAACCTTTGCCGGCCGGGGCCATAAACCCCGGCCGGAAGGCTTCGGCCATGTTCCAGACTGGAGACATTCCCTTGTTTTTATCCACCCTCATCTTCGGCTTGATGCTGGGAGGGACCTATGCGCTGATCGCGCTTGGACTTTCGCTGCAATATGGCATCGCCCGCATCATGAACCTTGCTTATGGCGAAGTGCTGATTGCGGCTGCCTTCATCACCTTCGTGCTGTTTTCCAGCTATGGCCTGTCGCCGCTCTGGTCGCTTTTCATCATCGTGCCGCTCGGTTACGCCCTGTCTTTCGTGATCTACCGGGTCATGATGCGGCCGCTGGTGCGCCGTTCGGGTAGCTCCGGCCGTCTGGAAGTCGATTCCATTCTGGCGACCTTCGGGCTGCTCTTCGTTATCCAGGGCATCATGCTCGTGGTGTTCGGCGGCAACTACCATTCCTATTCCTATCTCTCCGATGGCGTCGACATCTTCGGCACGACGGTGGCGCTGAACCGGCTCCTGTCGTTCATCCTGTCGGTCGCAATCGGCGGCGGGCTTTATCTGGCGCTCACCCACAGCCGCTGGGGCCTCAACCTGCGGGCGGTGGCGCTGGCGCCGCGGTCCGCGCCGCTGGTCGGCATTGATGTGAACCGTGTGGCCTCAATCGGCTTTGCCCTTGGCGGCGCACTCGCCGTGGCGGGTGGAGTGATGATCTCGATGTACCAGACCTTTTCCGCCTCCTATGGCGTGGTCTTCACCATGAAGGCGCTTGTCGTCGTCATCATGGGCGGTGTCGGCAATCTCCTCGGCGCGCTGGTGGCCGGGCTGCTGCTCGGCCTCGTGGAAACTTTCGTGCTCGTTTATGTCGATCCCGGCCTCACGCTTGCCGCCACCTATCTGCTTTTCCTCGTGGTGCTGCTCTGGCGTCCGGAAGGCATCTTCGCAAGGAGGGGCAAATGATCCCGCTTCTCATCGGTCTTGCCGCAGCCGCGCTGCTGGCGCTTTCCCCCTTCTTCTTCGATGCCTATGGCGTCGGCGTCATCATCGGCCTTCTCGGCTATGCGACGCTCGCCTCCGCCTGGGCGATGTTCTCCGGCCCGACCCGTTATATTTCGCTTGCTACCGTCGCTTTCTTCGGTGTCGGGGCCTATACGGTTGCGGTGCTGAGCGAGGTTTTGCCATGGCCACTCGTGCTCCTGTGCGCGGCTCTTGTCGGCGCGGCGCTGGCGCTGGTCGTCGGGCTTTCCACGCTGCGCGTCGCCGGCATTTATTTCGTGATCTTTTCCTTTGGCCTTGCCGAACTCATCCGCCAGCTCATCACCTGGTATGAGGTGAATGTGACCGGCACGCTCGGGCGCTATATCTTTCTGCCGCTGGAGCCGCAGCATGTGTTGTGGCAATTGCTGGCGCTGGCTGTCATCACCCTTCTGCTGGCGATCCTGATCGATCGCAGCAAGCTCGGACTGGCGCTGAAGGCAATCGGTGACGACGAGGTCGTGGCCGCCCATGCGGGCATCAATCTCGCCCGCACCAAGCTGACGCTCTTCGTGCTTTCCGCCACGATCATCACGCTGGTCGGCGCCATTCAAGCCCCGCGCTGGGTCTATATCGAGCCGGCCATCGTCTTTAATCCGCAGGTATCGTTCCTCACCGTCATCATGGCGTTGCTTGGTGGAGCCACGCGCCGCTGGGGACCCATTCTCGGTGCGGTGCCGCTGTTCCTGCTGTTCGAGTGGCTGGGCGCCAACTTCCCCAACCATTTTTCCATCATTCTCGGCGCTCTCTTCATCCTCATCGTCTTTGTTCTGCCGGATGGCGTGCTGGCGGCGCTGGAGAAGTTGCGCAAAAAGGAGAAAGCCGCATGAGCGCCGTTCTCGAAATCACCGCTATCCGCAAGACCTTCGGCGGGCTGAAGGCGGTGGATGGCCTTGGCCTCACAATCGAGGCCGGCGAGGTCGTCGGGCTGCTCGGGCCGAACGGTTCCGGCAAGACGACGCTGATGAACCTCATCTCCGGGGCGCTGAAGCCCACCGAAGGGTCGATCCGGCTTAAAGGGCAGGAGATTGCCGGCAAGCGGCCGGATGTGATTGCGCGCGCCGGCGTGGCGCGCACCTTCCAGCTGGTGCGGCTTTTGCCGTCGCTTTCCCTGCTTGAAAACGTCGCCGTATCGGCCATGTTCGGGCCGAAGCGGCTTTCGCGTCCCGAGGCGGAGAAGGTCGCGCGCGCCTGCCTCGAAAGAATAGGTCTTGCCGGGCGGGAAACCATGCCGGCCGGCGATCTCACCTATATCGACCAGAAACGGCTTGAACTGGCGCGTGCGCTGGCGGGCGAACCGAAGCTTCTGCTTCTTGACGAATGGCTTGCGGGCCTCAACCCCACGGAGCTGCAGGAAGGAATTGCGTTGATCCGGCGGCTGGCTTCCGAGGGAACGACGATCCTGCTGGTGGAACATATCATGGCCGCCGTGCGGGCGCTTTGCCCGCGCTCCGTGGTCATGGCGGCCGGTCGCAAGATCGCCGACGGACCGACGGCCGTGGTGCTTGATGATCCGCAGGTCATTTCCGCCTATCTGGGAGCGGCACATGCTTGAAATAGATGCACTGACAATCCGTTACGGCAAACATCTCGCGGTTGACGGCATATCGCTCAATGTCGCCAAGGGCGAAACGGTGGTGCTGCTCGGTGCCAATGGCGCCGGCAAGTCATCATTGCTGAAAGCGGTCGGCGGCATGGTTGCGCCGGCCTCTGGCGACGTGCGCGTCAACGGTGCGTCGCTTGCCGCTGTCCCCGCCCATCAGATCGTGGAACGGGGCGTGGCGCTGGTGCCGGAGGGACGCGGGATTTTCGCGGCGCTGACGGTGGAGGACAATCTCCGTCTCGGAGCCAATCCCCGCCATGCCCGTTCAGCAGAAAAGGCGACAAAAGAGCATATTTTTGCACTGTTTCCGCGTCTTGCGGAGCGGCGGCAGCAGCTTGCCGGCACCATGTCCGGCGGCGAACAGCAGATGGTCGCCATCGGGCGGGCTTTGATGTCTGCACCCGATTATCTGCTGCTGGACGAGCCGAGCCTTGGGCTTGCGCCCATCGTTACGCAGGAACTTTTTGCCGCCCTGGCGGAGATCAAGAAGAGCGGCCTTTCCATTCTGCTCGTGGAGCAGAATGTGCGCGAAAGCCTCGCGCTTGCCGATCGCGGATATTTGCTGGAAGCAGGACGGATTGTCGGGGCAGGAACGGCTGAAGCCCTGTCCGCCGATCCCGCCGTGCAACGGGCGTTTCTCGGCGGCACCACCGCCGCCATTGTCTGAACTCAGGAGAAAGACCATGCAGACTGTCAATCTTTTCATCGGCGGCGATCATTGCCCGGCCGCGAGCGGCAAGCGCTTCGAACGCAGCAACCCCATTACCGGCGACGTGGCGACCAGTGCGGCGGCTGCAACGGTAGAGGACGCCACCCGTGCGGCCGATGCCGCGGCCGCGGCCTTTCCCGTCTGGTCGGCAACCCCGCCCGGTGAACGCCGCCGCCTGCTCCTGGCTGCCGCGCAGGCGCTTCTCGCCGCCGGGCCTGATATTACCCAGGCGATGAAGGAAGAAATTGGCGCAACCGATGCCTGGGCCGGGTTCAACGTCAAACTGGCGAGCGATATGCTGGTGGAGGCGGCAAGCCTGACCACCCAGATCAAGGGCGAGATCATCCCCTCCAACCGTCCGGGAACCATGGCGATGGCGCTGCGCCAGCCGGCGGGCGTCGTCTTGTCCATGGCGCCGTGGAATGCACCTGTTATTCTCGGCGTGCGCTCCATCGCCACGCCGCTTGCCTGCGGCAACACGGTTGTCATGAAAACCTCGGAACTGTGCCCGCGCACCCATGCGCTGATCATCGAGGCGGTCGCTTCCGCCGGTCTGCCCAAGGGCGTGCTCAACGCCGTCTCCAATGCGCCCGAAGATGCGGCGAAGATCGTTGATACGCTGATCGCGCACCCCGCCGTCAGGCGCGTGAATTTCACCGGCTCGACCCGCGTCGGCCGGGTGATTGCCGAAACCGCCGGCCGTTACCTTAAACCCGCTTTGCTGGAGCTTGGCGGCAAGGCGCCGTTCATCGTGCTCGACGATGCTGATATCGATGCGGCTGTCGCGGCTGCCGCTTTCGGCGCCTATATGAATCAGGGCCAGATATGCATGTCGACGGAACGCATCATCGTGCTCGACAGTGTCGCCGATACATTTGTCGAGGCCTTTGCCAAAAAAGCGTCGAGCCTCACGGCCGGCGATCCGCGTGAGGGCAAAACACCGCTCGGCTCGCTGGTCAGCGCCGAAGCGACATCGCGCATTCGGTCGCTGGTGGATGATGCCGTCTCCAAGGGCGCACGGCAGGTTGCCGGTGGCGGCGGCAATGGCACGATGGTGGATGCGATCGCCGTCGATGGCGTCACGCCCGCCATGCGGCTTTATGCCGAGGAAAGCTTCGGTCCCGTCGTCTCCATCATCCGGGCCGGCAGCATCGATGAGGCGGTGAGCATCGCCAACGAAACCGAGTTCGGTCTTTCCGCGGCGATTTTCGGCAGGGATCAGGCAAGGGCGCTTGCCATTGCCGCCCGCATCGAAAGCGGCATTTGCCACATCAACGGCCCGACTGTTCACGATGAGGCGCAGATGCCTTTCGGCGGCGTCAAGGCGTCCGGTTACGGCCGCTTCGGCGGCACGGCGGGCATTGCGGAATTCACCGAGCTGCGCTGGGTCACGCTGCAGGATGGGCCGCTGCATTACCCCATTTGAACCGGAAATGGTACAGGCTGGCGGGCGGCGTCATCGCCGCTCGTCGATCAGCCAGCCGGTGAGTTTTCTCACCGCGCTGTCGCTGCTTTTCGGCCGCATCAGCCAGTAGCCGCGCCCCGGTGCGTCGAGGCTTGGGCCTGCCGTCACCAGCACGCCGGCCTCGAGCAGCGGATCGACCAGTCCGGCCCAGCCGAGCGCGAAACCCTGCTCGCCAATGGTTGCCTGCACCACCATGGTGTAGTTGTTGAAGCTGATATCGCCGCCATCATGGTCGGCCGTTCTCTGCACGCCAAAATGCTTGAAATAGGAAGGCCAGTCGAACCAGTGCGCCTGTGAGGTGTTTTCGAGGTGGATGAGCTTCCGCCGCGAAAAATCCGCAACGGTTGCGGGTGCCGGTGTCCCGGCCAGCAGGGCAGGCGAGCAGACCGGCGTGACCTTTTCCGAGAGCAGTAGCACCGCTCCGTCACCCGCCTCCTGCCGCGTGCCGAAAATGATCATCACGTCGCTATCGTGTTTGCCCTGGCCGAGTGGATCCTGCGTGGCGACGATCTGGATGTTGATGTCGGGGTTGAGCGCGCGAAATCCGTGCATGCGCGGGATGAGCCACAGGGACGAGAAGGCATAGTCCGTGTGCAGACGGATGGTCTGCCGCTCCTCCGTCCGGCGCAGCTGTTGTGCGAGAAGGTCGATGGCATCGACATTGCGCGAGACGATCTCGAACAGCCTCTGACCCTCCGTGGTCAGTTCGATGCCGCGATGTCTGCGCTGCACGAGCGCCACACCCAGTTCCTCCTCCAGCCGGCGAATCTGATAGCTGACGGCCGGCTGCGTCAGCCGCAGGGATGCCGCCGCCGCCGTCAGGCTGCCGCAGCGGGCAACCTCGGTGAAAATGCGCATCCATCCCAGATCAAGCGGCCGGTCTGACATTAAAATTCCTTATATCAACTATCGAAAAATACCCGCTTCACAGGCAAAAGCAACGTGGTGTTCAATAAACTGGATTGATAAAAGGGGAGCCGCAATGAAAACCATTTCTCATCTGCATCGCATCGCCGCCGGTCTTTTTCTGTCCGTGGCGGCCTTCTCCACCCCGCTTCAGGCGGCCGATGATGCGGCCTGCAAGACGATCCGCCTCAGCGATCCAGGCTGGACCGACATCACCGCCACCAATGGCGTCGCCTCCGTCCTGCTCGATGCCTTGGGTTATGAGGCTGACGTCAAGACGCTGTCGGTGCCAATCGGCTATCAGGCTATGAAAAACGGAGAGATCGACGTTTTCCTCGGTAACTGGATGCCGGCGCAGAAATCCTTCGTGGACGATCTGAACGCCGCAAAGGCGGCCGAAGTGATGACGAAGAACCTCGAAGGCGCCAAGTTCACATTGGCAGTGCCGGCCTATATGGCGGAAAAAGGCGTCAAGGATTTCGCCGATCTGGCTAAACATGCCGATGAATTCGAAAGCAAGATTTACGGAATTGAGCCGGGCGCACCGGCCAACCAGAATATCCAGAAGATCATCGACGCCAATGATTTCGGCCTGAAGGGCTGGCAGCTCGTCGAATCCGGCGAGCAGGCCATGCTCGCGCAGGTGGAACGGGCGGGCAGGGACAAGAAGGCGGTGGTCTTCCTCGCCTGGGCGCCGCATCCGATGAATGAGAAGATCGATATTGCCTATCTCTCCGGCGGTGACGCCTATTTCGGCCCGAATTTCGGTGGCGCGGAAGTCTATACGCTCGCCCGCACCGGCTGGCCGCAGCAATGCCCGAATGCGGCGACGCTGCTCAAGAACCTCAAATTCGATATCGGCATGGAAAATACCCTGATGGGCTCCATTCTCGGTGGTGAGGATTCGAAGGCGGCGGCAGCGGCCTGGCTGAAGGCCAATCCGCAGGCGCTGGATGGCTGGCTGCAGGGCGTTACCACGCTGGATGGCAAGCCGGGTGCGGACGCCGTCAAAGGCAAGCTTGGCCTCTAAAATCGGAAAGTGGAAATGCCGCGTCCCAATATCCTGATCCTTATGGCCGACCAGTTCAACGGGACGTTTTTTCCCGATGGCCCGGCCGATTTCCTCCACGCACCCCATCTGAAAGCATTGGCGGAGCGGTCTGTCCGCTTCGCCAACACCTATACGGCAAGCCCGCTCTGCGCACCGGCCCGCGCCTCCTTCATGTCCGGGCAATTGCCGAGCCGGACGCGGGTTTATGACAATGCCGCCGAATTTGCCTCCGATATCCCGACCTATGCGCACCACCTGCGGGCGGCGGGTTATTACACCGGCCTTTCAGGCAAGATGCACTTCGTCGGGCCCGACCAGCTGCATGGCTTCGAGGAGCGCCTGACGACGGATATCTATCCCGCGGATTTCGGCTGGACGCCTGATTATACCAAACCGGGTGAGCGCATCGACTGGTGGTATCACAATCTCGGCTCGGTCACCGGTGCGGGCGTCGCCGAAATCACCAACCAGATGGAATATGACGACGAGGTCGCCTATCACGCCACCCGCAAGCTTTACGACCTGTCGCGCCGCCTCGATGACCGGCCGTGGTGCCTGACGGTCAGTTTCACCCACCCGCACGACCCCTATGTGGCGCGGCGCAAATTCTGGGACCTCTATGAAGACTGCCCGGCGCTCGACCCAGAGACGGAAGCGCTTTCCTTCGATGAACACGACCCGCATTCGAAACGGCTGCTGGAAGCCTGCGACCACCGGGCTTTCGATATTTCGCCCGAAGAGATACGCCGGGCACGACGCGGTTATTTCGCCAATATCTCCTATATCGACGAAAAGGTCGGCGAAATTCTCGAGGTTCTGAAGGCGACGCGGATGGAGGAGGACACGATCATCCTCTTCCTGTCAGACCATGGCGATATGCTGGGTGAGCGTGGCCTGTGGTTCAAGATGTGTTTCTTCGAAGGTTCCGCCCGTGTGCCGCTGATGGTGGCCGCACCCGGTTGGCAGCCGGCTTTGATCGATGCCCCTGTCTCGACACTCGATGTCACGCCGACGCTGTGTGGACTTGCCGGGCTTGATATTACGTCACTCAAACGCTGGACGGATGGCGAGGATCTGGCGGCGTTGGCCAAGGGAACCGGCGGGCGTGGTCCGGTGCCGATGGAATATGCCGCAGAAGGCTCCATCGCACCGCTCGTTGCCCTCCGCGACGGCCGCTACAAGCTGTCGGTTTGCGAGGCCGATCCGCCGCTGCTCTATGATCTCGAGGCAGACCCTGAGGAACGCACGAACCTTGCAAGTGATCCTGCTTTCAGCGCCGTTCTTTCATCGCTTTCCGCTGAAATCGGCCGGCGCTGGCAGCTCCCGGTTTTCGACGCGGCGGTGCGGGAAAGCCAGGCACGGCGCTGGGTGGTCTACAAGGCGCTGCGCAACGGCGCCTATTATCCGTGGGACTACCAGCCTCTGCAGAAAGCCTCCGAACGCTACATGCGAAACCACATGGACCTTAACGTGCTGGAGGAAAACCAGCGCTTTCCGCGCGGGGAATGACGCGGGCAGGGCGCGTCACGCGGCGGTCGCCCTTGGCGCGCCGCCCGCCGCCTGCACCGCAAGGCTGCCCGCCGCAACACCCGCCTTGAGGCATTGTTCGTCGCCCTGCCGCCGAAGCCATGCGTCAAGAAAGCCGGCATTAAAGGCGTCGCCCGCGCCCGTCGTGTCGATGACCGGGACCTTTTGAGCCGCCGCGTGCCGAAGCCCGGCTGAAGAGGATACCCATGCGCCCTGCGCGCCGCCTTTGAGGGCGACGAGGGGAAAAGCCTCCGCCAGTGCCCCAATGGCCGCTTCCGGTTCTGAATGACCCGTGATCGCTTCGGCTTCCTCAAGATTGGGCAAAAAGACGTCGACCCCCGCACAGGCCTTGAGCAGCCCCTTGTCATATATCAGTGCCGCGTCCCAGCTCGGATCAAGCGAGACGGAGAGGCCGTTTGCCTTGGCGCGGGAGACGAGATCGGGGATTTCGTGCAACGTGGCGAATTCGGCGATATGCAGATGGCATGCCTCGTTCCAGGCAAAGGCGGCATCAAGGGTTGAAGGGCGAACGGCACCGGCGCGGCGCGTCAGAAACGCCCGGTCCTGCCCGACCACGCTTGCCACCGTGACCTGCGGCCCCGCATCCGCCGAATGCTCCAGAAATTGCAGGTCGACGCCGCTTTGCTGCATCTTCTCGCCGATCGCGCGCGAAAGCGTGTCGGTGCCGAGCCTTGCAAGCAGCGCGGCCGGGCGGCCGATATGGGCGAAATGCGCGGCGGCGATGAAGGCCCCGCCGCCAGCGGCTATTTCCATGTCGCTGGCAAAGAGTTCCCGGCCGAGAACGGGCAATTCGTCAAGCCCGGTGAAAATAAGGTCGCAATAGATCCGGCCGATGCTGATGACGGCTGTTTTTTCTGTTGTCATCATGCGCGACCCAGAAGCTTTTCCGTTTTCGCATCGAAAAGATAAAGCGCGCCTGCTTCCGCCTGGCATTGCAATCGGCTGCCGACAGCGGGAATGGATTTGCCTCTGGCCGTCGCAATCACCGAGGTGGTGTCGGTATCCAGATGAACAAGCGTCTCCGGCCCGAGCGGCTCGACGGCCGTGACCGTTCCCTCAAGCGTAAACGTTCCCTGTGCAGCACCGTTTTCCCCGACCAGCAGATCATGTGGCCGGACGCCGATCAAAAGCTCACCCGTGGCGGAGGGCGTAACGCTGCTGGTTTTTTTGGTGCCGCGCAGCAGGTTCATCGAGGGGCTGCCGATGAATCGCGCGGTGAAAATATCCACCGGTGTCTCGTAAAGTTCCGTCGGCGTGCCGACCTGGAGGATATGGCCATCCTTCATCACCACGATCCGGTCCGCCATGGTCATGGCCTCCACCTGATCATGGGTGACGTAGACGGTGGTCGTCTTAAGACGTTGGTGCAAGCGCTTGATTTCAATGCGCATCTGCGATCTCAACTGCGCATCGAGGTTGGAGAGCGGCTCATCGAAAAGGAAGGCGGCGGGATCGCGCACCATGGCGCGGCCGATGGCGACGCGCTGCCGCTGGCCGCCCGACAGGGCCGCGGGACGGCGATCGAGCAGGGCTTCCAGTCCCAGCACCCGGCCGGCCTCTTCGATGCGCCGGTTCTTTTCCGCGCGATCGAGCTTCGATGTATAAAGCCCGAAGCCGATGTTCTGGCGAACCGTCATATGCGGGTAAATCGCATAGTTCTGGAAGACCATGGCGATGTTGCGCTGTTTCGGTTCTTTCTCATTGACGACGTTACCGGCGATCTTCAGTGTGCCATCGGAAATCTCTTCCAGCCCGGCGATCATGCGCAGCGTGGTGGATTTGCCGCAGCCGGAAGGGCCGACGAAAACGACGAACTCGCCGTCTTTAATGGCAAGATCTATGCCTTTGACCGCCTCGACCTTGCCGTAGCGCTTCACGAGTTGATTGAGTTCGATTGTCGCCATTATCGCGCTCCCGTCAGGGCGGTAAATTTCTCTGTCAGTTCGGTGGCCTTCGCCGCTTCGTGTTCGGCGGATCGCTGCGCTTCCGCTGCCAACTCACCAAGCCTGTCTCGATAGGCCGCAATGGCCTCCCGCATCGGCTCTGGGGCAGGTCCGCCGAAGCGGCTGCGAACCGCGACGAAATGTTCCGGCGAGACGATCTGCCTGAATTTTTCCTCGTCGATGCCGGTGTCGCGCCCTGTCAGCTCATGGAAGGCCTTGAGGAACGGCTGGTAACCGTCATTCGGCAGATCGCCCTTCAGCGCGACGACGCTTCTGGCGACGGTTGCGGCAATTTCATGGGCCTGGCGGAAAGACAGGTCCTCGATGCGGACGAGCGAATCCGCCAGTTCCGTGATGGTGATGCAGGAGCGGCGAATATTCTGGTCAACCCGTTCAGGATCGATGCTGATCTGGCCAACGAGGCTGGCGAGGAGATCGAGAACGCGGCCAGCGGATGTGAAAGCCTCGTAACCCATGCCCTGGGTTTCACCCTCGCTGTCATTCATGTCGGTGAAGGGCGTGTTGTGCATCACGTCAAGCACGGTCCGCGCCCGGCCGAAGGTCTGGCTGGCGAGGTGACGCAGATGTTCGATCGGCACCGGGTTACGCTTCTGCGGCATGATGGAGGAAATCTGCACCAGCGAATTCGGCACGTAGATCTGCCCGACTTCGAAGCTCGTCCAGAACTGGAAGTCCTGAATGAGCCGGCCGAGATGCAGGAACATCAGCTCGATCGCGCCATAGGTTGCCGTCGTATAATCGACGGCGGCGATGCAGGAATAGGAATTGCGTAAGGGTGCGGCGAACCCCAGCAATTCGGCAACGCGTGCCCGGTCGATGGGAAAACCCGAGGTGGTGATGGCGGCAGCCCCCATCGGCGACAGATCGACGATGCGGCGGGCCTCCGCGAAGCGGTCAATATCCCGGATCAACACCTCGATGGCAGCAGAGAGGTAATGGCCGAAGGTGGTGGGCTGGGCGGGTTGCCCATGCGTATAGGCCACGATCAGCGTGGACTGATTGCGCTCGGCCGCATCGATCAGCGCTTTCAGCAGAACACGCGCCTTGGCGGTGAGCGTATCGATCTTGTCCTTGAGGCCGATCTTGAACAGCGTGTGGTCGATATCGTTGCGCGAACGGGCCGTGTGCAGGCGGCCGGCGACATCGACGCCGATACGGGCTTTCAGTTCCTTTTCGATCAGGAAGAAGAAATCCTCGACCTCGCCGGTATAGACCAGCTCCGATGGTTCGATGGTTCTGTCGATGTCTTCGAGCGCGCCGGCGATCTTCGCCGCCGTGTCCGCATCGAGAATGCCGGTTTCCCGAAGCATGACGAGGTGTGCGCGGTCGATGCGGCGGAAACCGTCCACGTGGTGTTTCTTGGCGCCGTCGAAAAGCGGGCGCAGCACGGTTTCCTTGTAAACCGGATCAGGAAACTTGCTGGTATCCGACTGGCGCGGGTTCATATCGGCCATGATATTATCCTTTCAGACCCGCCAGCATCACACCGCGAACGATGTAGCGTTGCAGGACGATGAAGACGATGAGGGTAGGGATGGTCGCAATGGCTGCGCCCGTCATGATCATTTCCCACTGAATCTGCTGCTCCACGGCAAAGCTCGAAAGACCGACCGGCAGCGTGTAAAGTTCCTTGCTTGTCGTGACGATCAGAGGCCAGAAGAATGCCGTCCAATTGCCGAGGAAGGTGAAGATCGCGAGCGCGGAGAGTGCCGGCGTTACCAGCGGCAGGGCGACTTTCCACCAGATCTGGAATTCGTTGAGCCCATCAACGCGCGCAGCCTCGATGAAGTCGTTGGGAACCGTCTCGAAGAACTGCTTCATCAGGAAGGTGCCGAAGGCTGTCATCATGCCCGGGAACATGATGCCCCAGTAGCTGTCGAGCCAGCCCAGCTGGCTGGACATCAGATACCAGGGAATGACGAGCATTTCTGTCGGTATCATCAGCGTCGAGAGGATGGCGAGGAAGATGAAATAACGGCCACGAAACTCGAATTTCGCCAGCGTGTACCCGACTAGACTGTCAAAGAAGCAGTTGGACACGGTGACGATGACCGCAACCAGCATCGAATTGAAGAACCAGCGCAGGAAACGGCCGTCGGCCATGACGGTGATGTAGTTCGCGATCGTGGGTGCGGCGGGAATGAGCCTGAGATCATAGACCTGGTCCGCCGTCTTGAACGATGTCGAGAACATGAAGAGCAGCGGCGAGACCATGATGAGGCCGCCGATGAACAATATGGTCCAGGCGATGATGCGGCCTGGGCGGATGCGGGCGTGGGAGAGTGGCGGCGCTTCGCTCATTTCTTTTCCCTCAGGACCCAGAGCTGGATCAGCGATACGACGAGAAGAATGGTGAAAAGGACGACCGTCTGCGCTGCCGCATAACCCATGGCATAGGAATTAAACGCGGTCTGGTAGATCATCAGCACCAGTGGTTTCGTTGAGCCGAGCGGTCCGCCCGGATCATTGGTGGTCATGTTGTAGACCTGGTCGAAAATGCGCAGGAAGCCGATCGAGGAAAACACGACGAGGAAAACGGTGGTGGGTTTCAGAAGCGGAAGTGTAATCTTTCTGAGGATTGCCCATTCACCGAGCCCGTCGATGCGGGCGGCCTCGTAGAAGGTCGTCGGAATGGCGCGCAGGCCGGCCATGAAGATGATGATCTGGAAACCGAGACCTGCCCAGATGGCCGTCACCATGATCGAATAAAGCGCCTGATCGGTGGAGCGTATGAAAGGCTGCTGCGGAATGCCGAGGAGGCCGAAGACATCGTTGATGATGCCGATGGGCGGCGGCTGATAGAACCAGCGCCAGACCCAGGCCATGGCCGCTGCCGTGGTCAGATAGGGCAGGAAATAGAGCGCGCGGATGAGGCCGTGCAGAATGCGCACCCGGTCAAGATAAAAGGCGATCACGAAAGCCAGAACGAGGCTGATCGGCGTACCGATGATCAGATAGGTGAAGGTGTTCCTGAAGACCTTCCAGAACTGCGGGTCCTTGAACAGCTTGACGTAGTTGGCGATGCCGATGAATTTTGCCGGCCGCAGCAGGTCCCAGTTGGTGAAGGACAGCCAGAACGCCTGCAGCGTCGGGTAAAAGCGGATGACGCTGTAAAACAGGATCGGGATCGCCAGAAAGCTCCAGATCCACAAAAGCCGTTTTGTGCGCATGGAAAGGCGATCTCCAATGGAGCCGCCGGGGCGGCCGGATGCCGCCCCCTGTTGATCGATCGCTGTCATGTCTGGACCTGCGGTTTAAGGTTTCGCCGCGTCGATGATTTCCTGCTCGGCGCCGGCAGCCTGCTTGACGGAATCCTCGACGGACTGACCCTCGAGCAGAATCCGGTTCGTCATGTCGATGGCATTCTGCCGCTGGGCGGCTTCGTCCTTGAACAGGGTCGTATGGGCGTATTCGAGGCCCTTCAGGAACGGCGCGTAGACCGGGTCCTTCAGGTTCTCTTCGGTCAGTGCCGCCGCCCGCCGCGCCGGCAACTCGCCGACGGTCTTCAGCCAGATCGCCATGGCTTCCGGTGACGAGATGTAAGCGAGGAACTTCTTCGACGCTTCAAGCTCTTCGCCGCTCGTCTTGGCGCTGATGCCGTTTGCGAAATAGCTGGCATAGTTGGAGCGGATATTCTTGTCATTGGTCGGAAGCTCGGTCACGCCCCACTCGAAATCCTTGATGGTCCTGAAGGATCCCAGACGGAACGTGCCGTCGATGGTCATGCCCGCCTTGCCGGCGCGGAAGGCGGCCTGGCCTTCATCCATAAAGCCCACCTGACCGATCTTCTTTTCAAGCTGCAGGCTCGTATAGAATTTCAGGGCCTGAACGCCCGCTTCGCTGTCATAGGCGACTTTCTGGTCATTGTCGGTATAGGGCTCGCCGCCATACTGGCGGATGAGAACCTCGCGCCACCATTGGTGGTCCTGGCCGCCCATATCAAGCGTGGAGCCGGCAACGGTGAGGTTTCCTGCGGCATCATGCTTGGCGATCTTTTCGGCGGCGGCAACAAATTCGTCCAGCGTCTTCGGCGGATTGGCGGCGTCAAGGCCGGCTTCCGTGAAGAGCTTCTTGTTGTAGAAAAGGGCGAGCGAACGCACCGCTGTCGGCAGGCCGTAATAATCGTCGCCACGCTTCATGGCGCTGACGATCGGGAAGAAATCGCTCTCGATCTTGTCATGCGGGAAAGCATCGGTCGGCAGGGGCTGCAGGATGCCGCCGGCTGCAAATTTGTCCAGCCAGCCGTAAAACAGCTGCATGACATCAGGGCCCTTGCCGGACATGTTGGCGGCAATGACGCGCGTCTGATAGTCGGCGTAAGGGAAGGTCACCTGCTTGACGGTGATGTCGGGATTGGCCTTCTGAAACTCCGCGATCAGCTCATCCATGGCCTTGACGCGTGTGTCGAAGACATATTGCCAATATTCGATTTCAACCGCCTGCGCGGCGTTGAATGCAAATGTACTGAAACCGGCAACCAAGCCGGCGAACAAAGTTGCCCTGCGCATGTAAGCCTCCATTTCCTCCGTCCGGTCTTCCGGATGCGGAGCGATCGTTCCCTTTATCCGCGCTTTCGCGCGCGCTCATCGATTTGCCGGAAGCGGGATTTCATCAATTCCGCCCCATGCAAACCTGACCCCCGGTCGCTCTCTACGGTTCTCTGAAGGCGGGCATTTGTCAATAAGATAATTTACTTGAATTATTATATTGCGCTTATTGTCATTTCGACGCTATGAATTTTCTAACGGACGGGAAGTTGAAGAGATGACGGTGCACACGGTGGACGATTATCCCGTAGCAATCGGAAAAAATCCTGAGCGGAGCCGCGAGCATAATCGGCGAGTCGTCCTCGACATCGTCCGGCGGCACGGGTCGCTCGGCCGTGCCCAGATTGCCAAGATCACGCATCTGACGCCGCAGGCGGTGGCCAATATCGTCGATGAGCTTGTGGGTGAGGCGTTGTTGAAGGAGCTTGGCCGCCGCCGCAGCGGCAGGGGGCAGCCGCCGATCCAGTTCGCCGTCAATCCGGACGGGGGTGCAACGATTGGCGTGGAAATCGCTGCCGACCATATGGTCACCGTCGGCCTCGATCTTGCCGGCATGTTGCGCACCCAGCGTATCACGCCGCTCAGGGACACCACGCCGGACGCCATATTCAAGACCTTCGCGGCCGAACATGCCGCGGTTGCGAAAAATCTCGGTTGCAGGTTGCTCGGCACCGGCGTCGTCATGCCCGGGCCGTTCGAGATCGATGGCATGACCTCCGTTGGCCCGACGACCCTTTCAGGCTGGGGCGGCATTGATGCCCGCCAGATGCTGAGCGATGCCTGCGGCCAGCCGGTGGTGGTGGAAAACGACGCGACGGCCGCTGCCGTCGGCGAACGCCTGTTCGGCGCGGGGCTGGCAATCCCGAATTTCTGCATGATCTATTTCGGCGTCGGTATCGGCCTCGGCATCATGCAGGAGGGCTCGCCCTATCGCGGCGCATTCGGCAATGCCGGCGAAATCGGTCACGTCACCGTCTCGCCGAAGGGAAGGCCTTGTCCCTCCTGCGGGCAAAGAGGTTGCCTGGAGGCCTATGCTTCCGTTTACGTGCTCAAGGAAAAACTCGTCTGCGACGGTGTCGCGGATACGGAGCTCGACGATCTCGAAGCCCTGTTCAAGGCGGGTAATCCCGTGGTGCTGGAGTGGATCGACGAGGCCGCCATCCATCTGGCGCCAATGGTTGCGATGCTCGAGAATATTCTGGATCCGCAGACGGTCATTCTCGGCGGTGCGCTGCCCGAAGTCATCATCAGCGAGATCATTGCGCGGATGGGGCATCTGCCCACCTCGGTCGCAAGCCGGCGGCAAAGGGAGTTGCCGCGCGTCATGCACGGCAAGTCCGGACAATTGACGGCGGCGCTCGGTGCTGCCGCCTTGCCGCTGTTCGACATCGTTACACCGAAACTGGAGACGTCCCCGGGTGCCGCAGCGCAGGCGCCGGGCTGAATATTGGAGGAGACCGCGCATGCTTAACCCCCGGGAACGTATCGAACGGCAGATGGCCGACCCATGGCTCGTTCGCCTGCACCGCAAGCTGAGCGCGCTGAAATCCACGGTCACCCTCATGCATACCGGTGCGCATCCGGACGACGAGCAGAACGGACTTCTTGCCTATTTCCGCATGGAACTGGGCATGCGGATCATCATTGCCTGCTCGACGCGCGGAGAAGGCGGGCAGAACGCATTGGGGCAGGAACGGCTGGGCGCCCTCGGTGTCATCCGTTCGCGCGAGCTGGAGGAGGCCGCCCGCGTCATCGATGCGGATGTAAGCTGGCTCGGCCATGGCCCGGCGGATATCATCCACGACTTCGGTTTTTCCAAGGATGGCGACCAGACTTTCGGTCGATGGGGGCAGCAACGCATTGTGGAGCGGCTGGTGCGCGCCTATCGCAAGGAGCGGCCTGATATCGTCATCCCGACATTTCTCGATGTGCCGGGACAACACGGGCATCACCGTGCCATGACGCGCGCGGCAAGAAGCGCAATCGCGATGGCTGCCGATCAAGCCGCCTATCCCGAACATTTTTCCGAGGGGCTGAAACCGTGGAAGGTGGCCAAATTCTACCTTCCCGCATGGTCGGGCGGCGGCGACACCTATGATGACGAGGTGCCTCCACCCGAGACGACGCTGACGATCAACGCGGCGGGCAACGAAGCGGCCACCGGTGCGCAATATGACCGTATCGGTGAATGGTCGCGTTATTATCACGCGTCACAGGGAATGGGGCACTGGCCGAAACGGGCGCAGGAAGTCTGGCCGCTGCATCTCGAACTGTCCAGCGTTGCGGGTGGCGCGGAAAGCTCGATCCTCGACAGGCTGCCGTCTTCGCTTACCGATCTCGCGGCTTTTCCGGGGCTTAAGGACGAACTGGCAAAAGCTCTGGTCGAGGCCGAACAGGCGATCACTGACGCAATCGCAGCCTTTCCCGAAACGCAACGGATCACGGCGTCCCTTCTAAGGGCGGCAGCTCTTCTGCAAAAGGTAGACGAGGCCGCAGCCCGGGAGTTTCAGGAATTGCATGGCCATCGGATCGCGCGCAAACGTGCGCAGGTCGATGCTGCCATCCTGACGGCGCTCGATCTTTTCGAGCGCGCCTATGCGGAACCCGCCGAAATCGTGGCGGGCGGTGCATCGTCGCTTCATGTGGAGCTGACAGACCGGGCGGCCAAATTCGGCGTCGAGGTCAAGCCCATTCTTCCCGCAGGCGTTTCCTCATCGGTTCAATCGCTTGGCCAGACGACGGTATTCTCGCTCGCTGCCGCTCCCGATGCGGCTGTTTCCGGCCTTTACCAGCCAGACTGGAAGGCCGCCGGCGGCAATGGCCATGCTTATGTGCGCGTGACGGCCAAGGTGGATGGCAGAGAGGTTTCGGCGCCCTTCGATCTCGAGGAGCCGTTTTTCGTCACTCCCGCCCAGTCTCTCACGCTTTCGCCGGATGCATTTCTCGTTCCGCTTGGACAGGACCAAAATAGCCTGATGTTGCAAGCCCATGTGAAAGGTGCAGATAGCCCTATTACTTTCCAGGGCGCTGGCGGCTGGAACGTGCGCAGGTCTGAAAGCGGCTGGATTGCGGAACGCACCGGCGCGGGCGAGGCGGGGCTTGCACAGATCGAACCAATTTCCGGTTCGCAACCGGCTTTCCAGATCACGCCCATCGCCTATCCGCATATTGGCCGGGCACGGTTTCTGGCGCCTTCCGCCCTGAAGATCCTGTCGCTGGACCTCAAGCTGCCGCAAAATGCGCGCGTCGGTTATGTTGGCGGCGGTGCCGACCGGGTCGGCTCATGGCTTTCACGCATGGGTCTCGATGTCACCGAACTGGATGCCGAGGCGCTTGGCCGCGACCTGTCGTCCTTCACGACAATCGTTGTCGGCATCTTCGCCTTCGGCATCCGCAGGGATCTGGCCGCAGCAACGGAGAAACTTCACCGTTTCGTCGAAGAGGGCGGTCATCTTGTGACGCTTTACCACCGGCCGACCGATGGGTGGAACCCGGAAACGACACCGGTCAGGCGGCTTGAAATCGGCAAACCGTCCCTGCGCTGGCGGGTAACCGATCCCAGGGCGGAGGTGACGGTTCTGGTGCCCGATCATCCGCTGCTTGTCGGCCCCAACGTGATCGATGCCGGCGACTGGGCCGGTTGGGACAAGGAACGCGGGCTTTATTTCGCATCGCGCTGGGACGGTATCTACGAGCCATTGCTCGCCATGCATGATGTCGATGAACAGCCGCTCAAGGGCGCTCTCGTCTCGGGCGTCATCGGCAAGGGCCGGCACACCCATACCAGCCTCGTCCTTCACCACCAGATGGACAAGCTGGTGCCGGGGGCGTTCCGCCTCATGGCAAACCTCGTGCAACCCGCGTGAATGGCCACGACCACAGTGAAAAACAGGAGAACCCGCGCGAGAACGATCCCCGCGCGGGCATAGGCTGGCTGCTTATGGATATGGCCCTCGTGTCAGGGGGGATGACCGCACTCGTCAAGGCACAGGGCGTTACCTATCCGGCCTTCCAGCTTGTCTTCATCCGGGCGATGATCGGCCTGATCTTCATCCTGCCGCTTATCTGGCGGCACAGGATGGAAATGGTGCGTGTCAAATATCCCTGGCGCAATCTTTTCCGTATCTGCTGCAACGCCATTGCGCTCACCAGCAACTTCATCGCCATCACCCTGCTGCCGCTTGCAACCGTCAATGCCATCGGTTTTTCGCGCCCCCTGGTGACGATGGCCATGGCCGTTGCCTTTCTTGGTGAGCGGGTGAGCCGATATCGCTGGGCCGGGGCCTGCCTTGCATTTGTCGGCGTTCTCGTCGTTATCGGGCCGGGTGGTACGGCTTTCAATGCGGGCGTGCTTGTCGTCCTCGTCTCGGTGGTGTTCGGGGCGCTGGCGGTGATCCAGACACGGGCGCTGCGGCAGGAGAATACCACTGTCATGATGGTGTTCTATACCGTGGGATTGGCCGTCATCACTGCCTTTCCCGCAATCTGGACCTGGAAGCCGGTTGCGCCGTTCGACTGGGCTCCGCTGCTGGCCATCGGATTGCTGGCGCAGCTCGGTCAATATTGCTTCCTGCGGGCCTATCGCATTGCCGATGCCAGTGTCCTGGCGCCGGTCGGCTACCTGTCGATCCTGTTCGTGACGGCTGTCGGCTATTTCCTGTTCGATGAGGTGCCCGAAGTCCGTGTGGTGCTGGGTATCGCCATCATTCTCGTGTCGCTGCAGTCAACCGTCCTTGCGGAGTTTCTCCTGAAGAGGTTGCGTCGCAAATCGTGACGGATGCCTCTTCACCTTTGCTGCGCGAGCACCCGCAGCCTGACCCAGTTCAATGCCGCAAGCTTTAGGCGATCGTAAATTGAACGTGCGAAACGCACATATCGCATGATCCAGGCGAGCCAGACATAGGTGAGAAGCTTTTCCCGACCGGCGTGATAAATCCGTTCAACGATCAGGAAGGTGGCGAGATGGGCGAAGATCGTCAGAACCACCCCCGTTTTGACGGTGCCATGGGCAATAAGGATCAGGCCGATGACCTTCATGGGTTCGGCAATGGCGAAGGGCACCGCAAGGGCGAGAAGAATGGCCAGACGCGGCAACTGCCCGATCCTGTTTTCCAGCCGTTTGATGACTGTCAGGCCGGAGATGGCCCTGATGACGGGCCGGTAGAGCGGGCGGAAAATGCCATCCAGAATCAGGGCGAAAATGATGAGCGCCCGAATCGGAAAGATAAGCATCATCCGGATTCTGTCTTTCACCTCAGTCGATCTCCCAAATGCGCGTAGTGTCATCCATCCTAATCTCCTGAAACGTGGCAAAACCAAGTTGTTTTTCAGGATCCGTCCTGCCGAACGCTCGCATACATGCCGGTGGTGCGGAATTCGCTCGGATTGGTGCCATAAAGCCTGCGGAAGACCTTTGAGAAATAGTTCGGGTCCTCAAAACCGCACAGCACCGACACTTCCTTGATGGGAATATTGGCTGCGGTGGTCAGCAGCTTGGCTGCCCGCCGCAATCGCCGCTGCAGCACGAATTCCGCCGGCGGCAGGCCTTCGCTTGCCGTGAAGATGCGGGAAAAATGCGCACGGCTGAGGCCGGCCACGGCCGCAAGGTCGCTGACGGAAAGCCGCTCGCCGAGATGGCTGTCGATGTAGCTCAGCACCTGCTGCAGGGTGCGATATTCGCCGCCGAAGGAGGGATGCGAGCCGAAGACATCGTCATAAAGTGTCATCGCCGCCTCATAGGCGACGGCGGAGGCGGCCCCCGGCGTTTCCGCGCCATTTACGAGTCGCGAGCAGCAATAAGCGAGATGATCGACGGTTTCCGGCTGAAGCCTGAGGATGGGACCGGTGACAGAAAGGATGTTGCGGTGGATGCGCAAGGCCTCCTCGCCATTCATGGAAATCCAGAAGAACTCCCATTCCTTGCCGTCTTCCAGCCAATAGCGATGATTGTGGGGGATGAGCAGCAGCAGGGTTTCACCTGGCTTCACCACATAATGCCGGTTTTCGTAGCGCAGATTGCCCTGTCCGCCGATGCAATATTGCAGCACGGTGAACGGCGTCTGGCCGCGCCGCCGCCCGTCCCAATCATAGTTGCCGCCACGGCGGATTTCATAGCCGCTGCTGGTGGGCATGGTGTGCAGGGTCTGGCGTCCGCGCGGCAGCGAGACGGTTCGCATGCCGGGTCCCTGATCGATCAAATCACGCAGCACAAAATTACCCATGAAAGCATAATCCTTCTCTGGTCCTGTCCCTTATTATACGCATAATCCCGATCCGAGGAGACAGCCAGCGGGATATTGCTGCTGAAAAATTGGGAGTAAGGCCGGTTTTCCGGGATTCTTACGGGTATTTTTCTGTGGTGCCATATTTACGATCCTTCGGCCCGTTTCACCCGTTCGATTTGCAACAGAGGTGGCGTTATGAGTTTCAAAATCGCTATTATTGGCGCAGGCAGCGTCGGTTTCACGAAAAAACTGTTCACCGATCTCCTGTGCGTGCCGGAATTTCGCGATATTGAAGTCGCGCTGACGGATATCAGCCAGCACAATCTCGATATGATCAGGGCGATCCTCGAAAAGATCGTCGAGGCCAATGGTTTCCCGGTGAAGGTGACGGCCGATACCAATCGCCGCCGGGCGCTCGAGGGCGCGAAATACATCATCAGCTGCGTGCGGGTCGGCGGTCTCGAAGCTTATGCCGATGATATTCGTATTCCGCTGAAATACGGCATCGACCAGTGCGTGGGCGATACGATCTGCGCCGGCGGCATTCTCTACGGTCAGCGCAACATTCCGGTCATTCTGGATTTCTGCAAGGATATCTGCGAGGTTGCCGCACCCGGTGCGAAATTCCTGAACTATGCCAATCCCATGGCCATGAATACATGGGCGGCCATCGAATATGGCAAGGTGGATACGGTCGGTCTCTGCCACGGCGTGCAGCACGGCGCCGAACAGATCGCCGAAATTCTCGGTGCAAAAAGCGTATCCGAGCTGGATTACATCTGCTCCGGCATCAACCACCAGACATGGTTCATCGATCTGAGGCTCAACGGCCGCAAGATCGGCAAGGACGAGCTGGTCGCCGCCTTCGAGGCGCATCCGGTCTTCTCGCAGCAGGAGAAGCTGCGCATCGACGTGCTGAAGCGGTTCGATGTCTATTCGACAGAAAGCAATGGCCATCTCTCCGAATATCTGCCGTGGTATCGCAAGCGGCCGGAAGAGATTGCCCGCTGGATCGACATGTCCGACTGGATCCACGGCGAAACCGGCGGTTATCTCCGCCACTCCACCGAAACGCGCAACTGGTTCGAAACCGAGTTTCCGCAGTTCCTCGCCTCGGCCGCAAAGCCCATCGATCCGGCGAAGCGCTCCAACGAACATGCAAGCCATATTCTGGAAGCGCTGGAGACAGGGCGTGTCTATCGCGGTCATTTCAACGTCAAGAACAACGGCGTCATCACCAATCTGCCAGCCGACGCCATTATCGAGTCGCCCGGCTTCGTCGACCGTTTCGGCATCAACATGGTGTCCGGCATCACACTGCCGGAAGCCTGCGCTGCCACCTGCATGGCCTCCATAAATGTGCAGCGTATGTCTGTCCATGCGGCGGTGAGCGGCGATATCGATCTGCTGAAGCTTGCCGTGCTGCACGATCCGCTGGTCGGCGCCGTCGCCACGCCGGAGGAGGTCTGGCAGATGGTGGATGAGATGGTCGTCGCGCAGGCCCGCTGGCTGCCGCAATATGCGGATGCAGTACCGGCGGCGAAGGAGCGGCTTGCCAAATCCAGCGTCAAGACCCGCGACTGGGCCGGTGCCGCCCGCCGCAATGTGCGCTCCATCGAAGAACTGCGGGCCGAAAAGTCGGCGCTGAAAAAGGCTGTTTGAAGGAAAAGGCATGGGAACAGGCCGGGCGGCGGAAGGGAGTTCGCCGCCACGGCCAGAACGATCACAGAGGGTGGGCGGTCGAAGAGCTGCCATTTGGGAGGAATGACGATGTTACTTCAACGCAAGATCGGTATCATCTCGGCACTGGGTCTCGGTGTTTCGATGATCGCACTCAATGCGAATGCCTTCGAGACCGCCACGCCGCCGGAGCCGCCGCAATTTCCGGCCGAAGGCAAGATCAATTACGTGGCGCGCGACTCGATCCTCGAATTCAAGACGCTGCCAAGCTACAGCGAGCCTGACTGGGTCAGCGAGAAATTCGAAAAGACCGGCAAGCTGCCGCCCTTGAAAGAGCGCCTGCCGGAAGAACCGCTGGTCTACAAGACCGGCAATATGCCCGATGGTATGGGCGTTTACGGCGATACGATGCGCCATGTGGTGGGCGGCAGGCCTGAGGGCTGGAACTATATTGCCGGCCAGAGCCAGGGCTGGGGCGGCATCGATATCGCCCTTTCCGAATGCCTGACGCGCACCGCACCGCTCTTCCAGGTGGACGCCAAGGACACCGAACCGCTACCCAATCTGGCCAAAAGCTGGGAATGGTCCGAGGATGGCCACAAGCTGACGATGCATCTCGTCAAGGGCGCCAAATGGTCGGATGGCGAGCCCTTCAACGCCGATGACGTGATGTTCTACTGGGAAGATGCGGTCGTCGATCCCAATGTTTCACCGCTTGGCGGCGGCGCATCGCCCGAGGCTTTCGGTGAGGGAACGACGCTCACGAAGGTTGATGATTATACGGTGGAGTGGACCTTCAAGAGCGCCTTTCCCAAGCAATATCTCTACACCATGGCCTATCCGAGCTTCTGCCCAGGGCCGTCGCATATCCTGAAACCGCAGCATCCGAAATATTCCAAGAACACCTACAATCAGTTCAAGAACGCTTTCCCGCCGGAATATATGAACATGCCGGTCATGGGGGCATGGGTGCCGGTCGCTTATCGGCCTGATGACATCATCGTGCTACGGCGCAATCCCTATTACTGGAAGGTCGATGAGAAGGGCCAGCAACTGCCTTATCTCAACGAGGTCCATTACAAGCTTTCCACCTGGGCTGACCGTGATGTGCAGGCCGTGGCGGGATCGGGCGATTTCTCCAACCTCGAACAGCCGGAAAATTTCGTTGCCTCGCTCAAACGCGCCGCCGACCCCAATGCGCCGGCCCGCCTTGCCTTCGGGCCGCGCCTCATCGGCTATAATCTGCAGATGAATTTCTCCGGCAATGGCTGGGGCAATCCGGATGAGCGCGGGCAGGCCATTCGCGAGCTGAACCGCAACGAGGTGTTCCGTCAGGCCGTCACATCGGCCATCGACCGCAAGGCAGTCGGCGACTCGCTGGTGAAAGGGCCGTTCACGGCGATCTATCCGGGCGGCATTTCGTCTGGCACCAGCTTCTATGACCGCGCCTCCACGGTCTATTACCCCTTCAACCTCGAAGCCGCCAAGGCCGCACTGGCCTCGATTGGCCTGAAGGACACGGATGGCGATGGTTTCCTGAATTTCCCGAAGGAAACACTTGGCGGTCGCAATGTCGAAATTACCCTTCTCGTCAATAACGGTTACGCGACGGACAAGAGCCTCGCGGAAGGTCTGGTTGGCCAGATGGCGAAACTCGGCCTTCGCGTCGTCATCAACAGCCTCGATTCCAACCAGCGCGATGCCGCCCATTATGGCGGGCAGTTCGACTGGCTGGTGCGGCGCAATTCCACCGAGCTTTCATCCGTGGTGCAGAATACCGAGCAGCTTGCCCCTGTCGGCCCGCGCACCAGCTGGAACCATCGCTCGCCCGAAGGCAAGGAGCTGGATCTGATGCCGTTCGAGAAGGAGATGGCCGACATCGTGCGCAAATTCATCTCCTCGCAGGACAATGCCGAGCGGGCGGAACTGATGAAGCAATATCAGAAGGTCTATACGCAGAACCTCTACACGATCGGTCTCACCGAATATCCCGGCGCGCTGATCGTCAACAAGCGGTTCTCCAACGTACCGCAGGGCACGCCGATCTTCATGTTCAACTGGGCTGAAGACTCTATCATTCGCGAACGCCTTTGGGTCGCGGCGGATAAGCAGGGCAAATACGAACTCTTCCCGCAGCAGCTTCCCGGCAAGCCGGGTGAGGGCGGGCCTATCAACTAAAGCATTTCCGGTAAAACTGGACCCCGGTTTCCCGTCCGGAAATGCGAATACCTTGAAGTACTCCTCCCGGAGAACACCCGGTACCGGTCGCGCGTGAAGCGCGGCCGGAGGCACCCGGCGGACCGTTATCCATCACGGCCCGCCCAAACGGAGGAAAACCGTTCGATGCTGAGATTCCTGACGATACGCATAGGCTCCGCCATTCCGGTGCTGTTGATCCTGAGCGTGGTAACCTTCGCCATCATTCAGGCGCCGCCCGGCGATTATGCCGATTACATCCGCTCGCAGCTGATGAACCAGGGCGGTGCGTCCTTCGAACAGGCGGAAGCGCAGGCGCAGGCCTACCGCATCGAACACGGCCTCGATAAGCCGCTCGTCATTCAATATTTCAACTGGATCGGCGGCATCGTCACCCGCGGCGATTTCGGCTACAGCTTCTATTACAACAAGCCGGTCGCCGATGTGGTTGGCGAACGCCTGCCGCGCACCATTGCGCTGGCGCTGGTCTGCCACATCTTTGCATCCGTTCTCGGCATCGCCTTCGGCATCTGGGCGGCTACACGGCAATATTCCTGGGTCGACAATCTTCTGTCGACCATCGCCTTCCTCGGCATGACGATCCCGCGCTTCCTGATGGCGTTGATCCTCGTCTATCTCATGGTGTTTCATTTCGACGTGTCTGAGATCGGCAGTTTCTTCTCGCCGCAATATGGCGGTGCGCCGTGGTCGTGGGGCAAATTCGTCGATCTCGTCAGCCATGTCTGGCCGGTGGTCGCCATCGCCGTCTTCGGTGGGCTGGCCTATAATATGCGGGTGATGCGCGGCAATCTGCTCGATACGCTGAATGCGCAATATGTCGAGACGGCACGCGCCAAGGGGCTTTCGGAAGGCGCCGTCATCATGCGCCATGCGGTGCCGAATGCCATGCACCCGCTCATCATGTATCAGGGCGTCGTGCTGCCCTACATGCTGAGTGGCGAAATCGAGACGGCCATCATCTTCGCGCTGCCGACCGTTGGTCCCGCCATCGTCGGCTCCATGGCAGTGGGCGATGTCTATGTCACCGCAACCTTCATGATGGTGCTGGCCGCCACGCTCATCATCGGCAACATCATCGCCGATATGCTTCTGGCCATGCTCGACCCGCGCGTGCGCGAATTCGGGAGGGCCTGAGATGATGGCGTTTGACGAGATGAAGAACGAAACCGCCGTTGCAGCAAAACCCGACCGCTCCGCCCGTGGCAATGAGAGCTATCTCGCGCTTGTCTGGCGGCGTCTGCGGCGCTCGTTCACCGGCATGATCGGGCTGGTGCTGGTAGTGCTGCTGATCCTCATTGCCATCTTCGCGGATTTTTTTGCGCCGATGAACCCGCTCGAAACCCATGGCAGCTTTTCGCCGCCGCAGGTGGTGCGCTTCAGCGACAAGGACGGCAATGTCAGCCTATTGCCACGGGTCTATGCCATCGCCGAGACCGAAGAGCTCGATCCGATCACCTTCCAGCCCATTGTCGGGCCGGACTATGACAATCCGGTTTATCTCGGCTTTTTCGTCAAGGGCGCAGAATACAAGCTTTTGGGTCTCCTCCCGATGAGCCGGCATTTCTTCGGCTCGACGGATGGCCAGCCGGTGCATTTTCTCGGAACCGATAAATTCGGACGCGACGTGCTGTCGCGCGCCATCTATGGCTCGCGCATCTCGCTTGCCATCGCGCTCAGCGTCGTCGCCATCGTCACCGTCATCGGCACCAGTGTCGGGCTGATATCAGGATATTTCGGCGGGCCTCTGGATGCCTGGATACAGCGTTTCGTGGAAGTGGTGCTCGCTTTCCCGCAATTGCCGCTTTATCTCGCGCTGACCTCACTCATTCCTGTCACCGCGCCGACGACCGTTTTCCTCGTCTTCGTCGTCGGTGTCATGTCGGCGCTCGGCTGGGCGCAGATGTCGCGTGAGGTACGCGGCAAGACGCTGGCGCTGGCGCGTATCGATTATGTGCGGGCGGCGATTGCCGTCGGGGCCACGGACCGGCGCATTATCTTCCAGCACATCCTGCCAAATGTGATGAGCCATGTGATCGTCGCCGTGACACTGCATATTCCGAGCGTCGTGCTGCTCGAATCCTTCCTCGGTTTCCTTGGCTTTGCGGTCAAGCCGCCGCTCATCTCCTGGGGGCTGATGCTGCAGGATACGGCGACCTATTCCGTCATCGGTTCCTATCCCTGGATTCTCGCACCTGTTGGTTTCGTGCTGGTCACAGTCTTCGCCTTCAACGCGCTCGGCGATGGCCTGCGCGATGCCGTCGATCCCTATTGAGAGGAGCGTAACATGGTTGCTGCTGCACAGAACAACACTTACGCGCCCGCCATCCGCTTCGATGCCGATGACCGAAACGACGACGCCATCATCGATGCGCGCAACATCGCCGTGACCTTCAAGGTGGAGCACGGCACGGTGGAGGCGGTGAAGGATATTTCCTTCCAGCTTTACCGGGGCGAGACGATTGCCATCGTTGGCGAATCCGGTTCGGGAAAATCCGTCACGGCCCGCACCATCATGGGGCTTTTGACGAAGCGGGCGTCCGTTTCGAAATCCGCGACCGTGCGTTTCAACGGCGACGACATTCTGAAATTTTCCAGCCGCCAGCGGCGGGCGCTGCGCGGCAACCGCATCTCGATGATCTTTCAGGAGCCGATGAGTTCGCTGAACCCGATTTATACGATCGGCAGCCAGATCGTCGAAGCGATCCGCGTTCATTCGAAACTGAGCCGGAAAGAGGCCCAGGTGAGGGCGCTCGATCTTCTGCGGCAGGTGCAGATACCCGAACCGGAAGCGCGGCTGAAGCAATATCCGCACCAGCTGTCCGGCGGCCAGCGGCAGCGTGTGATGATCGCCATGGCGCTCTCCAACGATCCGGATGTGCTGATCGCCGATGAGCCAACCACTGCGCTCGACGTCACCGTCCAGGCGCAGATCCTCAACCTCATCCGCGACCTTCAGAAGAAGCGCGGTATGGCCGTGGTTCTCATCACCCATGATCTGACGATCGTGAAGCAGTTTTCCGATTACGTTTATGTCATGCAGCATGGCGAAATGCGTGAGCACAACACTACGGAAAAGCTCTTCGAAGCGCCGCAGCACCCCTATACGAAAAAGCTGCTTGCCTCCGAACCGCATGGCACGGCAAAGCCGCTGCCGGTAGATTCCGGCGTGCTGCTGACGGCGAATGGCGTGCGGGTCTCTTTCATGATGCGTTACGGCGGCCTGTTCAAACCGGAACTGAAGGAACTGATCGCCGTCGACAGTCTGGGCCTCACCCTCAACAGGCACGAGACGCTTGGGCTCGTTGGTGAATCCGGTTCCGGCAAGACGACATTCGGCCAATCCCTGCTGCGGCTGAACGAGCCGGTGGCCGGGGAGGTGATCTTTGACGGGGAGAGGGTCGATGGCCGCTCCCGCGCGCAAATGCGGCCCCTGCGTTCACGTATGCAGATCGTCTTTCAGGATCCTTTCGCCTCGCTCAATCCACGCATGACCATCGGCCAGATCATCGAGGAAGGGCTTGTCATCAACGGCCTTGGCCGGACCAGGGCCGAAAGGCTGGACCGGGTGCGCGACGCGCTGGAGGCAGCGGGCATGCCCGGCAACATCCTCTCGCGTTTCCCGCACGAGTTTTCCGGCGGCCAGCGCCAGCGCATCGCCATTGCCCGGGCAGTGGTGCTGGAGCCGGAATTCATCCTTCTTGATGAGCCGACCTCGGCGCTCGATCTTTCCGTGCAGGCGCAGATCATCGACCTGCTCCGCAAGCTGCAGGATGAGCGGGGCCTGAGCTACCTGTTCATCTCGCACGACCTGAAAGTGGTCCGCGCGCTCTGCCACCGCGTCATCGTCATGCAGCGCGGCAGGATCGTCGAGCAGGGGCCCGTCGAGGAGGTGCTGACCAATCCGAAAACCGAATATACCCAGCGGCTCGTCCGGGCCGCCTTCGAAATCGCTTGAATGCCAAATGCCGGAGGTAGAAATGGCAAGAGATCCCAAGATCACATTTATCGGCGCAGGTTCCACCGTGTTCATGAAGAACATCATCGGCGACGTGCTGCAGCGTCCGGCCCTTTCGGGCGCCACCATCGCGCTGATGGACATCAACCGTGAAAGGCTGGAAGAAAGCGCCATCGTCGTCAACAAGCTGATTTTGACGCTTGGCGCAAAGGCGAAGGCCGAGACCTATACGGACCAAAAAAAGGCCCTTGCCGGTGCGGATTTCGTCGTCGTGGCCTTCCAGATCGGCGGTTATGAGCCCTGCACAGTCACCGATTTCGAGGTGCCGCGCAAATATGGCCTGCGCCAGACCATTGCCGATACGCTCGGTGTCGGCGGCATCATGCGCGGCCTGCGGACCGTGCCGCATCTGTGGAAGATCTGCGAGGACATGCTGGCCGTCTGCCCCAACGCCATCATGCTGCAATATGTGAACCCCATGGCAATCAACACCTGGGCGATTGCGGAAAAATACCCGACGATCCGGCAGGTCGGCCTTTGCCATTCCGTGCAGGGCACGGCCATGGAGCTCGCCCACGATCTCGATATTCCCTATGAGGAAATCCGCTACCGTTCGGCCGGCATCAACCATATGGCGTTCTTCCTGGAGTTCGAACACCGCCAGCCGGATGGCAGTTACAAGAACCTTTATCCCGACCTCGTGCGCGGCTACCGTGAAGGCCGGGCGCCGAAGCCCGGCTGGAACCCGCGTTGCCCCAACAAGGTGCGTTACGAGATGCTGACGCGGCTCGGTTATTTCGTCACCGAAAGTTCCGAACATTTCGCCGAATATACGCCCTATTTCATCAAGGAAGGGCGCGAGGATTTGATCGAGAAATTCGGTATCCCGCTCGATGAATATCCCAAGCGCTGCATCGAGCAGATCGAGCGCTGGAAGGGGCAGGCGGCAGCCTATCGCTCAGCCGAGAAGATCGAGGTCAAGCAATCGAAGGAATATGCCTCCTCCATCATCAACTCGGTCTGGACCGGCGAACCCTCGGTGATTTACGGCAACCAGCGCAACAATGGCTGCATCACCTCGTTGCCGGCCAATTGTGCGGCGGAAGTGCCGTGCCTTGTCGATCATAACGGCGTGCAGCCCACCTATATCGGCGAGTTGCCGCCGCAGCTCACCGCGCTGATGCGCACCAACATCAATGTGCAGGAACTGACGGTGGGGGCGCTGATGACCGAAAACCGCGAACACATCTTCCACGCGGCGATGATGGACCCGCATACGGCGGCGGAGCTCGACCTCGACCAGATCTGGTCGCTGGTGGACGATCTCCTCGTCGCACACCGCGACTGGTTGCCGGAGTGGACGCAGGTGGAGGTGAAACGGGCGCGGGCGGTGTAACGCGCGATCGCTACAACAATGCGAGGCTGCAGGTTTCATCCTGCGGCCTCTGACTATCTGAGGTGCAGGCCCTCTCCTCCGTCATGCCGGACTTGATCCGGCATCCAGCCACGGCGCGTCTGCGCCGTGAGATAGAGAGTCTCGTGCGATCAAAGACTTGATCGCCTGGACCCCGGATCAAGTCCGGGGTGACGAGTGCGGATGATGCGGCATTGCCAAACGAGGCCACTTCATATGGCTTTGCAATCGCTGCTGCCTGCCATCGTCAACCGGTTTAGGCCCTTGCCCGAAACCTCTCATGCACTTGACTTGTGTCAAAGCCACGAAGCGCACCCTCACTTAAACAGCCGCATGACCCGGCCCATTTCCTCAAACAGAAGAAATGCCGGGTGCGAATTCTGAACGCGATGGTGGCTGGCTTCTTCGGTTTTTACGTATTACGGTTGAAACCTGAAGGGTTCATGGGGAAGACGGATGTCTAAAAAAGGCTTGCTCATTGGTCTGGTGGTTCTGGCTGTTGCCGTTGCCGCCTATTTCTTCTGGTCGAAGCTGACGGGGGAGGGACTTCCCGCCGGGTTCGTGGCCAGTAACGGCCGGATCGAGGCGGTGGAGATCGATATTTCCACGAAAACAGCGGGTCGCCTTCAGGATATCATGGTGCGCGAAGGCGACTTCGTGAAGGCCGGGCAGGTGCTGGCGCAGATGGACACGGCTCAGCTGGAAGCCAAAAAGCGCCAGGCGGAAGCACAGCTTCGCCGCGCAAAAATAGCGATCGATACCGCAAACAGCCTCGTTGCCCAGCGGGAGGCGGAAAAAACATCCGCTCTGGCCGTGGTGGAACAGCGCAAGGCGCAACTCGATTCCGCCTCCAAGACCAATGCACGTTCGAAACAGCTGCTGACGGGTAACGCGGTATCGCAGCAGATCGTCGACGACAGCGAAGCGGCCGAGCTATCCGCCCGCGCCACGCTTGCCTCGGCTGAGGCCTCGCTTGCCGCCTCGGATGCCGCCATCAACGCCGCCAGGGCGCAGATCGTCGACGCGGAAGCGGCGGTTGATGCCGCACAGGCGGATATTGAGAGCATCGAGACTGACATCACCGATGCGACGCTGAAATCGCCGCGCGACGGCCGCGTGCAATATCGCATCGCCCAGCCCGGAGAGGTGCTTTCCGCCGGTGGCCGCGTTCTCAATCTTGTCGATCTCGGCGACGTCTACATGACGTTCTTCCTGCCGACGGCTGAGGCCGGCCGCACATCGATGGGCTCCGACGTGCGCCTCATCCTCGATGCCGCGCCGCAATACACCATTCCGGCCAAGGTTTCCTTCGTGGCCGATGTTGCGCAGTTCACCCCGAAAACGGTCGAGACCGAGGAAGAGCGCCAGAAGCTGACCTTCCGGGTGCGGGCGCAGATCCCGCAGGAACTGCTGCAGAAATACATTCAATATGTCAAAACCGGCCTGCCCGGCATGGCCTATGTCCGGCTTGATCCGCAGGCGGCCTGGCCGGAAAATCTCGAACGTAACCTCGTCAAGTGACGGTGGCCGCCATGGGCACACCCTCCGCGATGAACAGTGAAAACGACAGGAACGCGCCGGTTGCGCGGCTGACAGATGTGCGGCTGGCCTTTGGCAGCACGGTCGCTCTGGCCGACATATCGGTTGAAATTCCGTCCGGGCGGATGATCGGGCTTATCGGGCCGGACGGTGTCGGAAAATCCAGCCTCCTGTCGCTTGTGTCCGGGGCGCGGGCGATACAGAAGGGAAAGGTGGAGGTTCTGGGCGGCGATATGTCCGATCCGCGCCACCGCGAGGATACCTGCCCGCGCATTGCCTATATGCCGCAGGGGCTGGGCAAGAACCTTTATCCCACCCTGTCCGTGTTCGAGAATATCGACTTTTTCGGGCGGCTGTTCGGGCAGGGCGGCAGGGAGCGGCAGGCGCGCATTGCCGAACTGCTGAAAAGTACCGGCCTCGAGCCCTTCGCCGATCGTCCGGCAATGAAGCTTTCGGGCGGTATGAAGCAGAAGCTCGGGCTCTGCTGCGCGCTGATCCACGATCCGGACCTGCTCATTCTCGATGAGCCGACCACGGGTGTCGATCCGCTGTCGCGCCGGCAGTTCTGGGAACTGATCGATTCGATCCGGGCCGGGCGTCCGGGCATGAGCGTCATCGTCGCCACCGCCTATATGGAGGAAGCCGCCGGTTTCGACTGGCTGGTTGCCATGGATGGCGGAAAAATTCTGGCAACGGGATCCCCTGCCGAACTTCTGGAGCGCACCTCGGCTGCCAATCTCGATGCGGCCTTCATCGCGCTTCTTCCGGAAGAAAAGCGCAAGGGTTACCATGAGGTGCATATCGCGCCGCGCAAGGTGAGCGATGATGGCGACTATGCCATCGAGGCCTCGCATCTGAGCATGCGCTTCGGTGACTTTACTGCCGTCGACAATGTCAGCTTCAAGATTCCGCGCGGCGAGATTTTCGGCTTTCTCGGCTCGAACGGCTGCGGAAAATCCACTACCATGAAGATGCTGACCGGGCTTCTGGCCGCGAGCGAAGGCGAGGCGAAGCTCTTCGGGCACAAGGTGGATGCCAGCGACATGGCCATCCGTCACCGCGTCGGTTACATGAGCCAGGCATTTTCGCTTTATTCCGAACTGACCGTGCGCCAGAACCTCGATCTTCACGCGCGGCTGTTCAAGCTGCCGGAAGAGAAAATTCAGCCGCGCATCGCCGAGATGGCGCAGCGTTTCGATCTCGGCGCGGTCATGGAGACCCTGCCGGACGATCTGCCTCTTGGCATCCGGCAGAGACTGTCGCTGGCGGTGGCGATGATCCATTCGCCTGACATTCTTATCCTCGACGAGCCGACGTCCGGTGTCGATCCGGTGGCGCGGGACGGGTTCTGGCAGATCCTCGTCGATCTCTCACGCAACGATAATGTCACGATTTTCATCTCCACCCATTTCATGAACGAGGCGGAGCGCTGTGACCGGATTTCGCTGATGCATGCCGGCAAGGTGCTGATCAGCGATACGCCGGACGCGATTACCAAGAGCCGGAATGCGGCAACGCTGGAAGAGGCTTTCGTCGCCTATCTCGAAGATGCGTCCGGCGTGAAAAAGGCGGAACCTGCGGACGCGCCGGTCGCGGCAGCGGCCGTGCCTGTGACGCCACATGCAGCGCCCGCCCGCAAACGGTTTTTCGATGTCAGGCGCATGTTCAGCTATACGCGCCGCGAGGCGCTGGAACTGCAGCGAGACCCCATTCGCGGCACGCTGGCGGTGCTTGGCAGCGTCATCCTGATGTTCGTGATCGGTTACGGCATCAATCTGGATGTCGAGGATCTGACCTTTGCGGTGCTGGACCGTGACGATTCCACCATCAGCCGCGATTATGTGCTGGATATAGCCGGTTCCCGTTATTTCATCGAAAAGGAACCGATCCGCGACTATGCCGATATGGACCGGCGCATGCGCGATGGCGAACTGAGCCTCGCCATTGAAATTCCCCCCGGTTTCGGTCGGGATGTGCTGCGCGGCAAGACGGTGGAGGTGGGCGCCTGGATCGATGGCGCCATGCCGCAGCGGGCCGAGACGGTGCGCGGTTACGTGCAGGGCATGCACCAGACATGGCTGGCGAGGAAGGCGGCCGAGATTTATGGCAGCGCGGCGACGCAGAACAGCTTCAGCATCGAAACGCGCTATCGATACAACCCTGATGTCAAAAGCCTTGTCGCCATGGTGCCGGCGGTCATTCCGCTGCTGCTCATGCTCATTCCGGCCATGCTGGCGGCGCTCAGCGTCGTCCGCGAAAAAGAGCTCGGCTCCATTGTCAATCTTTACGTAACGCCAACCACCCGGCTGGAATTCCTGATCGGCAAGCAGCTGCCTTATGTCGCCCTCGGCATGCTTAATTTCCTGCTTCTGACGGCATTCGCCATCTTCATCTTCCGGGTGCCGTTTACGGGAAGTTATCTTGCTTACGCAACGGGAGCCTTGCTCTTCGTCATCATCGCCACCTCGATTGGCCTCGTCATGTCGTCCTTCATGAAGAGCCAGATTGCCGCGATCTTCGGTACGGCCCTGCTGACGCTCATTCCGGCGACGCAATATTCGGGCATGATTGATCCCGTCTCGTCGCTGCAGGGCGCAGGTGCCTTCATCGGTAATATCTACCCCGCAACTTATTTCATGACGATTTCACGCGGGACCTTTTCGAAGGGGCTGGATTTCGCCGGCCTTTCCGGCTCTTTCCTGCCGCTGATCATTGCCATTCCACTGCTTCTCGTCGCCGGTGCCGCTCTCTTGAGGAAACAGGCGTCATGAGGTTGTTTTCGTCCAACATCTTCCAGCTCGGCATCAAGGAACTGCGCGGCCTTGCGCGTGACGGCATGTTGCTGCTGCTGATCGTCTACGCCTTCACGCTGCAGATCTATACCGGCTCCAGCGCGCTGCCGGAGACGCTCAACAATGCCGCCATTGCGATTGTCGATGAGGATCAGTCACCGCTTTCGGGCCGCATCAGCACGGCGTTCTATCCGCCCTATTTTGCGCCGCCAAAGCAGATTTCCATTGCTGAAATGGACAAGCGCATGGATGCGGGGCTCGATACTTTCGCGCTCAACATTCCGCCGGATTTCCAGCGCCGCCTCATGGCGGGGCAGCAGCCGGCCATTCAGCTCAACATCGACGCCACCCGCATGAGCCAGGCTTTCAGCGGCGGTGGATATGTCCAGACCATCGTGACCAGCGAAATCCAGGAATATATGAACCGCTATCGTGGTGCGACCTCGGTGCCGGTGGATCTGACGCTGCGCTCCCGTTTCAATCCGGAACTGGACAAGTCGTGGTTCGGATCGATCAATAACATCATCACCGCCATCACCATGCTGTCCATCGTGCTGACGGGGGCGGCGCTCATTCGCGAGCGTGAGCATGGCACGGTCGAGCATCTGCTGGTGATGCCGGTGACGCCGCTGGAGATAATGCTGAGCAAGGTCTGGTCCATGGGCCTCGTGGTGCTGGTGGCCTCGGCATTTTCGCTGTTCGTCGTCGTCAGGGGGCTGCTCGCCATTCCGATTGAAGGCTCGCTCTCGCTTTTCCTGCTTGGGACCGCCCTGCAACTCTTTGCCATGACCTCGATGGGCATATTTCTTGCGACGGTTGCCGGTTCCATGCCGCAGTTCGGCATGCTGCTGATCCTGTTTCTATTGCCGTTGCAGGTGCTCTCCGGCGCCATGACGCCGCGTGAGAGCATGCCTGACATCATCCAGTATCTCATGCTTCTCGCACCCAACACCCATTTCGTCATTCTGGCGCAATCGGTGCTTTTCCGCGGGGCCGGGTTGGATGTCGTCTGGCCGCAATTGCTGGCGCTTTTGGCCATCGGCAGCGCGCTTTTCGTTTTTGCGCTTCGCCGTTTCAGGCGATTCCTGCGCTGAACCCGGGAAAATGCCTGTTTTTCGGCCAATTCGCCCGTGTTGAATTTATTGTGTTCGGTAACGGTATGTTCGCCTTCGGGGAATATGCCTATGAGGACGGCTGGGTAAAGCGGGCTTTGTTCAGGAGTAGCAGAATGAATATTGCAGCACGTCTGTCGCTGGCGGCCATGATAGCACTGGCCGCGACATCATCTTTCGCGTCGGAGGATATGACTTCGGAGACGAGCGAAGCGATATTCGGCTTTGCCGGCGCCATGACGAAGGAGGACATGCTGAAAAGCGCTGCTCTCATTCCGGTGGAATATGAGAGGAACGCCATTATTGGTGGCGGTTACCAGTTTTATCCCTACAGCATCGGCAATGTGAAGCTGGGTGGCGAAATCGGCATTGCCGCGAGATTTGGCAAGGGCTTCACCGGTGAGGTCTGGGCGGGGCCGGTTGCGCGCTACGAGCAGATCAAGCTCGGAGAACGGCTGTTCGTCACGCCAAGCTTCACGGCGGGCCTGAGCCTCGTGAACGATGCGCAGCGAGGCCGTGAGCGCGAACAGGAAATCAAGGATGATGGCAACGCCAATGTCCTGTTTTATCTGGGGCCTGAAATCAACGTTTCCTTCAGCGAGGATTCCTCGACGGAATTCTTCTGGCGTCTTCACCACCGTTCCGGCGGCGGCAAGACGCTGGGCAATATGAAGGGCGCAACAAACGCCAACGTCTTCGGCGTCCGCTACAAGTTCTGAATCCTTCCAGTAACGCCGTGCCCCTTTTGGAACCATTGCGTGCAGCGCATGGGTGTCCTGCCTTATTCTGCCTGTTCATTGGGCGAGAGAAAGCGCATATAGGGGGCATCAAAGGACGCCGGAACGAAAATGTTACTGACGTCACCTAAACCTCAGAAAGGGTAATGTCATGAACGTAGCACGCAGCTTCAACAATTGGCGTAAATATCGTCAGACCATCAACGAACTGGGCCGCATGAGCACTCGTGAACTGCACGATCTCGGTATTGATCGCAGCCAGATCACCAGCGTCGCCCGCGCCGCAGTTGGCAAGTAATCAAGGCGAAAATGCCGCTTTTGAATGCCCAAACGCCCGCTTAGCGGGCGTTTTTGTTTTTTGGACTCTGCTGCTGCGATATCGCCGTGGTTGATCCGTTGATCGTTGCCTGCAACGGGAGGCGCTGTATTCAGGGACGGCGACTGGTGCCATTGCAGCGATATCGCGGCGGTCTTGGCGCAATAGTCGCCGGTAGTTCTGTCACCAATATTGGTTATGCGCCAAACGCATATCTGTGCTGCAACCTTGTGCCTGCAAAACGCGCAGGAAAATGTTATCTTCCAATCATCGAAACGGATGTACCTCCTCCCACATCCTTTCGGTATTGCGGGTAATCCACTCCTCCTCCCAAGGATTGCCCCGGGGACAGCGGTTTTCCTCCTCCCATATCGCTGTTCATTTTTTCAAAAAGCCTGCCGCACCTCCTCCCGCGGCAGGCTTTTTTGTTTCTGGCGTTTCACTTCATTGTAAGGGAATAGCTCAGTCGAAGGCCATCATGCCGATGGGCGTGACGGCGCGGGTGCCTGCCAGCTTGGCAAGCGCATAGGCAAGGCATTGTTCAACGGCATCCTGAGGCACGGGTTTGGCGATCACGCCGGCACCGATGCCGAGATTGACCACCACTTCCGGGTTCGCCGTCATGAAAATCACCACGACGCCGTGATCCTGCGAAAGCCGCCTTCCGATTTCGGGGCCGGTCTGGCCATCGGCAAGGTTGACGTCGACAAAGGCGATATCGGCCCGGCTGCCGAGCATGACCGCGTCCTCCAGCCGGTTGGCGATGCCGATGACATTTGCTTCTTCCTGGGCCTGGAGTATGGAATCTTCGATATCCATGGCGATGAGAAACTCGTCTTCCACGATCAGCACGCGCGGCTGTTGCGTGCGGAAACCCGGTTCGCTCTGCAAGACGTCTGCCAACATATGCCTGCCTCCATTCTGTGCGCTTTGGCGCTGCTGGCAGGCAAACACCTGTCGGGGCAACTCGTTCCAAAGTGAGATAAACATGGTGAATGGAGTGTAAACGGCATGGCTTTTCAGCTATCACCTCTGAATAGCGAAGCAGTTGATTCGGTTTGGTTTTCATCCGGGGAAAGGGTGGGGGAACGTCGCCGTAGCGTATTTTTCGCCCCTGGAGTACAGGCCTTTTTGCCGCATATGGCCAAGAGGCTTATTGCAAATTCAAGGCGTTACAGCCTCCTTCCCGCGTGAGGAAGGACGTGCTGGAGCCTAGCCGATCATTCGCGTGCCGCGCTTAAAAACGGCGCGGGACCCTATGAGTTCAGAAAGAGAATAAGACGATGACCCAGTCTCCGCGCGCCACCATTGCCCGCAACACGCCCAATATTGCCGTTATCGGCGTTGGCGGCGGTGGCGGAAACGCGATCAACAACATGATTGCCGAGGGCATCGGCGGCGTCGATTTCATCGCGGCCAATACGGACGCGCAGGCGCTGAAGAAAACCAACGCGCCGAGGCTTGTGCAGCTGAGCTCCGAGCTGACGGGCGGGCTGGGGGCGGGTGCCGATCCTGAAGTCGGCCGGCAGGCGGCGATCGATTCGCTCGACGAGATCATGGATCACCTGAGCGGTTACGACATGTGCTTCATCACCGCCGGCATGGGCGGCGGCACCGGCACGGGGGCGGCTCCCGTCATCGCCGAAGCCTGCCGTGCGAAGAACATTCTGACCGTCGGCGTCGTCACCCTGCCGTTCAGCTTCGAAGGCGCGCGCCGCATGCGGGCTGCCGAATATGGTTTCGCCAATCTGCTGAACACGGCCGATACCGTCATCGTCATTCCCAACCAGAACCTTCTGCGTATTGCGGATGCCGGCACCACCTTCGAAAATGCGCTGAAGACGGCGGACAAGGTTTTGTCGCTCGGTGTGCGTTGCGTCACCGATCTCATCCTGCGCGAAGGTCTGGTCAATCTCGATTTCGCCGATGTGCGTTATGTCATGAAGAATGGCGGGCGTGCGCTGATGGGCACCGCCCAGGCCAAGGGCGAGAAGCGCGCCTCGGAAGCCGCCGCCGCTGCCATTGCCAATCCGCTGCTCGGGGAGCCTTCTCTCAAGGAAGCACGCGGTGCGCTTGTCTCCATCTCCGGCGGCAACGACCTGACGCTTTACGAGATCGACGAGGCGATGACGCTGGTGCGCGAGGCGGTGAGCGAGGAGACCGATGTGGTGATGGGTGCTTCCTTCGATCCGACGCTGGACGGCGCCTTCAAGATTTCCGTCGTGGCCACCGGCCTGCGCAATTGATGCTGGCTTGAGGCGGGACATTGCTGGGCCTTTCTTCTCCCCGCCGGGGAGAAGGTGGCCCGAAGGGCCGGATGAGGGGGCACCCTCTCCGAATATCTCTGCCCTTGCCCCTCATCCCGCTGCCGCGGACTTCTCCCCCTCGGGGAGAAGAGACAAGCGGCTTACTCTTCGCTTCCTGGGGAAATCGTCCTTCTTTAGTCGGTGATGCCGTATAAACAGCGTCCACGCCACAAACTGAACGATCAAAAGCCGTCGCGGGCAATTTTCGCGACGGCTTTTTGTTGTTTTTGAACAATTATTCCGCCATTCGAAGCGCAGGCGCTGCAACGCGGCGTTGATAACGAAAAAATATAATAGTACTCTTTATGTCGACAAGAGGGATTTGATGATGACGGATATAATTGCTTCTGCCGAGCGCAAGCGCGGCTCCGGCGTGAAGATGGTCTACGATCTGCTGCGCGACGAGATTCTCGATCTGGTCCTGCCGCCCGGTAGCCCCATTGACGAGGTGCAGCTTGCCGAACGGTTCAAGATGTCGCGCACGCCGATCCGCGAGGCGCTGGTGCGGCTGTCGGGCGAGGGGCTGATCGATACGCTGCCGAACCGCTCGACCATGGTGTCGAACATCGATTTCCTCAACATGCATACTTATTTCGATGCGCTGGTGCTGATGTACCGGGTCACGACCCAGCTCGCCGCGCAATATCACCGCCCGGAAGATCTGGCGGAAATCCGTGCGCATCAGGCCGAATTTGCGGCTGCGGTGGAAGCGCAGGATGCGCTGGCAATGATTTCCACCAATGCCGCCCTGCATCTTTCGATCGCCGAAGCCGGGCGCAACCCCTATTTCACCAGCCTGTTCAAGCGCCTGCTGGATGAGGGACGGCGCATCCTCAGGCTTTATTACCAATCCTATGACGATCGCCTGCCGAAGCGTTTTGTCGACGATCATGATGAGATGATCGCGGCGATTGCCGCACGCGATACTGTTCTTTCCGAGAAACTGGCCCGCGAGCACGCCGAGCAGATCGTACGGCAGGTGCAGAAACTGCTGGTGCGAAACGAGCGTCTGGAAATAAATCTGTAGCTTGTCGATTTCTTGTCGACAAATAAAATACAAGATTGTAATGTCCTTGTCGAAAGGGTGGCGCGGAGGTGCGTCCATTCCCGAAAAACTGTCCCTTAGGAGCTAGTAATGACGGCCAGCATTTTTTCCGGCGTGATTCCCGCCTTGATGACCCCCTGCAAGGATGATCGCACCCCTGATTTCGATGCGCTTGTTCGCAAGGGCAAGGAACTGATCGCCGATGGCATGTCCGCCGTCGTTTATTGCGGTTCCATGGGCGACTGGCCGCTCCTGACGGACGAGCAGCGTATGGAAGGCGTGGAGCGCCTGGTGAAGGCCGGCATTCCGGTCATCGTCGGCACCGGCGCCGTCAACACGGCATCCGCCGTTGCCCATGCCGCCCATGCCCAGAAGGTTGGCGCCAAGGGCCTGATGGTCATTCCGCGCGTCCTGTCGCGCGGTTCGGTCATCTCCGCCCAGAAGGCGCATTTCAAGGCCATCCTCGCGGCGGCACCTGAAACGCCTGCTGTCATCTACAACAGCCCCTATTACGGTTTCGCCACCCGCGCCGATCTCTTCTTCGCGCTGCGCGCCGAGCACAAGAACCTCGTCGGCTTCAAGGAATTCGGCGGCCCGGCCGATATGCGTTACGCCGCTGAAAACATCACCAGCCGTGACGATGAGGTTACCCTGATGATCGGCGTCGATACCGCTGTCGTCCACGGCTTCGTCAATTGCGGCGCGACCGGCGCCATCACCGGCATCGGCAATGTTCTGCCGAAGGAAGTCATTCATCTCTGCAAGCTGTCGCAGGCCGCCGCCAAGGGCGATGCCGATGCCCGTGCCCGCGCACTGGAGCTGGAACAGGCGCTCGCCGTCCTCTCCTCCTTCGATGAAGGCCCGGATCTGGTTCTTTATTTCAAGCACATGATGGTGCTGAAGGGCGACAAGGAGTACACGCTGCACTTCAACGAGACCGACGCCCTGACGGACAGCCAGCGCGGTTATGTCGAGGCGCAGTTCAAGCTGTTCAACAGCTGGTACGCAGACTGGAGCAAGCTTCCGGGCGCTGTGCAGACCTGCAAGGCTGCCTGATATCTCTCCTCCGTCATGCCGGACTTGATCCGGCATCCAGCCACGGCGCGTCTGCGCTGTGAAAGGACCCTTCCGCGATCAAGGACTTGATCGCGCTGGACCCCCGGATCTAGGCCGGGGTGATGGAGCAGGGATGCTATGTCACCTATGAAAAAGGCCCGCAATCGCGGGCCTTTTTCATTTCCACATCCAGACGCGGTCAGGAAACCGCATCCAGCCCCTTTTCCAGCAGCCGGTCGAGCCCGGCCATTTCGGCGGCGGTAAGCGTGATGCCTTCGCTTTCGGATTTGGCGCGGGCCGTGAAGCGGCGGCCCGAGGGCAGGCGGGCGCCCTGGCCGATGATGGCGTCGAACAGGATTTCGGCGCGCTGGAAAGGATCGCCGGGGCGGCCCTTGGCAAAGGCTTCCGGCGAAAAAGCGATGATCAGCTCGCCATGGGTGGGGGCAAGCGTGGTGGTGCCGAGAAATTCGAGCGCTTCAGGGCTGGTCAGGTCACCGATCATGATGCCGGCGAGAAGCTCGATCATGGTGCCGATGGCTGATCCCTTGTGGCCGCCAAAGGGCAGCATGGAGCCGGCAAGAGCGGCTTCCGGGTCGGTCGTCGGCTTGCCGTCGGCATCCAGAGCCCAGCCTTCCGGCAGGGATTTTCCTGCCCGCCGGTGCAGTTCTATTTCACCGCGCGCCGCCACGGATGTGGCGAAATCAAAGACGTAAGGGGAGGTGTCCTTGCGCGGCCAGCCGAAGGCGAAGGGGTTGGTGCCGAGCAGCGGCTTGCTGCCGCCGGTGGGCGCTACTGTGGAATAGCTCGGGCACATGACCAGCCCGGCAAGACCATTCGAGGTAAGGCCCTCGACTTCCGGCCAGAGCGCCGAGAAATGCGTGCAGTCATTAATGACGAGCGCCGCGATACCGGAGCGTTTTGCCCGCTCCACCAGAACCGGCAGGCCAAGCTCGAAAGCGGGATTGGCAAATCCGCCATTGGCGTTGACCTTCACGATGGCGGTGCCGTCGTCCTCTGCGACTTCCGGTATCGCATCGGGCTTCACCTTGCCGGCCTTGACGGTGCGCAGGGCCCCTTCAATGCGGTAGATGCCGTGGGACTTGCAGGCGTCCCGCTCGCCCGCCGTGATGACGCGTGCGAGCGCCCCCGACTGCACGGCATTGAGGCCGGCCTTGCGGAATATCGCCTCGACCCTCTCAGAAAGCCCGTCAATGGTCAGGGTGGTGGTGTCGCTCATCATAATTCTCCGATAGTGGTCCGCACATTTTGAATACATAAAGTATACAAAGGTGTCTCTATTGCAACTCGTCTTTTTGGTGAGGTGCTGGAAATCAAGCGTTTCCGATAGAGAATTTTCGTCATCCGTGACGATTTCCCCGGCCTTGCTCCCGTGATTTTCTCCGACATCCAGCCGGCCTGTTTCCATGGATTCCCATTTTCACGAACCTCCCCACACACTCGACGTCATCCTCGGGCATGACCCGAGGATCCATCGATTTCAACGGGTTATGGATCCTCGGGTCAAGCTCGAGGATGACGGTGGAGAGGTTTTGTCTCCTTCCTGACCAGCCCTTGGCCGAAACCTTCGCGAAAACGCGCTTCTACATCACCCCATTTCCTCGTGCGCTATTTATCCCCGATGCTCGCTCTTATTGTTCGCAGGTGCAAAAATTCTTTTTGTATACTCCTTGTATTTTTATGTTGATTTATCGCCGCCATAGGGAAATAGTGACCGCGCCTTCAAGGGCAGACCAATTGTGGGAGCAAATAAAGAATGAAAAAATCGGTCATCGTCGCCGGCCTGCTGGCCGCCACTTTCGCTATTACGCCGGCCAAGGCCGACAAACTTGACGACATCATTTCGTCCGGCACGCTGCGTTGCGCTGTCGTGCTCGATTTCCCGCCCATGGGCGCGCGTGATGACGCCAACAATCCGATCGGCTTCGATGTCGATTATTGCAACGATCTCGCCAAGGCGCTCGGCGTTACCGCTGAAATCGTCGAAACGCCTTTCCCTGAGCGTATTCCCGCGCTGATGTCGGGCCGCGTCGATGTCGGCGTTGCTTCCACTTCGGATACGCTGGAACGCGCCAAGACGGTCGGTATGACGGTGCCTTACTTCGCCTTCGAAATGGCCGTTACCGCCAACGACAAGTCCGGCATCAAGTCTTTTGAAGACATGAAGGGCAAGACCGTCGGTGCAACCGCCGGCACGTTCGAAGCCATCGCGCTCGAAAAGACGGTCAAGGAATGGGGCGTCGGCGAATTCCGTCCGTACCAGACGCAGGCCGATGTGTTCCTCGCGCTCAGCCAGGGCCAGATCGACGCCACCGTTTCCACCTCGACGGTTGCGCAGTCCAACGTCAAGGGCGGCAAGTTCGCGGGTATCTCCGTGGTCGGCAAGGCGCCCTATGACATTGACTATGTCGCGCTCTTCACCAACCGTGACGAATACGGCTTCATCAACTACCTGAACCTCTTCATCAACCAGCAGGTTCGCACCGGCCGTTACGCCGAACTCTATGAAAAATGGGTTGGCGGTGAAGTTCCCTCGCTCACCGTCAACGGCGTTTATCGCTGATCAGGACTTTTCGTAAACGGCGCGGTCAAGATGATCGCGCCGTTGATCGTTTCTGAAGAGGCGGGACGCCCATGTTCAACTATACATTTCACTGGAATCAGGCGCTGAAGGCTTTGCCGCAGCTTCTGGACGGTGCGGTGGTGACGCTGCAGATTGCCATTCTGTCGATGGTGATCGGCCTTTCCTTCGCCATCCTGCTGACGCTGTTCCGGCTCTCCGGCAACCGCATTCTCGGCGCTTTCGCCTCCGTCTGGGTGGAAATCGCCCGCAACACGCCGGCGCTGTTCCAGATCTACATGGCCCATTTCGGCCTTGGCAATTTCGGCATTCACCTCAGCCCCTATACGGCGCTTCTGGTCGGTATCGCCTTCAACAATGCCGGTTATCTCGCGGAAAATTTCCGCGGCGCGCTAAAGGCCATTCCCGATACGCAGACGCGCTCCGGCCGCTCGCTCGGCATGACTTCGATGCAGACCTTCCGGCTCATCATCCTGCCACAGATGTTGCGTGTCGCCTTTCTGCCGGCCACCAACCAGATGGTCTGGGCGATCCTCATGACGTCGCTCGGTGTCACGGTCGGCATGAATACGGATCTTGCCGGCGTCACGCAGGCGCTTAATGCGCGCTCGTTCCGCACCTTCGAATTCTTCGCGCTCGCCGCGGTCATCTATTATGTGATCGCCAAGATCGTCACGCTCGCCGCCAGATTGCTGGCCTGGCGTCTGTTCCGTTACTGAGAGAGGTGAGCCATGTTTGAAACCGCTCTCACCTGGAGTGATCTCGCCTTCCTGGCCAAGGGTGCCGGCATGACGCTCGCCGTCACCGCCGTCGCCGTCACGGCAGGCACCATCATGGGGATCATCTTCGGCATCATCCGCTTCCAGCTCGGGGCCTACTGGTCGCTGCCGCTGACCTTCGTGCTGGATATTTTCCGCTCCGTGCCGCTGCTCATCCAGCTCGTGCTCGGCAACGCCTTCCAGTCGATCGCCAAGCTCGGCTGGCCGCCCTTCACCACTTCCTGCGTGGTGCTGTCGCTCTATACGGCGGCCTATTGCACGGAAATCGTGCGTGGCGGCATCGGCGCCGTGCCGTCCAACACGCGCCGCGCCTGCCGGTCGCTGGGCATGACCTGGTCGCAGGACATGCGATACATCGTGCTGCCGCTTGCCACCCGCGTGTCGCTGCCCTCGTGGATCGGACTGACGCTCGGCGTCATGAAGGATTCGGCGCTGGTGCTGTGGCTTGGCCTCATCGAGCTTCTGCGCGCATCGCAGATCCTCGTCACCCGACTGCAGGAACCGCTGACGATCCTGATGATCTGCGGCGCCATCTACTTCCTTATCAGCTTCCCCATCGCCCGTTTCGGCGGGTATCTCGAAAGACGGTGGTCCCCCAATGATTGAGATCGAAAACGTCCGTAAATCCTTCGGCCCGCTGGAGGTTCTGAAAGGAATCAACCTCACCGTCAACAAGGGCGAGGTCGTCACCATCATTGGCGGCTCCGGTTCCGGCAAGTCGACGCTGCTGACCTGCATCAACGGCCTCGAGCCGATCGACAGTGGCAAGATCGTCATTGACGGCACCGAGGTGCATGCGAAGTCCACGGACCTCAACAAGCTGCGCCGCAAGGTCGGCATCGTCTTCCAGCAATGGAACGCCTTTCCGCATCTGACGGTGCTCGAAAACGTCATGCTGGCGCCCCGCAAGGTGCTCGGCATCTCGAAGGAGCAGGCCGAAGAGATTGCGGTGAAGCAACTGACCCATGTGGGTCTCGCCGAAAAGCTGAAGGTCTATCCAAACCGCATGTCGGGCGGTCAGCAGCAGCGTATGGCGATTGCCCGCGCGCTTGCCATGTCGCCGGAATATATGCTGTTCGACGAAGTCACCTCTGCGCTCGACCCGATGCTGGTCGGCGAAGTGCTCGATACGCTGAAAATGCTGGCGGATGAGGGTATGACGATGATCTGCGTCACCCACGAAATGGCCTTCGCGCGTGATGTCTCGAACCGTGTCGCCTTCTTCCATCAGGGCGTGATGGCGGAAATCGGCACGCCGGACCAGCTGTTCGGCGCGCCGCAGCATGCCGAGACGCAGAAATTCCTGGCGAGCGTGCGGTAATGCCAGCCAATGATGTCATCGTCATCGGGGCCGGCGTCGTCGGCCTCTCGGCGGCAATCGCGGCGCAGGGCCGTGGCCTCTCGGTCACGGTCATCGACCGCGAGGGTCCGGCGGCGGGCGCTTCCGCTGGCAATGCCGGTGCCTTCGCCTTCACCGATATTCTGCCGCTCGCATCGCCCGGCATTCTGTGGAAGGCGCCGAAATGGCTGCTCGATCCGCTCGGTCCGCTCAGCGTGCCGCCGGCCTATGCGCTGAAGATCGCGCCGTGGATGTTCCGCTTCTGGCGGGCCTGTGCCGCCTCGAAGGTGGAACATTCCACCGCCGCCCAGACGGCGCTGATGGATCTGTCGAAGGCCAGGCTCGAGCCGTTCCTTAAAAAGACCGACACGATCGCCATGCTGCGCAAGGAGGGCAACCTCCAGGTCTATGAAAGCGAATCCGAATTCGAAAGCTCGCTTCCCGGCTGGAAGGCGCGCGAGCGGCACGGTATCGAGTTCCGGCACCTCAATGCCGAGCAGATGGCCGAAATCCAGCCTGGCATCGCGCCGCGTTTCACCTGCGGCACGTTTACGCCCGGCTGGTATTCCATCGCCGATCCCAAGCTTTATACGCTCGCACTGGCCGAGCATTTCCGCGCCATTGGTGGACGTCTCGAGCGCCTCGATATTGCGGCGCTGAGGCCGCTTGAAGACGGGATCGAGGTGGTGAGCCATGACGGACGCAGCCGTAAGGCCGGCAAGGTGGTGCTGGCGGCGGGCGCATTTTCACATCGCATCGCCCGTTCGCTCGGGGAAAAAATTCCGCTGGAAACGGAACGGGGGTATAATACGACCCTGCCGGCCGGCGCTTTCGAGCTGCGCACGCAGATAACCTTCGGCGGCCATGGTTTTGTCGTCACGCGGCTTTCTTCCGGCATCCGCGTCGGCGGCGCGGTGGAACTGGGCGGGCTTGAACTTGCCGCCAATTTCGCCCGCTCCGAAGCGCTTTTGAAAAAGGCGGCGAGCTTCCTGCCCGGTCTCAAAACCGAAGGCGGCAAGCAATGGATGGGCTTTCGCCCTTCGCTGCCGGACAGCCTGCCGGCCATCGGCCAGGCACGGCATACGGCGCGGGTGGTCTATGCTTTCGGCCACGGCCATCTGGGACTGACACAATCGGCTGGCACGGCCTGCATCGTCGCCGATCTTCTGACGGGGCAAAAGCCCGCCATCGATACAAGGGCATTTTCGCCACAACGTTTCTGACGGGGATTTCCGATGTCTTCTTCCCTTTCGACAACAGCCGTTCCTGAAGCCCGCAGCATTTTGGCCGGTGCGGCTGAAGGTCCCGTGATCGCCACGACAGAAGCGCTGAGTTTCTGGGGCGGGGTCGATCCCGCCACGGGCCGGGTCATCGACGTGCACCACCCGCTGCACGGCATCTGTCTCACCGGCGGCGTGCTGTTCATGCCCACCAGCCGTGGGTCCTGCACCGGTTCGGGCGTCCTGCTCGATCTTATCCTCACGGGCCGTGCGCCCTCGGCGCTGGTCTTCTGCGAGGCCGAGGATGTGTTGACGCTGGGCGCGCTCGTCGCGGCGGCAATGTTCGGCAAGCCTCTGCCGGTGCTGCGTCTTGACGCGGAGAATTTTGCCCGGTTCTCAAAGGCTGCTCGTGTCCGTATCGATGAGAAGACCATCGAGGCCGATGGCGTTTCCCTTGCCATCGCACCGCCGGCGACGGCGCATCTTGATCTTAAGGGTGACGACAGGGCAATGCTCGACGGCCGCGACGGCATTGCCGCGCAGCAGGCGATGCGCATCATCATCGCCATGGCCGCCCAGCAGGGGGCGTCAGCGCTTGTCGATGTCACGCAGGGTCATATTGACGGCTGCATCTATGCGAGCCCCGCCAATCTCACCTTCGCGGAGAAAATGGCCGACATGGGCGGCAGGGTGCGCGTGCCGACGACGATGAACGCCATTTCGGTCGACAAGGCGCATTGGCGTGCGCAGGGCGTGCCGGAGGATTTCGGCGATCCGGCCGCAAGGCTGGCGGATGCCTATGTGCGCATGGGCTGTCGCCCCACCTTCACCTGTTCGCCTTACCTGCTCGACAGCGCTCCGAATGCCGGCGAATCCATCGCCTGGGCCGAATCGAATGCCGTGATCTTCGCCAATACGGTTCTCGGCGCGCGCACGGCCAAACATCCGGATTTTCTCGATCTCTGCATCGCGATGACCGGCAGGGCGCCGCTTTCGGGCGTTTATCTGGAGGAAAACCGCCGGCCGCAGCGCATTGTCGATGTGGCGTTGCCGCAGGGCGTGGATGATGCGTTCTGGCCACTCATCGGTTATCTTGCCGGCAAGGCCGCGCCGGATTGCATTCCGCTGCTGCGTGGCCTTGGCCCTGCAAAGCCGTCGCGGGATGATCTCAAGGCGCTTTGCGCCGCCTTCGGCACCACCTCCGCCGCGCCCATGTTGCATATCGAGGGTGTCACCCCGGAAGCCGGGCTCGCGCCTTTGGAAACAGCCGAGACCGTCACCATTTCGCTTGCCGATATGGCCGCTGGCTGGTCGCTGCTGAATGAGGGGCCGGAGGACGTGCAGCTCGTTGCCATCGGCAGCCCGCATGCCTCGCTGGAGGAGTGCCGCGCGCTCGCCGCTGTGCTCGCCGGCCGCAAGCGGCATGCGGATGTCGCCGTCATCGTGACAGCCGGGCAGCAGGTCATCAATGCGGCCGGCCAGGACGGCACCTTGAAAAGCCTGCATGACAGCGGGGTGCAGGTGCTGCCTGATCTTTGCTGGTGCTCCATTTCCGAGCCGGTTTTCCCGACGAAGACCCGCGCTTTGATGACCAATTCCGGCAAATACGCCCATTACGGCCCCGGTCTCAGCGGCCGCGCAGTGCGCTTCGGCAGCCTTGCCGATTGCGTTGAAAGCGCGCTGACCGGCCGTGCCCCATCCCTTCTTCCTTCATGGCTTTCCTAAGGAGTTTTGAATGCGCAGTATCAAGACCGTTCATGTCATTTCCGCCCATGCGGAAGGCGAAGTGGGGGATGTGATTGTCGGCGGTGTCAAGCCGCCGCCGGGCGAAACGATCTGGGAGCAGAGCCGTTTCATAGCCCGCGATGAGACGCTGCGCAATTTCGTGCTCAACGAGCCGCGCGGCGGCGTGTTCCGTCACGTCAACCTGCTGGTGCCGCCGAAACATCCCGACGCGGATGCCGCCTTCATCATCATGGAGCCGGAAGATACGCCGCCCATGTCCGGTTCCAACTCCATCTGCGTTTCCACCGTGCTTCTCGATGGCGGCATCGTGCCGATGCAGGAGCCGGAAACCCATATGCTGCTGGAAGCGCCGGGCGGTCTGGTGAAGGTGCGTGCCGAATGCCGCAACGGCAAGGCCGAGCGCATTTTCGTGCAGAACCTACCGAGCTTTGCGGCAAAGCTCGATGTCGAACTCGAGGTTGAAGGCCTCGGCACGCTGAAGGTGGACACGGCCTATGGCGGCGACAGCTTCGTCATCGTCGACGCCGAAGCGATGGGCTTCAGCCTGAAGCCGGAAGAGGCGCATGAGATCGCCCGCCTCGGCGTGCGCATCACCAATGCCGCCAACAGGGCTTTGAGCTTCGAGCATCCCGACAACCCGGACTGGCGGCATTTTTCCTTCTGCCTGTTTGCCGGCAAGGTGGAGCGCACGGCCGAAGGCCTGCGGGCAGGGGCGGCCGTCGCCATCCAGCCGGGCAAGGTGGACCGTTCGCCAACAGGCACGGCACTTTCAGCCCGCATGGCGGTGCTGCATGCGCGCGGCGAGATGAAGGAAGGCGAAACACTGACGGCGGTGTCGCTGATCGGCTCAACTTTTACCGGCCGCATTCTTGGAACCACCAAGGTCGGTGATCGTCCGGCCATCCTGCCGGAAATTTCCGGTCGCGGCTGGATCACCGGCATCCACCAGCATATGCTCGATCCGTCCGATCCGTGGCCGGAAGGGTATCGTCTGACGGATACGTGGGGTGCGCGGTAAGACCCTCTCCATACCTCCTCTGTCATCCTCGGGCTTGACCCGAGGATCCACCTTCCGGCGTTACCATGGATCCTCGGGTCAAGCCCGAGGATGACGTCGAGAATGGGGGAGCGATGATATTTCTTCTCCCCGCCGGGGAGAAGGTGGCCCGAAGGGTCGGATGAGGGGGCAACGCTAACGATATGCGGAGAGCTAGCCCCCTCATCCCGCTGCCGCGGACTTCTCCCCGGCGGGGAGAAGAAGCAAGCAGCACCCGCTCGTTCCCCCTGGCTAGAGTCTCACCTACCCAGCCGCTTTGTCGTCTCCCGCACGATCAGCTCGAAGCCGACATCCACCCTTGCACCCTCGGGAACAATGGCATCCTTTTCCGCCTCCAGTATCGACAGCAGCAATTCGCCCGCCTTGCGGCCGATCATCTGGGCATCGACGCGGATCGTTGAAATCGCCGGATAACATTGCCGGCCGATATCGAAATCGCCGAAGCCGAGAATCGAGACCTGATCGGGCACATGAATGCCACGGCGATGACATTCCATCAGCGCGCCGACGGCGGAAATATCCGATACGGCGAAGATGGCCTCGACATCTGGCGCCTTGGCCAGCAGCGAGCCGAGGGTCTTTGCCCCGTGGTCATAGGAGACCGGGGCGCTGCCTTCGCGGATGATGAGGTCATCGGCAATGCCGGCTTCGCGAAGTGCGGCACCAAAGCCGAGCAGGCGGCTTTCGCCGCGCCAGTCCTTCACATCGCCATCGGCCCTCGATCCGAGCGCGCCGATTCGCTTGAAGCCAAGCGATATCAGATGCTTGGCGGCGGTTCTTCCCACTTCGTAATTGGAAAAACCGACCGCGTGATCGATCGGGTGTTCCGGCACATCCCAGATTTCCACGATGGGAATACCGGCGCGCATCAAAACTTCGCTCGCCATCTTGGTATGCACCGTGCCGGCGACAACGATGGCGTCGGGGCGGCGCTCCATCATGGTGCGGATGACGCGTTCTTCCTCCTGCAGATCGTACATGGTGTAACCGATCAGCAACTGGTAGTCGGCGGCGCGCAGCGCATTGGCGAGCCCCTGAGCGCTATCGGCGAAGTTGGAGTTGGTGAGCGTCGGCAGGATGGCGGTGATGAAATTGGTGCGGCGGGAGGATAGCGAACCGGCGATCCTGTCCGGCACATAACCCAGCTTCTCAATGGCCTTCATCACCTTCTGGCGAGTGTCCTCGGACACCAGGGCAGGATCGGCCAGCACTCGCGAAACGGTCATCTTGGAGACGCCCGCGAGTTTCGAGACATCGCTCATGGTTGCTTTTTTTGACGTGACTAACGCTGCGGCCAAGGGCGTGCGCTCCACCAAAGCATGTCTCCCTAAATTCGAACCGGTTCAGGACAAGACATACACGAAGATATCAAGGGAAAGCACGCCGTATGATTGCAGATCGATGCGGCGTGCACCGGATTTATGCGACGCGGCTATAGACCAGATGGTAAAAACGCCCGTCGCACATGCTCATCATCTCATCCGTCAGCACCCGGCCTTCCAGCCTGACCGGCGAAACCAGCGCTTCCTCCACTGCCTCCATCGACGGATAGTCGATTTCCTGCACCATGATGATTGAGGCTGCGTCCGGATCGGTGCGCTCGGTACGCATCACCCGCACCGCCTGCGCATTCGGCATGCGTTTCCAGACCGGCAGCAATTTCTCCTCGACGATGCGGAAAAACTCCTCCTCCCGGCCGGGGTGAATCCTGCCTTCGAAAATTGCCGAGCGTGTGTACATGTTTCCTCCCGAATGATTGCCGACCGAAACAGTTCTGTAGATCGGACTTGCAATGATACCGATAACATGCATTATTGATCCTGCCAAGAACGTGAAACGGTGTCGAACAGAGGAAAATCGATAACCAGCCAGAAACATTGAATTTAATGGGAAATTCATCTGGTTTTGTGCTTTCGCGGTTTCTTGGGAGGAGTTTTTAGTCAATCGCGTTAAAATGTTATCGAGAACATTTTTCGGTTTTGCGCAAGGCCGCTGTTCCATTTGGGCAGCCACTATAAGGTTGGAGGAGAAACCATGAGCATTTCAAGATTTCTGAAAAACATGACCGTTGCCGTCGGTGTTGCAGCAGCAACGCTCGCCGCAACCACATCCGCCCATGCCGTCTCGCTCAGCGAGATCACGGCGCGCGGCAAGGTCAAGATCGGTGTTCTGACCGGTGCGCCGCCGATGGGCATGGTGGATGAGAAGGGCAATCCTTCCGGTTACGACGTTGATGTCGCCAATCTCATCGGCTCTTACCTGTCGCTGCCGGTGGAACTGGTGCCGCTGACACCGCCTGCGCGTATTCCCGCACTTCAGACCGGCAAGGTCGATTTCCTTGTTGCGACGCTCGCGCCGACCGGTGAACGCGCCAAGACCGTGATGTTCACGCAACCCTACAGCGCCTTCAACATGGATATCATCTCCGGCAAGGACCAGAAGTTCGAAAATCTCGACAGCCTCAAGGGCAAGCGCGTTTCGGTCAATCGCGGTTCCTCGCAGGAAACCGCGCTGCGCAAGGCCAATGTCGAAGGTCTCGAAATCGTCGTTTACGAAGACGATTCCACCAGCGCCCAGGCACTGCTTGCCGGTCAGGTTGATGCTGTCGCCCTGCCGTCCACGGTTGGCGAAGCGATCATCAAGCAGCGTCCGGAAGCCGGTCTGCAGGTTGGTTTCACCTTCTTCCAGCAGGGCAATTCCATGGCGACCAAGCTTGAGGATTTCGAGCTGCGCCAGTGGCTGAACACTTCCATCTACCTCATGAAGATGTCCGGCGATCTCGACCGCATCTCGGTCAAGTGGACCGGCCGTCCGCTGCCGCAATTGCCAAGCTTCTGATTGAGCCTTTCAACGCGCCCGCCGGGAAGATTTTCGGCGGGCCCGGGAAATGTCAACGGAGTGACGCATGTCCTATACATTCCAATTCGGCGCGCTCGCCCAGTATCAGAATGAAATTCTGAACGGCATATGGCTGACGATCAAGCTGTCGGTCCTGTCCATCGTGCTCGGCTGCGCTTTCGGCATTCTTTTGGCCTCGCTGCGGTCCATCAATGGCGGCATCGTCCGCATCATCGTGGACGGTTATGTGGAAGTCATCCGCAATACGCCGTTTCTCGTGCAGCTTTTCATCGTCTATTTCGGCCTGCCGGGCCTCGGCTTCAGGGTAGGGGCGGATACGGCGGCGCTGATCGGCATGACAATAAACCTTGCCGCCTATTCGACGGAAATCATCCGTGCCGGCATTGAGGCGGTGCACAAGTCGCAGATCGAGGCGGGCGAGGCGCTCGGCTTTACCAAGTATCAGATCTATCGCCACGTCATCATCGTGCCTGCCATCGCCAAGGTCTATCCCTCGCTTTGCAGCCAGTTCGTGCTGATGATGCTGGCATCGAGCATATGTTCCGCCATTTCCACCCATGAGCTCGCGGCTGCCGCAGCCTTCGTGGAATCGCAGACCTATCGCTCCTTCGAGGTCTATATCGTCGTCACGCTCATCTATCTTGCGCTGGCGCTCAGCCTGCGGCTCATCCTTGCCCTTGTCGGCATGTGGCTGTTCGGCCGCCGCGTTGCCCGCAAGACGATGACCGCCATGCCGGAGGTGCAGTCATGACTCTTCGAACTTTCGGCTGGAACGAATTCGGCTTCCTGCTGACCGCCCTGCAATGGACCGTGCTTCTGACGATCATTGCGCTTATCGGCGGCGGCATTGTCGGCTGCTTCGTGGCGCTCGCCCGCACCTCGAATTTCAAGGCGCTGCGCATTGCCGCCGGCACCTATATCCAGGTGATCCAGGGCATTCCGGTGCTGATGATCCTGTTCCTGTCCTATTACGGCCTCAGCCTTGCCGGGCTGGAACTGCCGCCGCTCTTTGCCGCCGGCGCCTCGATGACGATTTATACATCGGGTTATCTCGCGGAAATCTGGCGCGGCTGCATCCAGGCAGTGCCGAAGCAGCAATGGGAGGCGTCGGAATCGCTGGCGCTGACCCGCGCCCAGCAATATCGCTATGTCATCCTGCCGCAGGCGATCCGCATTTCGCTACCGCCGACCGTCGGTTTCGCCGTTCAGGTCGTCAAGAATACGTCCATCGCATCGATCATCGGTTTCGTCGAACTGGCGAGAGCGGGGCAGCTCATCAACAATGCCACGTTCCAGCCGTTCCGCGTCTTCGTCGCCGTGGCCGTGCTTTATTTCATCGTCTGCTACCCGTTGTCCCAGCTGTCGCGTTGGCTGGAAAGGAGGCTTCATGCCGGAAGTAATCGTTGAAAACGTTCACAAGAGCTTTGGCGCTCTGGAAGTCCTCAAAGGCGTGTCGCTGACGGTCGGCCGCGGTGAAGTTTTCGCCCTCATCGGCCGCTCGGGCTCGGGCAAAAGCACGCTGCTGCGCTGCATGAACGGGCTGGAGAAGATCAATTCGGGCCGCATCGAAATCGCCGGTCACGCCATCGGGGAAGATGCCAAGGCGCTGCGCAAGCTGCGCACCGATGTCGGCATCGTGTTCCAGAGCTACAATCTCTTTCCGCATCTGACGGTCGGCGAGAACATCATGCTCGCGCCGCGCATCGTCAAGGATGTGGCGAAATCGGAAACCAAGGATATTGCCCGCGAGGTTCTGCAACTCGTCGGTCTTTCCGAGAAATTCGATTCCTATCCGGATCAGCTTTCCGGCGGCCAGCAGCAGCGCGTGGCGATTGCCCGCTCGCTCGCCATGCGGCCGAAGGTGATGCTGTTCGACGAGGTGACCTCGGCGCTCGACCCTGAATTGACCGAGGAAGTGCTGACCGTCATGGAAAACCTCGCCAAAGACGGCATGACCATGATCCTTGTCACTCATGAAATGGCCTTCGCGCGCCGCGTGGCGACCGAAACCATCTTCATGCACAAGGGCAAGATCTGGGAGCAGGGCCGTTCTTCCGAACTCTTCGCCAACCCGCAAACGCCGGAACTCCGGCAATTCGTCAAGGCCGATGTGAAGTAGTTCACCGGCGCAAAGGAAACTTCATGACCACTGAAATCGTGCAATTGTGCCCGCTCATCCCGGCACTGGAAGAAGAACTCGCGCAGCGCTTCACCGTGCATCGCCTGTTCGAGGCTGCTGACAAGGCGGCGTTCCTTGCTGACAAGGGTGCTTCAATCCGCGGCGTCGTCACCGGCGGCCATATCGGCCTGCCGGCGGATATTGGTGCCGCACTTCCCAATCTTGAAATTGTCGCCATCAACGGCGTCGGTTTCGACAAGGTGGATCTGACTGACGCCAAACGACGCGGTTTCCGCGTCTCCAATACGCCTGACGTGCTGACAGCCGATGTCGCCGACCTCGCGCTCGGCCTCGTTCTGGCACAGGCGCGCAAGCTGCCGCAGGCCGACCAGCATGTGCGCACCGGCCAATGGCTGAAGGGTGATATGGGGCTTTCCACCCGCGTCGCCGGCCGCCGTTACGGCATATTCGGCCTCGGCCGCATCGGCCAGGCAATCGCAAAGCGGCTCGAGGGTTTCGATGCGCGTATCTCCTACACCGCCAGAAACCGCCGCGATGTTGCCTATGATTATTACGACAGCATCGAGGCGCTGGCCGCCAATTGCGATGTGCTGATCATTGCCGCCGCCGCCACCGCCGAAACACGCCATATCGTCAATGCGGATGTGCTGAAGGCGCTCGGTCCCCAGGGTGTGCTCGTCAATGTGGCGCGCGGTTCGCTGGTGGATGAGAAGGCGCTGGTTGAGGCGCTTTCAAACGGCACGATCGGCGGCGCGGCGCTCGATGTCTTCGAAGACGAGCCGCGTGTGCCGGAAGCACTTTTCGCTTTTGATAATGTCACGCTCGCGCCGCATGTCGGCAGCGGCACGCACCAGACGCGGCGCGCCATGGCAGATCTCGTTCTTGCCAATCTTGACGCGCATTTCGCCGGCAAGGACCTGCCGACACCGGTGGTGTGACGGCAAGGAATTGATGCCTGTGGTCTCACGGCGCGGCTTCTGTCGCGCCGTTTTGCTTTCGGCTGTCGTCGCTTGCGGGCAAGGCCGTAAAAGGCCGTATTCCTCGTAATCTCCTCCCACCGTTCATATTTATATAATATGTATAATCCTACTATTCTGCTTCCTTATAAAGCGATGAGGCGGAGAGGTGCGTTCCAAAGGCCCGAAGACACCCGTGCAGAACCGGATGTCGCGAAAGAAGCGCGACGCGAGCCCTTCCGCTCCTCCTGAAACCGCCAGAACCGCCAACCCCTCCGACCGGCACACGCTCTTGGAAGCGATGATCGATCATGTGCCGGATTTCATCTATGCCAAGGATCTGGAGGGGCGTTTCCTTTTTGCCAACCGTGCGATCGTTACCGAGAATGGTTTCGACACCGTCGAAGAGCTGATCGGGCTGACCGATTCCGATATTCATGGCGATGCGGCGCGGCTTGCCGGCATTCCCGATACCGAGGCGCGGGTGATGCGCACTGGAGAGCCCGATCTCGGTTATGAGGAACGCGCCATGCGCGGTGATATCGACCGCTGGCTGATGATGTCGCGCGTGCCTTTAAAGGACAAGGCTGGCAAGATCATCGGCGTGGTTGGCGCTTCCCGCGATATAACTCAGAAAAAGGCCTCGGAAAGGCTGCTTCAGGCGCAGGCGCGTATTCTCGAAATGATCGTTGCTGCCGCGCGTATCGAGGATTTTCTTGAGGAATTCGTCAAGGCGATCGAAAATCTCGCCACCGGGCTGGCCTGCGCGGTGCGGGTATTCGATGCGGCGGCGGGTGAGCCCTCCGTCTATGCTTCGCCGGCGCTCGCGCCTCATGAAGGCCTGACGGCACATATTTCCACCGTCGACGATCCCGGTGATCTCGACTGTCCGGCGGATCATATTGCTTTCAGTTTCGATATTCCCGCCAGCGAAGGCATGGCCCACGGTTTTGTGTGGTGCATGCTGGCCGCCCGCAAGCCGGATGCGGCCCTCGTGGAATTTATCGGTGCCGCTGCGCGCATGGCGGGTCTCGCAATCGACCGCAAGCGGGCGGCGGAGCATATTGCCTTTCTGGCAGATCACGACATGCTGACCCGGCTGCCCAACCGGCGGTTTCTGGATACGAGACTGCCGGAAATATTGGCCGCGGCCGCAAAGGCAAACCGAAGGGTTGGCATCGGCTTTCTCGATCTCGATAATTTCAAGCAGATCAACGACACGCTGGGCCACAGCATTGGCGATGCTCTCTTGTCCAGAACCGCCGAGCGTATCGCGCGCAGCCTCAAGCGTAACGATCTTGTGCTGCGGGTGGGCGGCGATGAATTCGTCATCATTCTGGAAAAGCAGAAGGACGATTTCGAAAGCCGGCTACAGCGCATCCGGGCGACGGTCTCGCAGCCGCTGCGCATCGGCAATTACGATATCAAGGTCACATGCAGCATCGGCATGGCGTTCTTCCCGGAGCATGGGGAAACCACGGCGGAAATCGTCGCGGCAGCCGATCTTGCCATGTATGAGGCCAAACATAATGGTCGCGATGGCATCGCCACCTTCACGCCGCGCATGGCGGATGATCTGCGCAAGAAATTCACCCGCATAGAGGAATTGCGCAAGGCGGTGGAGAGGGATGAGTTCGTCTTGCATTTCCAGCCGCAGGTCCATCTTCAGACCGGTTGCATCAGCGGTGTGGAGGCGCTGGTGCGCTGGCAGCATCCCTCAGAAGGTCTGCTGGGACCTGCGGAATTCATCGGTCTTGCGGAAGAAACCGGCCTCATCGTGGAGCTGGGGGAAACCATTCTGAGAAAAGCCTGCCGGCAGGCGCAGGCCTGGGCGGCTGTGGGCCTCTCACCCGTGAAGATGGCAGTCAATATTTCGCCGAGGCAGTTCCAGAGCGGGCTTGTCGAGCAGATCAGATCGGCGCTGACGGAAACCGGCCTTGCACCATCCCTCCTGGAAATCGAAATCACCGAGACGCTCATCATTCAGGATGTGGAAACATCTGTCAGGATCATGCGCGCCATCAAGCAGATGGGTGTCAGCCTCGCGCTGGATGATTTTGGCATTGGCTATTCCTGCCTCGGCATGCTCAAGACCTTCCCCTTGTCCTGCATGAAGATTGACCGCTCGTTCCTCACCCATCTGCCGGAAAAAACCAAGGACAGCGCCATCGTCTCCATCATGATCCAGCTTGCCGGGTCTCTCGATATCGATGTCATTGCCGAGGGTGTGGAAACGGCTGAACAGGCGGCATTTCTGCGCACCGCCGGCTGTCCCTATGGGCAGGGTTATTATTTCAGCCGGCCGGTGCAGGCGGACGTGATCGGTGACATGCTGGGAAACATGACGAGGTTTCTCACGGGATTGTCCAGCGACTCGATATAGGCTCTGCGCGGCGATCTTTGTCCTGACAGTGTTGAACTGATCCGGCGATGCCCATGCTGGTATCTGCCGCCTTGCGCCGTCTCCATTACGGCAAACTCCAATCGTCTGTGCACGGATCCCTGCGAAGGCCATGTCTTTTGTTCTTCCGTTTTGTATTGCAATATTGTCATAAATTTTTCATATAAGCCCACATTATATAAGTAATAAATAATGTTATTTAGAATTAAATCATAAAACTATTATAGTTTAAAATACTTATTTGTTGTAATTTTACTACGTAATTGGATTGCTTGCTTTTATTGTATTTTGATTTTGCCGATTTGAATTGCGAGTCTCCGGTTGTTTCTGTCATTTGCTGAATCAGCGCAGGGAAGCGGGCGGCAGGGAAAGACCAGCCCTCAAATTTGCGCATTCGTTGAAAAATTTTTGACTGGAGATTAAAAATGAACATCAAGAGCCTTCTTATCGGCTCCGCTGCCGCTCTCGCAGCAGTATCCGGCGCACAGGCCGCTGACGCTATCGTCGCTGCCGAGCCCGAGCCCATGGAATATGTTCGCGTTTGCGACGCTTTCGGCACCGGCTTCTTCTACATCCCCGGCACCGAAACCTGCCTGAAGTTTCAGGGTTATGTCCGTTTCCAGACCGACTTCGGTCGTGACAAGACCGGCACCTCTGACTGGGATTCGTTCACACGCGCCCAGTTTGAAATTGACACCCGCACCGATACCGACCTCGGTGCCCTGCGTGGCTTCATTGGCCTCCGTGGCAATGCTGACACGGGTTCTGCCGCTGCGTCCACCACGTCTGGCTCGGGCGACAAGGGTTCTGCAGTTTTCGTTGACCAGGCTTTCATCGAACTCGGCGGCCTGAAGGTTGGTAAGTTCTACAGCTGGTGGGACGATAGCCTCTCTGGCGAAACGGACGAACTGGCTTCCAACGCTCTGTTCAACTCCATTCGTTACACCTACGACGCCGGTTCCTTCTGGGCAGGCGCTTCGGTTGACGAACTCGAAGGCATCTCCGTTGGCTCTTACAACGAGCGCGACAACAATATCGGTGTTGCTCTCGGCGCTGGTGCAAAGTTCGACAGCGTAACCCTGCAGCTCATCGGCGGCTACGACACCGATCGCGAAAACGGCTCCGTCCGCCTGATCGCAACGGCTGGCGTTGGTCCCGGCACTCTTGGCCTGTCCGGTGTTTGGGCCTCCGGCGCAAACGCTTATTACAATGTCTCCGAGTGGGCAGTTGCTGCGGAATACGCCATCAAGGCTACCGACAAGCTTAAGATCACCCCCGGTTTCCAGTACTACGGCAGCTACGGCCTCGTTTCCTGGGATGAGTTCTCCAACAACGACGCCTGGAAGGCTGGTCTGACTGTTGATTACAAGATCACGGATGGCCTCACCACGAAGCTCACCGCCAACTACCTCGACGTCGACAACAAGCCTGAGGCTTGGACCGGCTTCGTTCGCCTGCAGCGTTCGTTCTAATACTGCACATAAGAAAAAAGCATAAACCTGGTTAGATGACTCAGATCCACCCCGTTTTCGAACGGGTGAGTGCTAGCTCCAGTCAAAGTTCCTGACATGAAGTCAGGTTTGCTCCCCGGACCCCTCCAGGCCGGGGAGTTTTTATTGTCGTAAGGGATTGCGCGCGGTTTTGTCGACAATGTTATTGCGGCCATCTGCAAGCGTGGATGCATTGCAGCGCTTGATGGCCCTGTTTTGCCAGATTACCGACCGAACGCCGGATCGGGTGGCAGGGGCGGGTGGACCGGTTCCTCGAAGGTCCGCAACAGGCGTCCCCAACCCGGATCGTGCATATGCGCTTCAAGACCGGCGCGGGCGGCGAGGGCCAGTGCTTCTTCCTGCCCAAAGGAGATGGCAGCATCGACATCCGTCGTCAGAACGCGGCCGTTTTCCATCAGCATCTTGCCATCGACGAAAACGGTGTCGACGTCGCTTCCGAGCACCTGATGTACCAGACGGTGTACCGGCATCCACATCGGCATCAGATGCGGTTTACGCATGTCGATGATGGCGATATCGGCCTTTTTGCCGATTTCCAGTGAACCGATTTCATCCTCCATGCCGATGGCGTGGGCGGCGTCGATGGTGATCATTTCGAATATCTTGCCGGGTGGCAGCAGGTAACGATCGTGATTGTGCAGCAGGTGCTGCGTGAATTGCGCCATGCGGGCGGTCTGCAGCATGTCGAAGTGACGGCTGGGTGCGGCGCCATCGGTGGTGATGGCGACACGAATTCCCTTGGACATCATTTCCATGATCGGCGTCGCGCGGCCCGGCGGGGCATGGGTCACGCGTGTGCCGGTTTCCGCTAGAATGTCAATCTCGTCATGCGAAATGCCCCAGCAGTGCTGAAGGTGGATATCGGGGCCAAGCAGCGCATTTTCCTTGTCCTGAAAGGCCATGCGGATTTGTCCCGCAAATGCGTCCGAATGCAGCCGGACGCCCATTTTGCGGGCGGTCTCACGTATCCGGCGGGCCTGCATGCGGTCATTATCCGTCAGTTTCACCGCCTGGTCGGGGCTTGAAGCGTTGGAGGGCTCGACGGAAGGAACGATGGTGAAGGGTGTCAGGAAGACGCTGATGCGTCCATCAGCCGTTCCATTGAGGGCCTCTATCGTGGCTTCGCTGCCCTCGATCATCTCCTCGAAGCTGATGTTGCGGCGCTCCGGAGAGCCGCTTTCCCATCGGGTCACCGGGTGCGGCCAGGGCAGGCCGGAAGGTCCCACACAGATGATTTCGCGAATCCCGATCTCGTCATAGGCGCGGGCGTGGTTGATGGCAAAGACAGGGTCGTCGGCGCGTGGCATCGAGGTGATGATACTGGCGCCGGTGGTGACACCGGCTCGCAGCCGCTCAATGCCGGAGACAAGGCCGTCCGCATACCAGTAGTCGCGCGTGACATAGTGGTAATAGGTCGGCGTCACCACCTTCATCCACATCGCATTGGTGTCGGCGGCAATGCTGCGGATCAAGGCGTGCCCGGCATGGCCATGGGCATCGATGAGGCCGGGAATGATCAGTTTTCCCCGACAGTCTATCACCTGCTTGTCGGTGTGGCGTGGCGCCAGTTCCTCCGCCGTGCCGATGTCAACAATCCGGTCGTCCTTTATGGCAAGGCCGCAATCCTCGATGATGCGTCGCTCACGGTCCACGGTCACCATCGTGCCGTGCAGCAGCAGAAAATTCCCCATTCAGCCTTCCTCCCTTGTATTCGCAGCTGGTATTCAGGATGCGTCGATTTTGGATACGATAATTGTCAACAATATTATTGACAATAAGGCTGAGCGAAACAATACTCCGCCTTGTCCGGCCGGTAGGTCAGCCGGCACTTCAACGATTTATAAAAAGGGGGGATCAAATGTCCCGAATGAGAAGTTTCGTCCTGGCCGCTCTGGCGGCGGCCGCCATTGCCGTTCCCGCAAGCGCGGAAACCCTGCGTTGGGCCGGCCGCGCCGACCTTTATTCGCTCGATCCATATTCGGTGCCGTCCACCTCCAACCTCGCCTTTCTCAATCATATCTATGAGGGGCTTGTCCGTTACGGACCCGACTTCAAGATCGAGCCGGCTCTTGCGACGGAATGGAAGCTTGTTGATGGAAAGACCTGGCGTTTCACCCTGCGCAAGGGCGTGAAATTCCATGATGGCGCTGATTTCACCGCTGACGATGTCGTCGCGTCCTTCACGCGCGCCTCGGATGCCACTTCGCCGCTGCGCGGCAATATTCCGGTTTTTGCGGGCGTGAAGAAGGTCGATGATTATACCGTCGATCTCGACGTCACCGCGCCCACCTCGCTCTTCCTCAACGACATCACCAATATCTTCATCTTCAACGCCAAGTGGCTGAAGGATAACAATAGCGAGAAGCCGACCGATTTCGCCTCCAAGGTCGATGGCTATACGACGATGCACACCAACGGCACCGGGCCCTTCAAGCTTGAAAGCCGCGTGCCCGATAGCAAGACGGTTCTTGTCGCCAATGAGGCCTGGTGGGATCAGAAAAAACACAATCTCGACCGCATCGAATTCGTGCCGATCGCCTCTGCTGCCACCCGTGTCGCAGCTTTGCTCTCCGGTGAAATCGACCTGATCGATTCCGCACCGATCCAGGATTTGCCGCGGCTTGAATCCTCGCCCAATATCACGGTGAAGAAGCGCACCGAGTTGCGCACGCTGTTCATCGGCTTCAACCGCCGCGAAAAGCTGGAGGACGGCAAGCCGAACCCCTTTAACGATCTTCGTGTTCGCCAGGCATTCGAACTGTCGATCGATCGCGATCTCATCAATAAGAAGGTCATGCGCGGCCTTGCAAGGCCATCCGGCTCGCTCATCGCGCCTGAAATTTCGGGTTACGCCAAGTCGCTCGATACATTCCAGCCCGCCGATCCGGCACAGGCGCAGAAGCTTCTTGCCGATGCCGGCATGAAGAACCTCGCTTTCACCTATACCTGCATGAATGATGAGAGCATCAACGAGGAAGATATCTGCTCGGGCGTCGCCAACATGCTGAAGCGTGGCGGTTTCCAGCCGACGATCGATATAGCGCCGCGCTCCGTGCAGTCTCCGAAGCGTAATGGCGGCAAGGCGGATGTCTTCAACCTCAGCTGGGCGAACGAACCGACGCTCGATGCCTTCTCCTTCCTGTCGCAGATCCTCTCCACCCGAAAGGGCGCAATGGGCGTCTCCAACTATGGCGGCTGGTCGAACCCCGAGATCGACAAGCTGGTGGACCAGGCAGCGCAGGAGCAGGACAATACCAAACGTCTTGCCCTAGAAGAGGCGGCCTTGAAAATCGCCAAGGATGAGGCGATGCTTGTGCCGCTGCACCAGCAGCCGATTGCATGGGCGATGCTTGGCAAGGTCAAGAGCGTCGATTTCCGCGCCGACAACAAGCCGCGCCACTGGCTGACACAACTCGACAAATAATCCGGAACTCTGAAAGGCGTTCGGCATCGTGCCGAACGCCTTTTGGGCCATCCGGGGCAGCCTTCGTCACTTGCGGGCATATTGGGCAAAAAGCGATGCGGCTCGTCGCCGCTGGAGATTTGCCAGCCTGATCGGCGATCAGCTGCCGATGTTATTGTCGACAATGCGGCAGGCGTAAACGACCTGTGCCCCGTCTCTGGAAAAGAATGGTCGAACCTGGCTGGCATCATGTCCATGGGTTCGCATCCGAGAGGTAACAATGCTGGTTTTCATCATCAAGCGTATGGGAAATGCCATTCTGGTCATGCTTTCCGTCGCGCTTATTGCATTTCTCATTTTCAGGCTGGCGGGAGATCCTGTCGAGCTGATGGTGGGGGAGCAGACATCGCAGGAAGATCGCGCCGCTTTGCGTGAGCGGCTCGGCCTCAACGACAGTCTGCCGACGCAATATTTGCGGTTCGTCAAAGACGCGGCCCAGGGCAATTTCGGCGTTTCCTATCGCAACGGCCAGCAGGTGCTGCCGCTGATAGCGGAAAGGTTTCCGGCAACGCTGGAGCTTGTTCTGGTGGCCACCGTCCTTTCACTCGTCGTTGGCCTGCCGCTTGGGGTGCTGACGGCGATCCGGCGCGGAAAATGGTATACGGAGGGCCTGCAGTTCCTGTCGATTGTCGGCGTCTCGCTGCCGAGCTTCGTTGTCGGCATTCTGCTTATCCTCGTCTTTTCGGTGTCGCTTGGCTGGGCGCCGGCCTTCGGCCGAGGGGATGTCGTGCAGCTTGGCTGGTGGTCCACGGGCCTGCTTACCTCGTCGGGGCGTGCAGCGCTCATTCTGCCTGCCATTGCGCTCTCGCTTTACCAGATCACGCTGGTCATGCGTCTGGTCCGCGCCGAAATGCTGGAGGTGCTGCGGTCCGATTTCGTCAAGTTCGCCCGTGCCCGTGGCATTCCCCGCTGGCGCATCTATTTCCGCCATGCGCTGCGCAACTGTCTGATGCCTGTCGTGACGCTGACGACGATGAATGTCGGTTCGCTCATCGCCTTTGCGCTCATCACCGAGACGGTGTTTCAGTGGTCGGGCATGGGCATGCTGTTCATACAGGCGGTGACGTTTCTCGATATCCCCGTCATGGCGGCCTATCTCTGCATCATTTCCTTCATCTTCGTTGTCCTCAACACGTTCGTCGACATTGCCTATGCGGTGATCGATCCGCGTCTGCGCACCGCGCGCTAACCGAAGGGAGCCGGTTTCATGGCCACAGACCTTCCGCAAACGGCAAAACCTGCCCGCCCGTCGCTCATCAAGCGCATACGCAACAGCGATCTCTACTGGTCGTTCAGCCACAGCAGATCGGCGAAGATCAGCGCGCTAATCCTGGCAATCCTCATCCTTGCCGCCATTTTCGCGCCGCTGATCGCACCGCAGAACCCCTATGACGGCGCTTCGCTCGACATGTGGAAGGCTGAACTGCCGCCGGTGTGGCAGGAGGGTGGGGAATGGCCCTATCTGCTTGGCACGGATACGCAGGGGCGCGACATGCTCTCCGCCATCCTTTACGGCACGCGCATATCCATCGTCATCGGTGTCGCCTCCGTGGCGCTGTCTCTGGTCATCGGCATGACCGCCGGTCTGGTTGCCGGATATTTCGGCGGTTTTTCCGATAATCTCCTGATGCGCATCGGCGATATCACGCTTTCCATCCCGACAATTCTGGTGGCCATCCTCGTCTCCACGGTCGTCAGGCAGATGCTGCCGGACAGTCTTCGAGAGGTGGGCGCCTCCGCCGTGCTCATTCTCGCCATCGCGCTTTCCGCCTGGGTGCAATATGCGCGCACCGTGCGTGCGCAGGCGATTGTGGAGACCGGCAAGGATTATGTGCAGGCGGCCAAGCTCATCGGCGTTCCCGCGCGCCGCATCATGGCCAACCATATTCTGCCCAATACGCTGACGCCGATCATGGTTGCCGCCACGCTGAATTTCGGCATGGCGATCCTGACTGAGGCGACCCTGTCGTTCCTCGGCATCGGCATGCCGCCCAGCCAGCCGTCGCTTGGAACACTGATCCGCATCGGCAACCAGTTCCTGTTTTCCGGCTCCTGGTGGATCGTATTGTTTCCCGTTTTCCAACTCTGCCTGCTCGTCGTCACCGTCAACCTTCTGGGTGACTGGCTGCGCGATGCGCTCAATCCGAAACTGAGGTGAGTTCCATGCACGATCTTCTGCTCCGCAACATCAGGCCCATGGCGGGTGACACCTGCGACATCATGATAAGGCAGGGAAAGATTGCCGGTTTTGGAAAGTTCGAGGCCGAACCCGGCATGTCGGTCGAGGATGGCAACGGCGCAATCCTTGCGCCCGGCCTGATCGACGCCCACACCCATCTCGACAAGACGACCTGGGGAATGCCCTGGCATGAGAACAACCGTGCCGCAATCCTGCGCGGGCGGATCGATTTCGAGCGCGAGAACCGCAGCCAGATCGGCATCGATCCGCACCGCCAGTCCATGCGCCACGCCATCGGTCTTGCCGCAAACGGCGGCACGCATATTCGCAGCCACGTGGATATCGATCCGACCCATGGCCTGAAGCTTGTCGAAGGCATATGGGAAACGCGCGAGAAGCTGAAAGGCATCATCGACATCGAGGTCGTTGCCTTCCCGCAGTCCGGCGTCATGGTCATGCCCGGCACGGTGGAACTGCTGGATGAGGCGCTGAAACAGGGCTGTGAAGTCCTCGGCGGCATCGATCCCTGCGGCATCGATCGCGATCCGAAGGGCCAGCTCGATATCCTGTTTGAACTCGCGGTCAGGCACGGCGTGCCGATCGACATTCATCTGCATGAGGCTGCCGATCTCGGCGCCTTCACCATGGAGCTGATTTTCGAGCGCATCCGCGCCAACGGCATGGAAGGCAAGGTCGCCATCAGCCACGCCTTTGCGCTCGGCATGAATGACTATCTCCGGGTCGGCAAGCTGATCGATGAGATCGCCCGGCTCGATGTGGCGATCCTGACGACGGGCGCGCCCTCGGCAAATGTGCCGTCTATCATGCGCCTGAAGGAAGCCGGTGTGCGTGTCGGCGGCGGCTGTGACGGCATTCGCGATACCTGGGGTCCGTGGGGTCAGCCGGATATGCTCGACCGTGCCAAGATCATCGGCATGAAGAACGGTCTGCGCTCGGATATCGAGCTTGCCCACGTCCTGCATGTCGTCTCGCAGGGCGGCGCCGATGTCATGGGCCTCAAGGATTACGGTCTTGAGGTTGGCTGCGCCGCCGATTTCACGCTGCTGACCGGCGAGACATTGGCCCATGCCGTTGTCGATATCGCGCCAAGGCCGCTGGTCGTGAAGGGCGGGCGTGTCACCGCCAGAGGCGGCAAGGCCGTGGTGGAGGCACCTTGATGAACGCTTCGCTTCAGTCCCTCGCGCTCGGTGAACGCCCTTCCGGCCGCACGCTGCTTAACGCCAGCTGGGTGGTTGGCCATAAGGACGGGTCTCACCGGCTGCTGAAAAACGGCGAGGTCGTGTTCGAGAACGGCGAAATCCTTTTCGTCGGGCATGACTTTCCCGGTGAGGTTGCTCGCCGCGTCGATTTCGGCAATGCCCTGATCAGCCCCGGCCTGATCGACCTCGATGCCCTTTCCGATCTCGATACGACCATTCTGGGCATCGACAATCACCCCGGTTGGGCGAAGGGCCGTGTCTGGCCGCGCTCCTATGTCGAGGCCGGTCCCTACGAAATGTATTCCCGGGAAGAGCTTGCCTTCCAGAAGCGTTTCGCCTTCGGCCAGCTTCTCCTCAACGGCATCACCACGGCGGCACCCATCGCCTCGCTGTTTTATCGTGAATGGGGAGAAACGGTCGCCGAATTCGAAGCCGCAGCCGATGCCGCCGGCGAACTTGGCCTGCGGGTCTATCTCAGCCCCGCCTTCCGCTCCGGCGGCATGGTGCTGGAAGAGCCGGGACGCATGGTGCCGGTGTTTGATGAGGAACGCGGTCTTCAGGGGCTGAGGGATGCGGTATCGTTCATCGAGCGACAGACCGGGAGGCACGGCGACCTCGTACGCGGCCTGCTGGCACCTGATCGTGTCGAAACATCCACGCTCGCGCTGATGCAGAGAACCGATGCCGCCGCCCGTGATCTTGGCTGCAAGTTCCGCCTGCACATGGCGCAGGGCACCATGGAGGTGGACACGGTCCGCAAGCTGCACGGCTCGACCGCGCCGGTATGGCTCGCCAGGGCCGGCCTCTTGAGCGACCGCCTTATCGCGCCGCACGCCACCAATGCGACGCAGGAAGATCTGGCGCTTTACGCGGAAAACGGCGTGTCGATTGTCCACTGTCCGCTGGTGTCGGCCAGAAGCGGCAGCACGCTGTCGTCCTTCTCCGCGTGCCGGCAGCTTGGAATAAACATTGCGATGGGCACCGATACGGCGCCCGCCGACATGCTGATGAACCTGCTTGTCGGCCTCATCACCTGCCGCATCAATGATGGCGCTCCCGACAGGGTCCGCTCGGCCGATCTGTTCGATGCCGCAACGCTTGGCGGCGCGCGGGCGCTGGGTCGCGCCGATCTCGGGCATCTTTCCAAGGGTGCCCGCGCCGATATCGCGGTCTTCGATCTCGATGACGCGGTCATGGCGCCGAGCGTCGATCCGATCACGACAATTGTTACCGGCGGTTCGGGCAAGATCACGCGCGCGGTCTTCGTCGATGGCCGTCTCTCCATGCGGGAGAGACAGGTCGCGAATATCGACATGGCGCGTGCCCGCATTCAGGCGCAGGCGCAGTTCGATGGGCTGATTGCAAAATATCCCGAGCGAAGCTGGGCCAATCCGCCCGTTTCGGAAATCTTCCCCCCGAGCTACCCGGTGGAGGTGAACGCCAATGGATGACATGAACCAGTCGGTTATCGATGTCCGCAATCTGAAAGTCGAGTTTCCCGGCCGCCGGGGAACGGTGACGGCGCTTTCGGACATCAGCCTTTCCATCCGCCCCGGTGAAATTCTCGGTGTGGTGGGGGAATCCGGTGCCGGAAAATCCATGACCGGCCTTGCGATACAGGGCCTGCTGGAAAAACCGGGCCGCATCGCGGATGGCGAGATATGGCTCGGCTCGCGCCGCATCGACAAACTCGACGACAGGGCGATGGAAAGCATCCGCGGCCGGGAAATCGGCGCGATCTTTCAGGATCCGCTGACCTCGCTCAACCCGCTGTTCACGGTCGGTGCGCAGCTGGTCGAGACGATCCGGCAGCATCTGCCGCTCTCGAAAAAAGATGCGCAGGCGCGTGCCGTGCAGCTTTTGCGGGATGTCGGCATTCCGTCTCCGGCAGACCGCATCGATCACTATCCGCATCAATTCTCCGGCGGCATGCGCCAGCGCGTCGTCATAGCGCTCGCACTTGCAGCGTCGCCGAAGCTGATCATCGCCGACGAACCGACGACGGCGCTTGACGTGTCGATCCAGGCGCAGATCATCTCGCTGCTGCGCAGGCTCTGCAAGGAGAAGCAGACCGCCGTTATGCTCGTCACGCATGATATGGGCGTCATCGCCGAGGCTGCCGACCGCGTTGCCGTGCTTTATGCCGGCAGATTGATCGAGGTTGGTCCGGTCGAGCAGGTTCTGCATGCGCCGAAGCACCCCTATACGCAGGGCCTGATGGCCTCCATTCCCTCGCTTGGCGTGCGGGTGGAACGGCTCAACCAGATCGACGGGGCGATGCCGCGTCTTGACGCCATCCCGCCCGGCTGCGCCTTCAATCCGCGCTGCGGATTTTCAGGGCCGCGCTGTCTTCGCGAGCGGCCGGAACTGGAAGCGGCGGGCGATGGCGCCAGCGCCTGCTGGATGAATGCAGGAGGTACAGCATGAAAACGTCCGTGGTTAAAACGCCGGCATTGACGGTTAAAGGTCTCACCAAGACCTTCGATGTCTCCGCGCCATGGCTCAACCGGGTCATCGAGCGGAAGCCCCGGCAATTCGTGCAGGCCGTGAACGACATCGATTTTACGGTGCCGGCTGGCGGCTGTCTCAGCATCGTCGGGGAAAGCGGCTGCGGCAAATCGACGGTTGCCCGGCTGGTGACGGGCCTGTTCCGCCCAAGCGCCGGTGATTTCCGCTTCGCCAAGGGCCGCAAGGATACGCCGCTTTCGGCGCAGATGATCTTTCAGGACCCCTATGCCTCGCTCAATCCGCGCTGGCGGGTGAAAAACATCATCGCCGAGCCTATCCGCGAACTGAAACTGCGCGCGACCCGTGCAGAGACCATGGAGCGGGTGGAAGAGCTGCTGCGCACCGTCGGCCTTTCCGCTTCGGACGGCGAAAAGTTTCCGCATGAATTTTCAGGCGGCCAGCGCCAGCGCATCTCGATTGCCCGTGCCTTGGCAAGCGAGCCGGAGTTTCTGGTCTGCGACGAGCCGACATCCGCGCTCGACGTTTCGGTGCAGGCGCAGGTGCTGAACCTGATGCGTCGCCTTCAGGACGAGCTAGGGCTGACCTATCTGTTTATCAGTCACGATATGAGCGTCGTTCGCCACATGTCGGACCGTATCGCGGTCATGTATCTTGGTCGCATCGTGGAGGAGGGCGACACCGAGGAGCTGTTCGCCCGCCCGCGCCACCCCTATACCCAGCTTCTGCTGCAGACCATTCCCAATATCGACGCGCCGCGCCGCGACCGGGAACTGGTTGCCGGTGAAGTCCCAAGCCCGCTCAAGCCGCCATCCGGCTGCACGTTTCATCCGCGTTGTCCGCTCGCAACGGCCCGCTGTTCGGCGGAGGTGCCGCAGGTGCGCACGCTTGCCGGCGGCACACGTGTCGCATGCCATCTGGTGGAAGAGCAGGAAGAACGGGTGGTAGCGGCACAGGAACTCGTCTGACCGGAAGGTCAGGCGAGTGCGGCGCGCAGATCGTGGGAAAGGTCGCGGATTTCGCTAAGATCGAGTTCCGCTTCCACATGTTCCAGGTGATGGGTCATCAGATGTATGGCTTTTGCCGGATCGTTGTTGGCAATCGCGTCGACGATTTCCGCATGCTCGTCCGGGCCGCAATTGAAGCGGTCGGTATTGCGGTAAACGGCGGTGATGAGGGAGGAACGCGAAATGAGGTCGCGCATGGTGGTGAACAGGAAATCGGAACCCAGCGTTTCCGAAAGCAGCAGGTGGAACCCGCCGGAAAGCTTGATGATATCCGTGGTGATGTTGTGAGCATTGGCGACACGCTCCTTGGCCACATGGTCGCGAAGCCGCTTCAGATCGGCCTTGGTCGCCGATCTGCACAGGCGCTCGACGACACATTGCTCCACGGTGCGGCGCACGAAGAACACGTCTCGCGCCTCTTCGACCGATGGTTTCGAAACGAAGGCGCCGCGATTGGGGACGATGGTGACGAGACCGTCACGCTCCAGCACCGAGAGCGCCTGACGGATACGCGCGCGGCTGACGTTGAAAATCGTCGCCAGCTGCTCCTCTTTCAGCTGCACGCCGGGGCGCAGCCGTCGCTCGGCGATGGACAGCCAGACTTTCTCGACAATTTGCTGCGTGGACTGGCCGTTCTGCTCGGTCATTTGTTTCGCTCTCCATTAGGGTTAGAGAAGCGTGATGCCGCCGAAAAAGTCAACTGTTTCAACAGGGTTTTGGTTGCATAATTGTCAACAATATGAAACAATATTGTATACTATAAATAGGGCCACTGTCATGGAATTCGACTTCACCACGCTTGAGCCGCAGAGCCGTTATCGGCTGCTGACGAATTTTATCGGTCCCCGGCCGATAGCGCTTGTCACGACGCGTTCGGCAGCGGGCCACAACAACGCGGCCCCGATGAGCTTTTTCAACGTTTTCTCCCATGATCCGCCCATCGTCGTTCTGGGTATCCAGCCGCGTCTGAATGGCGAGGAGAAGGATACGATGGCCAATATTCGCCGCACCGGCGAGTTTGTCGTCAACATGGTCGATATGACTATCTCCGAACATATGCTCGTCTGCGGTCTCGGTTTTGACAGCGAGGTCGACGAGCTTTCCATGGCGAAGCTGACGCCTGCGCCCTGCAGCAAGATCGATGCGAGCTTTGCGGCGGAATCGCCCTGCGCCTTCGAATGCCGCGTCGAACGTGTGATCGATTACCCGCGCCGTGCGCTGGTTCTGGGGGAGGTCGTGCATATGCACGTCCACAGGGACTGCCTCGACACGGAGGGGCATTATGTCGATCCGGACCGATACCAGCCGATCGCGCGCCTCCATGCCGACAATTACATCACCTCGGATCGCCAGTTTGTCCTGAAGGCGCCACCGATGACCGACTTCATCAAGCCAGATGGCAAATGAGCGTCCTGAAAGGCGAGCCCGAATGCATATTCGTCTGATCAACCCGAACTCAACCGCCTCCATGACGGCGCAGGCGCTGGACAGCGCCATGCGTGTGAAACAGGCGCACACGACGATCTCAGCGACAAATCCCCTCGATACGCCCGTCAGCATTGAAGGCGGGGCCGATGAGGCGCTGGCCGTTCCCGGCATGCTGGAGGAAATCCGCAAGGGTGAACGTCTGGGCGTCGATGCCTATGTCATTGCCTGCTTTGACGATCCCGGCCTGCATGCTGCCCGCGAAGTGGCGCGCGGCCCCGTCATCGGCATCTGCCAGGCCGGCATTCAGGTGGCCATGACCATCAGCCGCCGTTTTTCCATCATCACGACGCTGCCGCGCTCCATTCCGATTATCGAAGACCTCGTCGACAATTATGGCGCGCAGCGTCACTGCCGTCGGGTCCGCGCCATCAATCTGCCGGTGCTCGGCCTTGAGGAGGACCCGCTTGCCGCAGAAACGATGCTGATCCGCGAAATCGAAGCGGCCAAAAAAGAGGATGCGGCCGAGGCCATCATCCTTGGATGCGCCGGCATGTCGGCGCTGTGCGACAGGCTGCGCGAGGCAACGGGCGTTCCGGTGATCGATGGTGTCACGGCCGCCGTCAAGCTGGCGGAGGCATTGGTGGGCGCTGGATACAGCACCTCAAAGGTCAATGCCTATGATTATCCGCGCATCAAGGAAACCAAACTTGTGGCCTGACTGAGTCGCGGTTTCGGGAGGGCCCGAAACCGCGCATCGGGGAGAGAGGTTAGCGAACCTGCTTCAGTTGCAGGCGGGAGACGCCGGCTGCAACGTTCACGCCCGTACCGACTTCGGCGCTGATGGGCTGAAGTGCGAAGTTCTTGGCGTTACCGCCGATGAGCGCGTTGGCACCGACACCCACGCCAACGGAAGCTCCGGCGGAAGCGCCGACATAGTCACCGCTCAGCGCACCGTCACCGATACGGCTGGCGGCGGTGTTGAGCACGATCCAGCTCATGTAGGTCTTACCCGTCACGCCGATATCGAGGCCGAGCTTGCCGATATTGCCGGTATAACGCTCGGTCTTGCCGGAGCGCTGACGGAACTGGCAGTCCACGCTCTTGCTGGAGCCGACAACAAGGCCAACGCCGCCGGCGATTTCGCAGGAAAGGGTGCCCACGCGTTCCTTCTGTGCGGTCTCTTTCGCGGGTTTGGAGTTATGTTTTGTTTCGGCGGAAGCGATTGGCGCGAGCGCAAGCGTTGCAATTGCGGTTGCAAGAACGAATTTCTTCATGGTGTATCACTCCTGTTGTTGGTCACGAGATGAATGCGTGGGGAAGACGCACTCAGGTAAGTTTGCGTTTGCTGACGGATCGCCAGATCGGCGATGATCGGCCGCGACGCGAAACATTCTGCGATGATGACCGCTCGTTCGAAGGCGGAAAGAGTTTCAACCTCACCGGTAAGGATGATGCGCCCATCCGAAGATGTGACGGATATGCAGCTGTTTTCCTGCCCATCTGCATAAGTAATCAGAGCCTGCAGCGCGGCGCACAGGCTGACTTCCTGCGGATTGAAACCCGTCGCCGTGTGTGCATCGCCTGAGAGCATCATCGTGAAACCTCCTGCCTTGAACATTTGGGATCACTTGAATGTTTTGGCGACGGCGTCTTTTGCCTTGCCAAGTTTCTCCTGTGCCTGGCCGGCAATCTTTTCAGCCTTTCCTTCCGCCTGAAGTTTCTCGTTGCCGGTTATCTTGCCGGTGGCTTCCTTGATGGTGCCCTTTGCCTGGCGGGCAATTCCGTCGATCCGGTTCTTATCCATAACGAACTCCTTCCATCGTTAGATGTTGCCGCTGTTGATAACGGCATGATGGAAAGGTAGTCCGGCGCAGGCGCCTTTAGCAGGGCATTAGCTACTAGTTGAACTGGTACAAAATGACCTATTTTCACTCGATCAGGCTTATTTTCCCTTGCGCCCGGCAAAGCCGCGCTCACGCGCCCAGATGACGGCGGCGGTGCGGCGGTTCACGCCGATCTTGCCGTAAAGCGATGCAATATGGTTTCGGATCGTGTGTTTGGAAAGGTGAAGCCTTTCGCTCATCTCCTTGTCGCTGCAACCGTCACAGATCAGCGACAGGATTTCTTCCTCGCGATCCGTCAGGTCCTTCAGCGAGGCGGACGGCGTTGCCCTGCTTGCGTTCTGCCGCAGTCCCGCCAGCCTCTCGACAACAGTGCGGCTGAACCAGGAGGTATCGGTCATCACGCTTTCGATCGCTTCGATCAGTTCGTTCTCCGACCGTCTCCTCTCGGTCACATCCTGTATCGCCCAGATGACGCATTGCTGGTCGTTGATTTCGGCGCGCTCGGCGGAAACGACACATTCGGCGGCATCACCATCGCTCAGCTTCATGCGCATGTTTTCGTTGCGAATCGGGATATTGTCCCGCAGCCGCTTTTCCAGATCCCGGCGGGCCGAAACGTCCTCCCAGAGCCGCAATTCGCTTGCCGTCTTGCCCACCACCTCTGCTTCCGTGCGCCCGCATAATTGCAGGAAGGCGTCATTGACTTCGGTCAGCACGAAATCCTCCAGCCTCGAGACGGCGGCCGGTGTAGGTGAGAGGCGAAATGATTTGAAGAACCGCTCCTCGCTTTGGCGCAGCGCGTTCTGGGCTTTGCGGCGTCCATCAAGATCGGCGAAAGTGAAGAGCATGCAGGGCTCTTCGGCAACTGCGATCGTCTCGCCCGCAACGATGACCAGCCGGTCGCCTCCACGCATTGGAATGAGCGCTTCCCGCTGGCGGATGACCCTGCCTTCATGCAGTCTCTTCAGTGCGTCTTCACCGGTATCGCAAGCGGAAAAAAGCCCGAGTTCCTCGACGCTGATGCCGATGATTTCCTCGCGCGTAAAGCCCGTCATTTCAAGGAAGCCCTGATTGACGCGGATGAATCGCTCATCCTCCAGACGGCAGATCAGGCCGGGGGCGGGATTGGCATTAAAAGCGCTCTCAAATCGTGCCTCCGCTTCGAAGCGCGGCGTCTCGTCGCGAATGATCAGAACCAGAACATCCGGCTTGGCGCCGGCATCTTCCAGAATAAGTCCGCGAACCGTGTGCACCCGGCTTTCCGCCTCATCACCGCTTGGCAATACTTCCACCGTCACCTCGTCGAAAGTCTCGCCGGCCAAGAGCCGCTCCAGCGGATATTGTCCTTCACCGAGCAGATGATTGTTGCGATAGCGGAGCGTGAATCTGCGCCTGTAATCGACAGCGTTCTCGCCCAGGTCCGACAGGGCCTCAATGCGGTGCATCTCAAGCGCCGCCCTGTTCGCCCAGGCAATCGTCCCGTCATTCTCAAGCAGGATAAGCCCGTCGCTCAGCCCGGCTATGAGGTTTTGCAGTACCAGCCGGTTGATCTTGGGAATGTTTACGCTGTCGTCCATGTCGCCCCCGGCATTCTGTTGGTTTGCGCCCGTTATAACGCGCGGTTTCGGCAAGTGTTGCGTTGGGCGGTAGTGGAGGGGAAATGTGTACGGGTCAGCAATGCGGCAGAGCCATGCTTTTCCTGCACTCAAAAAACGCTGTGTGCCCATATTTTGAGCGGCCATTTTTACCGCTCAAAAATGCGCTTGACGTCCGCGAAAATTTCTCAACAAATGAACCAATGTAAGATTGGTTCAAAAAATGGTGCGACGTGGCGGCAGGCCCTAACGACAATTCCAACTACGCTCTTGCGAAGCTGCGGTCGTATATTCAGACGCAGGATCTTGCAAAAGACGGGCGTTTGCCGACGGAACGGGCCTTTGCGGAGACTTTTAATGTCGGGCGACGGGCTGTTCGCCGTGCTCTTGAGGTTCTTGAGGCCGAAGGCCTGATCTGGCGGCGGCAGGGGGCCGGAACCTTTGTGGGTGAAAAGCCGGATGATTGGTCCGCTCAGGTCACTGAATTGGTCGCCGGCACGGATATCATGGAAATCATGGAGGTGCGTCTGCGCATCGAGCCGCAGCTGGCGCAGCTTGCCGCCATGCGGGCCAAGCCTGCCGAGGTGGAACGCATGCGCGCCCTTGTCCAGAAGACCGGCCAGAGCACGGATGCCGACGCCAAGGAATTATGGGACGGCTCGCTCCACCGGCAAATTGCCCAGAGCGCCGGCAACAAGCTCTTCCTGTCGATTTTTGACGTCGTCAACCGCATTCGCCAGGACGATGCCTGGCAGTCGATACGCGAGCTTGCCCGCCGCACCGGCACGAATGGCAGGGCCTCTTTCGAACAGCACATGGCCATCGTGGATGCCATAGCCGACCGTGATCCGGCCAGAGCCGGAGAAGCGATGCGCCAGCACCTTCTCATGCATCAGGAAAGGCTGATCCGCGCCACGTCGCTCGGATTTCAGGAGGATAAAGCTGAAGAAGGCGGGGCGGCCCACAGCCACGACGAAGCCGGCAACCCGCTTGCCCCGGCCTCATAGGCCGTGGGTCAGGAGCCTTCGGCCTCTTGGGGCCGGCCAAATAACAAGACAAATACAAAAACAAAGAAAACCAGACCAGAGGATGGAAAATGAAGAAAACATATATTTTGACCGCGGCCCTGATGGCCAGCGCGTTCCTGACCGCGCCCGTTATGGCTTCCGAATTGCGCATCGGTCTCAACGATGACGCGGATGTGCTTGATCCCGCGCAATCGCGCACCTTCGTCGGCCGCATCGTTTATACCGCCATGTGCGACAAGCTGGTCGACATCTCCCAGGACATGAAGATCGTTCCCCAGCTCGCCACCGAATGGGCCTGGTCCGAGGGCGGCAAGGTGCTGACGATGAAAATCCGCGATGGCGTGAAGTTCCACGACGGCGAGACGCTGGATGCGGCCGCTGTCGTCGCCACCATCGAGCGGAACATGACCCTGCCGGAATCCCGCCGCAAGAGCGAGCTTTCCTCGGTCGAGAAGGTTGAGGCGACCGGCCCGCTGGAGGTCAAGTTCACGCTGAAGACGCCTGACGTTACGCTGCTCGCCCAGCTTTCCGACCGCGCCGGCATGATTGTTGCGCCGAAGGCAGCCAAGGAACTGGGCGCGAATTTCGGCTCGAAACCGGTCTGCGCCGGTCCGTTCAAATTCGTCGAGCGCATTCAGCAGGATCGTATCGTGCTGGAAAAATTCGCCGACTATTGGGACAAGGACAAGATCCTTGTCGACAAGATCGTCTATCTGCCGATACCCGATACGACAGTTAAGCTTGCTAACCTTCGCGCAGGCGACCTTGACATAGCCGAGCGCATTTCGGCTTCCGATGCGGAATCCGTCAGGAACGACGCCAATCTTACCTATGCGGATGTGATCGGGCCGGGCTATATGGCCATGTATGTCAACGTCAACAATGGTGCGCGGGCGGACAACCCGCTCGGCAAGGACAAGCGCCTGCGTCAGGCATTCTCCTATGCGATCGACCGCGAGGCGATCGGCCAGATCGTTTTCGAGGGCACCTCCAAGGCCGGTAATCAGGCCTATCCTCCGACAAGCCCCTGGTTCAACCAGAATCTGCCGGTGCCACCCCGCGATATCGACAAGGCCAGGCAGCTGATGAAGGAGGCGGGTTACGAGAAGCTCGATGTCGAACTTCAGCACGCCAACAACACCACGCAGACACAGATGATGCAGGTGATCCAGTCCATGGTCGCGGAAGCCGGCTTCAACGTGACCCTGAAGGCGACCGAATTTGCGACGCTTCTGTCCGAACAGACGGCCGGCAATTACCAGCTCAGCCGTTCCGACTGGTCGGGACGTATCGATCCCGATGGCAACCTGCACCAGTTCGTCACCTGCAAGGGCGGCATCAATGATGTGAAATATTGCAATCCCGAGGTCGACAAGCTGTTGAACGAGGCCCGCGCCTCGACCGAAGATGCGGTCCGCAAGGAAAAATACGATGCCGCAGGCGTCATCCTGAACGACGACATGCCGATCATCTATCTCGGCCATCAGCCCTACGCCTATGCCATCTCCAAGAAGGTGAAGGGCTGGGCGCCATCGCCGGATGGCATGATCCGCCTTCTCGGCGTCAGCAAGGACTGACAGCTTCGAACAGGTCGCACGGCTTGCCGTGCGGCCCCCAGACCGGACCCAAACGGGGGCAATGCCATGCCTGTTTATATCGGCAAGCGACTGCTGGTCGCGATCCCGACCCTTCTGATCATCTCCATCTTCGTTTTCTCGTTGCAGAAGCTCCTGCCGGGCGATCCGGTTCTTGCCATGGCGGGTGAGGAACGCGATCCCGCGACAATCGAATTCCTGCGCGAGAAATATCGCCTGAACGATCCGGTTCCGCTGCAATATCTCAACTGGCTGGGCGGCGTGGTGACCGGCGATTTCGGCATTTCCCTGCGCACCAACCAGCCGGTGCTGGAACTGATCGGCCAGAAGCTGCCGGTCACCATTCAGCTGGCTGTCATGGCGATGTTCTTTGCCATGGTCATCGGCATTCCCATCGGCATTCTGGCTGCCGTCAAGAAGAACACGTGGATCGATTACACGGCAAATATCGTGGCGCTTTCCGGCCTGTCGATCCCGAACTTCTGGCTCGGCATCATGCTGATCCTGCTGGTGTCGGTCAAACTCGGCTGGCTGCCGGCATCCGGTTATGAATCGATCTTCGTCGATCCCGTCCGCTCCATCGAAACCATGATCATGCCCGCCTTCGTGCTGGGCAATGCGCTTGCGGCGACGCTGATGCGGCATACGCGCTCGGCGATGGTCGCGGTCTTGAGTTCCGATTACATCCGCACCGCCCGCGCCAAGGGGCTCTCGCCGCGCGAGATCATCCTGTCGCACAGTTTCCGCAACGCGCTTCTGCCCGTCATCACGCTGCTGGCGCTGCTCTTCGGCGAATTGCTTGCCGGGGCGGTTCTGACGGAGCAGATATTCACCATTCCCGGCTTCGGCAAGATGACGGTCGATGCGGTGTTCACCCGCGACTATGCCGTCGTACAGGGCATCGTGCTCTGCACCGCCGTCGGCTTCATTCTCATGAACCTTCTGGCCGACATCGCCTATGTCCTGCTCAACCCCCGCCTCAGGGCGACGATCTGAGGCCCTGATATCATGACCGTTCTCGATCAAAACCTCTCCGTACCGGTAACGCGGCAGGAAAGCCGCGCCTGGAAGAAGATGAAGCGCAACAAATCGGCGCTGGCCGGCATGATTATCGTGCTGTTTTTCGCCGTCCTTGCCATAGCCGCACCGATCCTGCCGATTGCCGATCCGGTTGCGACCAGCTGGTCCGCCATCCGCAAGGCGCCTTCAGCGGCCCATTGGCTCGGCACCGACGATCTCGGCCGAGACATCCTTTCCCGCATGATCTATGGCGCACGCGCCTCGCTGATGGCCGGCGTCGTCTCGGTGATGATCGCGGTGGTCATCGGCGTGCCTTTCGGCCTGATTGCCGGTTATTTCGGCGGCTGGGTGGATATGGTCATATCGCGCATCACCGAAGCGCTGCTGGCCATGCCCTTCCTCATCATGGCGATTGCGCTCGCAGCCTTCCTCGGGCCGAGCCTCACCAATGCCATGATCGCGATTGGCCTTTCCGCCATGCCGATTTTCGTGCGGTTGACCCGTGGGCAGGTGCTGGCGGTCAAGATGGAGGATTATGTCGAGGGCGCAAGGTCGATCGGCCTCAACCACGTCGACATCATGACGCGTTACATCCTGCCGAATGTCTTTGCCCCCATCATCGTGCAGGCGACGCTGACGGTCGCGACCGCCATCATTGCGGAGGCGAGCCTTTCCTTCCTAGGACTTGGCCAGCAGGCGCCCGCACCCTCATGGGGTTCGATGCTGAACACGGCAAAGAATTTCCTGAGCCAGGCGCCATGGATGACGATGTGGCCCGGCATCGCCATCTTCCTCGTCGTCATCGGTTTCAATCTTCTGGGCGATGGCCTGCGTGATGCGCTCGATCCGCGCGAAGCATGATTTTTATAAGGAATTGACTGAATGACCGAATTCACCACACGCCCCGAGATCCTCGGCACATTCGGCGTCGTTACCTCGACGCACTGGATCGCATCGGCCGTGGGCATGGCGATCCTCGAAAAGGGAGGGAACGCCTTCGACGCCGCCGTCGCCACCGGTTTCGTTCTGCAGATCGTGGAACCGCATCTCTGCGGCCCGGGCGGCGACATGCCCGCCGTGTTCTATTCGAAGAAGACGGACAAGGTCGAGGTCATCTGTGCACAGGGCCCGGCCCCGAGCGGGGCGACGATTGACCACTACACCTCGGAAGGGCTGAAGCTGATCCCCGGCGACGGGCTGCTGGCCACCGTCATTCCCGGCGCCTTCGACGGCTGGATGCTGATGCTGCGCGACTATGGCACGATGAGCGTGCGCGAGGTGCTGGAACCCGCCATCTATTATGCCGACCATGGGCATCCGACCCTGCCGCGCGTCTCCGCCACCATCAAGGGACTGGCGGAGTTCTTCGAGAAGGAATGGCCGACATCCCATGAGACCTGGCTGCCGGGCGGTGCCGCACCCGAGCCGCACGCCAATTTCAGGAACCCGGTTCTCGCCGCAACCTATCAGCGGATCGTCTCCGAGGCGGAAGCGCGCTCCGGCCGCGAAAACCAGATCGAGGCGGCACGTGATGCCTTTTACCGGGGTTTCGTTGCGGAAGCCATCGACAGTTACGTCAGGACCGCGGAGGTGATGGATGCCAGTGGCGCGAAACACAAGGGCGTGCTGACGGCGCAGGACATGGCGGAATGGCGCGCGACCGTGGAAGCGCCGCAGACGTTCGACTATCACGACTGGACGATTGCCAAGACGCCCGCCTGGGGGCAGGGGCCGGTTCTGCTGCAATCGCTCGCCCTGCTGAAGGGTTTCGACATTGCGGCGATGGACCCGTCCGGTCCCGATTTCATCCATACCGTCGTCGAAGCCATGAAGCTCGCCTTCGCCGACCGGGAGGTCTATTACGGCGATCCGGAATTCGGCCAGATTCCGACGGAATATCTTCTTTCCGAGGGCTATAATGCCGGGCGTCGCAAACTGATCGGCAGCGAGGCATCGCTCGAATTGCGCCCCGGCACGGTGCCGGGCTATGAAAAACAGGTGGATGCCACCATGGCGATGCTGGCCGAGATGAGCGGCACCGGGGCCGTCTACGAGCCGACCATGTCGCATCTGACGGAAAAGCGCGGTGATACGGTGCATATCGATGTCATCGACCGCTGGGGCAACATGGTTTCCACCACACCGTCGGGCGGCTGGCTGCAATCCTCGCCCATCGTTCCGGGCCTCGGCTTCGCGCTCAATTCCCGCGCCCAGATGTTCTGGCTGAAGGAGGGCCTGCCGACCTCGCTCGCGCCGGGCAAACGCCCGCGCACCACGCTGACGCCATCGCTTGCGCTGCATCAGGGGCGTCCATCCATGGTCTTCGGCACGCCGGGTGGCGACCAGCAGGACCAATGGCAGCTGCCCTTCTTCCTGCGTTATGCGCATCACGGCAAGAACCTGCAGGCGGCCATCGACATGCCTTTGTTCCACACCTCGCATTTTCCGGGTTCGTTTTATCCGCGTACCAGCTCGCCGGGCGAGATCATGGTGGAAGCTACGGTGGGGGATGCAACGCTTGAGGCGCTTCGCCGCCGTGGCCACCGCGTCACGGTTGCCGATGCCTGGTCGGTCGGGCGGCTTACCGCTGCGCGCCGCGATGCCGACGGTCTGCTGCGCGCCGCCGCGACACCGCGGTTGATGCAGGCCTATGCCGTGGGGAGATGACATCATGACACCAGCACCTGTCCTGTCCGTTCGTAACCTGACCACGTCCTTTCTTGTCGATGGCGCATGGAAAAGCGTTGTGCGCAATGTCTCCTTCGATGTCGCGCCGGGTGAAACCGTCGCCATTGTCGGCGAGTCCGGTTCCGGAAAATCCGTCACATCCCTGTCGCTGATGCGCCTCCTTGCCCCGGCTTCCAGCCGTATCGAAGGTGAGGTCCTGCTGAACGGGCGCAATCTTCTTGCACTCTCCGAAAGGGAGATGCGGGGCGTGCGTGGCAACGACATCTCGATGATCTTTCAGGAGCCGATGACGTCGCTCAATCCGATCTTCACGATCGGTCGCCAGATCTCCGAAGTCCTCATCAGGCACAAGGGCCTTTCGAAGCAGCAGGCAAGGGCAGAGACGATCCGACTGTTGGAAAAGGTCCGTATTCCCAATGCCGGCAGCCGTTTCGACGAATATCCGCACCAGTTTTCCGGTGGCATGCGCCAGCGCGTGATGATCGCCATGGCGCTCGCCTCCCGGCCGAAACTGCTGATCGCCGACGAACCGACAACCGCGCTCGACGTGACCATTCAGGGCCAGATTCTCGACCTGATCAAGCTGTTGCAGGAAGAGGAGGGCATGTCGGTCCTGTTCATCACCCATGATATGGGCGTGGTGGCAGAGATCGCCGACCGCACCATCGTCATGTACCGGGGCGACGAGGTCGAGACCGGGCCGACGGAGGATATATTTGAGCGCGGCAAGCACCCCTATACGCGTGCTTTGCTTTCGGCGGTGCCGAGGCTCGGCTCGATGAAGGACCGGCAATGGCCGACGCGCTTTCCGGTTCTCGACATCAAGACCGGCCTGTCGACAGAACCGGTGCAGGTGGCGGAAACGGTTGCGAGCGGACAGACGCCGGTTCTGGCGGTCAAGAACCTCGTGACGCGTTTTCCCATCCGTTCCGGGCTGCTGGCGCGCCAGACGGGCGCGGTTCATGCGGTCGAAAACGTTTCTTTCGATCTTTTCCAGGGAGAAACTTTGTCGCTCGTCGGTGAATCGGGCTGCGGGAAATCCACCACCGGGCGCTCTATCATGCGTCTTGTGGAACCGTCGTCCGGCGACGTGTCGCTCGACGGTTATGATGTGATGCGGCTCGATACGGTGGGGCTGCGCAATATGCGTAAGTCGGTCCAGATGATCTTTCAGGACCCTTTCTCGTCGCTCAATCCGCGCATGACGGTGGGGACCGCGATTTCCGAACCCTTCATCAAGCACAAATTGGGCACTACGAAACAGGCAAAGGAAAAGACGGCCGATCTTCTGGAGAAGGTTGGTCTCACCGCCGATATGGCGAGCCGCTACCCGCATGAATTCTCAGGCGGCCAGCGCCAGCGCATCGCAATCGCCCGTGCGCTCGCGCTTGATCCGAAGGTCATCGTCGCCGATGAAAGCGTGTCGGCGCTCGATGTCTCGATCAAGGCGCAGGTCTGCAACCTGTTGCTAGACTTGCAACAGAGCCTCAACCTCGCCTTTCTGTTCATTTCCCATGACATGGCGGTGGTCGAGCGCGTGAGCCACCGCGTCGCGGTGATGTATCTCGGCGAGATCGTCGAAATCGGTCCGCGTGCGGCCGTCTTCGACAATCCGCAACATGCCTATACGAAGAAGCTCATGGCGGCGGTGCCGGTGCCCGATCCGGCGCGGCGCGGGATAAGACGCGGCATATCCAATGACGAACTGAAAAGCCCGATCCGGCCGATGGGTTATGAGGTGCCGCAGCGAAGCTACAGGACGGTTTCCCCGGGCCATTTTGTTCAGGTGGCGTGAGGCGACTTTTCTACTTCCGAACCGTGCTTAACGCCTGTTGTGAAAAGTGGTTCCGGCGCCGGCGGGAAATAAAATGTTCGCTTCCGCGTCTGTCATATTCTAATTTGCCCGACAAATAAGCTGCCTACCGGGAATATTATTACTGTGACCAATTTTTCGCCGTTCGCTCAGCGAAGCCTTCTCATGCTCGCTGTTGGTGTCGCCATCCTGACCGGAATGGTCGCCATGTCGTTATGGCTGGTGCAGGTGAACAACCGGTACTCTCAGGAAACAGCCGAACTGCGCCGCGTGCGCGCGGCCATCCTCGATGTGCTGACCTCGATGCAGGACATCGAAACCGGTCAGAGAGGTTATCTGCTGACCAATAATGTCGAGTATCTGGGGCCATATGAGGAGGCTTTGGGCCGCCTGCCGGAACGGCGCTCCAGGCTTCTCGATCTATTGAAGGATCGCGATCAATATCGGCAGCCTCTGTCAGATATGGCAGTCGCGATTGACAACAAGCTGGCCGAAACCCGCGAAACCATCGATCTGCAAAAGGCGGGGCGCATCACCGAGGCGGTCGAGATCGTCCGTGAGAATGACGGCAAACGTTTCATGAATGAAATCAGAACGGTGCTGTCGAAGCTGCAATCGGACACGGATGATCGGTTGCGCGTCATCGTCGGCGATCAACTCGAGGCCGCCAACAGGCTGCAATTGGTGACGATCGGCGGTGCCTTCGCCATCATGATCGTCGTCGGCGGTTCGATCCTGCTGGTCTTTACCTATATCCGCGCCCTGAACCGCTCCCGGGAGGATGTGGACGAGCTCAATCGCCATCTTGAGGAACGTGTGGAAGAAAGAACGCGCGACCTTCGCCGCGCCAATCAGGAAATCCAGCGCTTCGCCTATATCGTCACGCATGATCTGCGGGCGCCGCTCGTTAATATCATGGGGTTCCTCGCCGAATTCGATACGTCGCTGAAGCCGGTCTCGGCCTATGTTCTCGCCGATGGCAAGACGCCGCCGGAAGACGTCATCCGCGAAGCGCGGCTGGCCGTCGAGGAGGATATTCCCGAGGCAATCGGCTTCATCCGCTCCTCGACCCGTAAAATGGACCAGCTGATCAATGCGATCCTGAAAATCTCGCGTGATGGCCAGCGAAAGCTGCAACCGGAAAAGGTCGATATAGAAACGTTGCTGTCGTCGCTTTCCGAGACGGTTCGTCACCAGGTCACTGCCAATGGCGGCGAGATCAATGTCGATAGCTCAAAATTGACCGTCTATACGGATCGTATCTCTCTCGACCAGATCCTCGGCAATCTCTTCGACAATGCGGTGAAATACCAGATGCCGGGACGCCCGCTCAAATTGACCGCACGCGCCTATCCGGCCGGACGTGGCGCCATTTCCATCGCGGTCAGCGACAATGGTCGCGGCATTGGCGAGCAGGATCTGGAGCGCATATTCGAGCTCTTCCGCCGCGCCGGCAATCAGGATCAGCCCGGGGAAGGAATTGGCCTTGCTCATGTTCGTTCGCTAATCAGAAATTTAGGAGGTGACATTAGGGTGGAGTCCGAGCTTGGCAAAGGAAGCACATTCACGCTGCTCCTGCCGAGCGACCTCAGAAAAGTGACGAAAGAAGGCGAACAATGAAGGCAACCGGTCAAGAGGTAACGATCGTGATGATCGAGGATGACGAGGGTCATGCTCGTCTCATCGAAAAAAACGTGCGTCGTGCGGGTGTGAACAACGAGATCGTGCCCTTTACGCTGGGTGCAAAGGCGCTTGATTTCATCCTTGGCGAAAGCCGGGATGGCCTTGTCAGCAAGGATCGTTATCTTCTCGTCCTGCTCGATCTCAATCTTCCCGATATGTCGGGTATCCGCATTCTCGAGCAGATCAAAAGCAACGAACATACACGCCGTTTGCCGGTCGTCGTGCTGACGACGACGGATGACGAAACCGAAATCCAGAAATGTTATGACCTTGGCGCAAATGTCTATATAACGAAGCCGGTCGACTACGAAGGTTTCGCCAACGCGATCAAGAACCTCGGCCTGTTTTTCTCTGTGATTCAGATACCTTGAAGGCATGATGGATTTGCGCGTTTTGTATGTTGATGATGATCCAGCGCTGGCGCGGCTTTCCAGCCGTGTCCTTGGTCGTCATGGAATGGAGGTGGTGCATGCCGCCTCCGTCGCCTCGGGGCTCGAGCTATTTCAAAACGAGCAATTCGATGTGGTCGTCCTCGATCACTATTTTCAGATGTCGACGGGAATGGAATTTCTGGCGGCGATCCAGTCGTTACCGGGGCGCGTTCCCGTGCTTTACGTTACGGGATCCAATGAAGCCCAGATCGCGATCGATGCCCTCAAGGCGGGGGCTGCCGACTTCGTCATAAAGAATGTCGGCGACGACTTTTTCCCGCTATTGCGCACCGCGATCAATCAGGCCCTGGAAAACCATCGCCTGCGCCAGACCAAGGAGGAATCCGACCGGTTGCTGGTAAAGGCGAAGGAACACGCGGAAATGATGGTCAAGGAGATGAACCATCGGGTCGCCAACAGTCTTTCGCTGGTCTCTGCGATGATCAGGCTGCAGATCAACACCGTCAAATCGCCGGAAGCCGAGGTCGCCCTGCTGGAAACCCAGAGCAGGATTTCCGCGATCGCCGGCGTTCATCGCAGCCTCTACAATACCGATAATGTCGGCCTGGTGTCGCTCAATTCCTACCTGACGTCGATCATCAGCGACCTGTTTCAGGCCGTTCCCGGTTCGTCCTCCGTCACGGTGGAAACATCGCTTTGCGACGTCAGTCTGAAAGCGGATCACGCGGTGGCGCTCGGCGTCATCATCACCGAGCTTCTGACCAATGCGCTGAAATATGCCTATCCCGATCAGTCCGGCACGGTTCGCGTCCGGCTTTCGGAAGAGGACCAGCAATTTGCTCTCGTTGTTGAAGACGACGGTATCGGCTCGAAGCCCGAGGCAACACCCCGCGGGACGGGCCTCGGTACAAAGCTGATCATGGCGATGGCCCAGAATATTGGCGCGCGTGTTGAACAGACGCATACGCACCCGGAGCTGGGCAAGGGCACGCGTTACGTGATGACGTGGAATGAAAAGCAGTGAGCAGGGCGTGATGTCTGCTCCTGAATGATCTGGCCTGCTCGGGGCGTTCCACACCTTCAGCCATAATCGTTGCCACAGCGGATTTCTCTGTTTTCGTGTTCAGGGTGTTCAGCTATTCGCTGCGAAAACTCGCCCAAAATGGCCATAATTGCGGCTCCGCTGCCACGAAAACACCTCGTTTCATTCACCTGCAGTTCACGGGCAATGGCGCTAAATCACCCCATCCCACAAGGAGGGAAATGAGATGCGCAAGATGATTTTAAGCGCTGGAATAATTCTTAGCGCTTTGTTCGGTAGTGGCGCGAACGCCATGCCCATCGGTCAACCGTCCGCACCCGCGACATCGAATGTTCAAACCGTCGACTATGCCTGTGGACGCGGTTTTCATCTGTCGCCGCGTGGATATTGCCGGCCAAACGGACCGCCACGCTATGAGCGCGGCTGGGACCGGCGTGATCGCTGGGAGGGCCGCCGCGAGTGGCGCGAGCGTCAGGCACGCAGAGAATGGCGTGAGCGGCGAGACTGGCGGGAACACCGCGAATGGCGAGACCGCCGCGACTATTATCGCTGGTAATCGGATCAGGCCCTCTCTCAACCGGGAGGGCCTTTCCTTTATGTCCCTTCCCGTAGCGGACTGCCCCAATCCCCGTCTTTGCATGATGACCCTGTGTCCGCGGTCGAATTGATTCGACCTGAGGAAACCTGCGCCGCAGTTGCGGGTTAACCCATGTGGCTGTCATTCAAAGGAGGAAAACATGAACATCACCAGACGCACAATTCTCGCAGGCGGCGCTGTGGCCGCTGCCGCAACGATTTTCCCCAGGCCGCATGTGGCGCGTGCCGCCCTGCCATTGAAACAGCCGTCCCTTCCGTTTGCGGAGGGAGATCTGGCGCCCGTTATTTCGGCAAAAACGGTCGGCCTCCATTACGGAAAACATCACAAGGCCTATTACGACAAGCTGAATACGCTGGCAGCCAATACCCGCTATGCCGACATGGAGCTTGTCGATATCGTCAAGGAGGCGGCCAAGTCCAAAGAGGCGGCAGATGTCAAGATTTTCAACAATGCCGCGCAGGCCTGGAACCACGTCGCCTATTGGGATCAGTTCGTTCCGGGTGGGCCGAACCGACCGACGGGTGAGCTTGCGACCCGTGTGAACGAGAGCTTTGGCGATTATGAAGGGTTTATCAAACGCGCAGTCGATGTTTCCGACACCGTGTTCGGGACAGGCTGGGTCTGGTTGACGCGCGACGACGCCGATAAACTCGCACTCATTGGTTACGAGGACGGCAATAACCCGGTCGCGGTGGGCCGACCGGCCTATCTCGGCATCGATATATGGGAGCATGCCTATTACCTCGATTATGAGAACCGCAAACCCGAGCATATCCGCGCCGTGCTCGACAGGCTGGTCAACTGGCGGGTCGTTGAAGAACGCATGAACGCTTAGGACGTCACGTCCTCTTGTTTCCCGCAGCAAGGCCAACGGGTTGCCCTCAGGTTCATTTGAGCTACTATGCCCGGCATGGCGGGGAGGCCATGTTTACAGGAGGGTTCATGAATTACCGGTCTTCGAAACGGCGCATGCTGTTGAAACTTGCCGCCACGGCGGTTTCTTTTGGCATGCTGGGAATGACGGCAAGCGCACAGGGCTTTCCCGATCGAACCATTACGCTGGTCGTTCCTTTCGCGGCAGGCGGCTCCACCGATGTGGTGGCGCGGGTCATCGCGCAGAAAATGGGCGATGAGCTCGGCCATCAGATCGTCGTTGAAAATGTCGCCGGCGCCGGCGGCAATCTCGGTGCCGACCGGGTCGCCCGGGCCGAGCCTGACGGCTATACCATCCTGATGGGCACGGTTGCCACCCATGCGCTCAACCCGCTCATTCTCAAAACGAAACCTTACGATCCGCAAAAGGATTTCGCGCCGGTCTCGCTGCTGGTGGTGGTGCCGAATGTGCTGGTCGTCAATCCCAAGCTGAACGTCAACAGCGTCGCGGAACTGATCGCGCTTCTGAAGGCCGAACCGGATAAATATGCCTATGCCTCTTCCGGCAACGGCACGCCGCTGCATCTTTCCGGCGAATTGTTCAAGAGCATGGCTGGTGTCAGCATGCAGCATGTTCCCTATAAGGGGGCAGGCCCGGCGCTCAACGATCTGCTCGGCAACCAGATTTCGATCATGTTCGACAATCTGCCGTCGTCATCCGGCCACATCAAGTCCGGCACATTGAAGGCGCTTGGTGTCACCACCGCCGAGCGCGCCTCATCCTTCCCGGATCTGCCGACCATTGCCGAGACCGTGCCGGGTTATGAGACCTACACATGGAACGCACTCTTTGCGCCTGCCGGCACGCCGGCCGAGGTGGTCGACACGCTGAATGCCGCCGCCAAAAAGGCGCTTGCCGATCCGGCTGTCGCCGCGCGCATGGCGGAGTTCAGCGCCAGAATCGTCGCTTCGTCGCCCGAGGAGCTGAAAAACCACGTCGCGGCCGAAATCGCCAAGTGGGAACCCGTCGTCAAGAATGCCAATGTGCAGATGGATTGATCGGGAACGATAGGCAGGGTCCTGTTCTCTCGTCGCGCAGCCCACCCGGGATGCGCAACATAAGCTCTTGATTCAGAAAAACGTGGCCGAAGCCGTCATTGGCATCGGCCACGGTTGTATTTAGCGCCCTGGCCGATGTGTCGTTTCCGCATCACTTGCCATAAGGTTGCAAAATCCCGCTTGGCAAAAACGGGCTGCTCCGCTACAAAAAAAACATCACCGCGTCAGATCGAACAAAGGGAGGCGTTGCATGACACCAGCATTCACCGAAATCCTCCCGCAGGGAATGACCCGACACTAGGTCATATCCATTCGCGGCCCGCCCCGCGCAAGCGCCATGCGGTTCTGTTTCCCTTCATAGCCCGATTGATCTGACGGGATCATATCGTTTCCCGCCCGGGCTGTGCCATCCAACTTCCGTTTTTGAGGACCGGTTGCCGACCCTTTGGCGCCGTGCTGGTTAAAATGTCTCGCAAGAAGCTCGATTTCCGCGCCGATGCCTATCGCCATGTGCTCGGCTTTGTTTTTCATCATTGGAGCCACCGAAAGGCGCTGGTGGGTTTCATCATCGTGCTGGTCGTCGCCAGCACGCTGGCCGAAGTCATGGTGCCGGTTTTCTCCGGCCAGATCGTTGATGCCATCGCCGGCGGCAACGGGGCTGACAAGGCTTTGCGCGCCTTCGTCATCGTGGTGGCGCTGGGTCTCACCAGCGTGGCGCTGCGCTGGTTCATCTTCAACGGCATCATCAGGCTCACCCTGAAAATCATGGCTGATGTCACCAATAACGGCTTCCACCGGGTGCAGCGTTTCTCCACGGACTGGCATGCCAACAGCTTTGCCGGTTCCACGGTCCGCAAGATCACGCGCGGCATGTGGGCGCTGGATTCCCTCAATGACCTGTTGCTCATCGCGCTGCTGCCGTCCATCACCATGCTGCTGGGCGCCACCATCGTGCTGGGCAGTTACTGGCCGGTCATGGGCCTCATCGTGGGTGCCGGTTCGCTGATCTATATCGGCGTCACCGTGTTGCTCTCCATGGGCTTCGTCTCTCCGGCGGCAAGGCTTGCCAATGCCTGGGATACCAAGCTCGGCGGCGCGCTGGCGGATGCCGTCAGCTGCAACTCGGTGGTCAAAGCCTTCGGTGCCGAAAACCGTGAGGAAACCCGGCTGGGCCATGTATTGGCCAAATGGGACAACCGCACGCGCCGGACATGGCGCCGCGGCACGCTGAGCGGCACCATTCAGGGCTTCATGATGGTGTCCATGCAGGCCGGCATCCTCGGAACGGGTCTTCTCATGTGGCAAAAGGGGCTGGCCACGCCGGGTGATATCACCTTCGTGCTGGCGATGTTCTTCGTGTTGCAGGGCTATCTGCGCAATGTCGGTCAGGATATCCGCAACCTGCAACGCGCCGTCAACGACATGGAAGAGCTGGTGCTGCTCGACAAGATGGCGCTTGGCGTCGAAGACAGGCCGGAGGCCAGGCGCATCAATATCGGCAAGGGCGAGATCGTCTTCGATAACGTCACTTTCCAATATGGCGCGCATCCCACCCCGCTTTATGAGGACTTCTCGGTCACCATCAAGCCGGGTGAGCGTGTGGGGCTGGTCGGCCATTCCGGCTCGGGCAAGACAACCTTCGTCAAGCTCATCCAGCGGCTTTACGACATCAAGTCGGGCGCGATCCGCATCGACGGCCAGAATATCGCCGGCGTCACGCAATCGAGCCTGCGTGGCCAGATCGCCATCGTGCAGCAGGAACCCATCCTGTTCCACCGCACGCTGGCGGAAAACATCGCCTATGGCCGGCCAAACGCCTCGCGGCGCGAAATCGAGCAGGCGGCGAAACAGGCGAGCGCCCATGAGTTCATCATGTCCCTGCCCAAGGGTTATGAAACCATGGTGGGCGAACGCGGCGTCAAGCTCTCGGGCGGGGAACGACAGCGCGTCGCCATCGCCCGCGCATTCCTTGCGGATGCGCCGGTTCTGATCCTGGACGAGGCAACCTCAAGCCTCGACAGCGAAAGCGAAGTGCAGATCCAGCAGGCCATGGAACGCCTGATGGAAGGCCGCACCACGCTCGTCATCGCGCACCGCCTCTCCACGGTCAGGGCGCTGGACCGGCTGCTGGTCTTCGACAAGGGCAATATCGTCGAAGAAGGTGACCATCAGGCGCTGATCCGGCTGAATGACGGCATCTACCGCCGGCTGTTCGAGCGGCAGGCGCTGGAACTGACGAAGGGGCTGGTGGCCTGAGAAACGCTATGCCGAAGGTTGAGGATCGCTTGCCTGTGGTATCGATCTTGCCGGCATGGGGCTGCTCTTCTCGGCGGTGACATTGCGCTTGGCTCGTCTGTGCATCAGATCAGCCAGCCTGTGTCGCGCGACGCGTCCAAAGGATGGGGAAGGTCAAACGGTGAGGTGGATCGGCGCCTGTTCGACGATCGGACCTCGCAACGGCTTGGCCTTCCTCGCTTTTTGCGGTAACCAGACTGAATGATAAAAGCATCGAGTATCACCTGCATCTAGCTCCCGCCGCAGCGCGAGGAGCATTGGGCGAGAAGCCGGCCGGCTTCGCGCTCGGCGTCTGCTTGCCTGAAGGCAAGCGAAAGCGAACACATGCAGTGAGATTACCTCAATGGAAAATTATTTCGAAAGCCCGTTCCGGGGCATCACGCTTGATAAGCAGGTAAAGAACCCGAACCTCGTGGTCGGGAAATACAGCTATTATTCAGGCTATTATCATGGCCACAGCTTCGAGGATTGCGCTCGTTATCTGCTATCTGATGACGGTGCGGATAAGCTGATAATCGGCAGCTTCTGCTCGATTGGTTCGGGTGCCGCCTTCATCATGGCGGGCAATCAGGGTCATCGCAATGAGTGGATCAGCACCTTCCCGTTCTTCTTCATGCCCGAAGTGCCGGAATTTGAGAATGCTGAGAACGGCTATCTGCCGGCTGGCGATACCGTCATCGGCAATGATGTCTGGATCGGTTCGGAAGCGATCATCATGCCCGGCATCAAGATCGGTGATGGCGCTGTCATCGGAACACGAGCGCTGGTGACGAAGGATGTCGAACCTTACGCCATCGTCGGCGGCAACCCCGCCAGAACCATCCGCAAGCGGTTTGATGACGATAGTGTCGCTCTTCTGTTGGAGATGAAATGGTGGGAGTGGCCGGCAGAAAAGCTCAAAGCCGCAATGCCGCTGATGACCAGCATCAATGTCGCAGAGCTTCATCGCTTCTGGCAGTCGGACATTCTGTAAAGCTGAAGCTGCTGGCCCGTCTGATCAGGGCGGGCCAGCATCCCAAGCCCGTGGATTTAATTATCCACGCCCCAAAGTTCCGGGTTCCGTTTGAAGTACTCCGCCAGCATTTCGGTAAGCACCCGCACTTTGCGGGTGGGATGTTGGCTCGGCGGGCGCACGACATATGTGGCCCCCGGAGGGACCGGATAACGTGTCATGATCGGAACCAGTTCGCCGGAGGCCACATAGGCATGCGTGATGCAATCGGGCAGCCAGGCTATGCCGAGACCTGCCGCCGCCGCTGCGGCAAGCGCCGTGGCGCTGTCGGCCTTGAACCTGCCCTGTGGCTGCACCGTGACGATCCTGTCGCCATCCATGAACTGCCAGGGTTCCGTTCCCTGCATGAGGGCCTGATGGTCGGCGATTTGCTCTGTCGTCTCAGGGGAACCATGGGCTTTGATATAAGCCGGGCTGGCGACAAGCTTTCCGTTGATCGGCCCAACGCGCTTCGCGATCAGATTTGAATCCTGGAGGTAGGCACTCCTAATCGCGCAATCAAAACCTTCTGCGATGAGATCGACGAAGCGATCGCTGTAGGAGGTATGGATGTGAAGCTGCGGGTGCTGGCGCGCCATTTCTGCAAGCACGGGGGCGAAATGGCTCGGGCCGAAAGTCAGCGGCATTGAAACCCTCAAACGGCCGCGCAATTCACCAGTGGGGAGGATCGTTTCTCTGGCCGTATCTATCTCGGCGCTTGCCCGGGCAGCGTGTTCCCTGAAGGTGATGCCCGCCTCCGTAAGTGCGGCGCCACGGGTCGTTCGCGCAAGCAGCTGAACGCCAAGGTCCGCTTCAACCCGCAGCAACCGCCGACTGACGATTGATTTGGAGACGCCGAGCCGGCGCGCAGCGGCCGAGACGCCCCCGGCATCCGCCACGGCGACGAATGTCCGGAGATCTTCGATGTCCATTCTGGCGTTCCTCATTTCGCGACACAGCTCGCCAGACTATGGCACTACCGCACCATTAAAAGGAACAGCAAATTGCTTCCAGGCAACGTCGCCCGCTGACGCATGTCTCTCTTGAACCCATCGCCGCCCATGGCGGCAGAGAAAGGAAGTCTTGATGACCCTTCGTAACGGCCTCGATTCTCTTCTTCGTCCCGAAGATTCGGTCCTCGTTCTGATCGACCATCAGCCCTACCAACTAGCAAATCTCAACAGCCACGATCCGCAAGCTGTGGTCAACAACACGACCGCGCTGGCGAAGCTGGCCAAAGCTTTCAATGTTCCGACCATTCTCACCAGCGTGATCGCGGCACGCGGTGGACTTCTATTCAAGCAGATCACCGACGTATTTCCGGGTCAGGAAGTTATCGATCGCACCTGGGTGAACACCTGGCAGGACGAAAATGTGGTGAATGTCGTCAAGGCTACCGGCCGCAAGCAGCTGATCATCGCCGGCCTGTGGACCGAAGTTTGCGTCGCAATGCCCGTGATCCAGGCCGCAGGCGAAGGCTGGGACGTAACCGTCATCACCGACGCTTCGGGCGGCATTTCGAAGGAGTCTCACGAAGTTGCCGTCCAGCGGATGATCTCCGCCGGCGCGAACGTCATGACCGTTATGGCGCTGGCTGGCGAATGGCAACGCGATTGGGCGCGCACCGAGCATGTCGAGGAGCTGACCGAGATTCTCATTCAGCACTTCGCCGGCAGCGGCATCGCCTATCTTTGGGAACAGCAGCTTCTCAACACGCCGGTCGCTGGCTGATCCCAGCTGGCATTGTGAAATTCCGGTGAGGGGCGGAACGATCGTTTGCCGGCCTTCACCACCTTCAACTCATGGCCATCAGCCCTATGTGCACACGTCTTGATGCTGACTCCTGTCCAGACCGGCAATTATTCTTCAAAGCCGCTCTGCGCTTCCGAGATCGTCTTGCAGGTCCCGCCATCCTTCTCGCCAACCATGCGCTTGTCACGAATGACTGAACGTTTGGCAATGTCGATCTCCCACGCCACCGAGCCTTCATTCAGGCTCGCTTTACCACCGGCAAAGGTGCCTTTCTCCATTCTCTGGCTTCCAGAAGCCGGGACATAAACTCCAAATGTCCCGGCGGCTTCGTCGAGAACGAAATTGAACACCTGAGGGGCTCCCTTCGAACCGGCGAACTCGCAGCTAAGGTATGTTGGCGCGGCAAGGGCGCCTGAAACCGAAAAAAGCAGGGCGGCAACGGTAAATCCGGTTCCTGTGATGACTTTCAATTCCTGATCCTCATTCGTGTTTTCTCGCTAGACTAGAAATCGCGCCCTTCCGGCCACCGATCTTTAATGTTGCCTCACCACGCCCCACACCCAGAACCTCATGCGCGCCGCTGTGGCAATGATGGTAGTCAAACACACCATTGCGCCAGGCGCCGCTCCAACCGTTTCGGGAAAACATTACTTCGAATGAGGTGGAGTCGAGCCGCGAGTTCGTTTGCCAATAGATGATAACAGGGAAGGTCTGGTTGTTGGGAATCTGATCGCTTGGATTGAAGATGATTTTTTCGACGTTCATATTACTGCCCCTCGCGCATCTGGCCGTTGTAGCTGTAGTTTCAGACCCGCGTGACGAGTCTAGCCAACTATTTTCGCCGCATCACGGGCGCTGACTTCGCGAAAACTGTCCTTCTTAGTTTTGTGCGGCTATAGCGCGATGACCATCAACGCAGAAAGCTGTAGAAGTTTAGTTCTCGTAGTCAATAAGGTGAGAAACAAAAGCGATGGTTGCTAGACTTCTAGATGAGATCGCCACTAATCCCCCAAAGGAAATCATAGCTCTGATAAAGCTTGTCGGGTTAGCCGCACAGGACGCTCCTTATTGCGAATTTCTTAATAGTAACTCGACCACTTTGGCAGACTTCGATACACGTAAATCACTGCTTGAGATGGGATATTTCGACACGCAAGACTTCCTCCATTTTGTGCATGCTTGTGGGGACGGCGAGGGAACAAGCACTTCAGCCTTGATGCCTTTATTTCGGCGTCTGATTGAGTGGGGACTTGTCGTAGATCAGTCCATGTTCGGCGGCCGTGCTTTGATAAGTCACACTTGGAACAAAGCTAGAATCGCGTTGTTCGTGACACTGCGAATTGTCGACAATATTCTCCTCGGACCCAGCTATGTCGCGCGTAAGTATCGTGGAAGTGTCCCAGCTTTATACGTTCGTCGAGGGGGCGATGAATTTACAGGCACCGGATTTATTGCAACCAATAGGGGCGATGGTGGAAAATGCGTTATCGTTACTGCAAAACATAACGTCGATCCCAATGATAACATCATATTCGTTGGGCTGAATCAGCCTGATGGAAGCATTTTAAAACCGATCAATGGGGAATGGATTTTGCATCCGAAACTTGATTTGGCACTTCTGGAGGTTGAATGCGATGACACTGTCGCACCAATTTTCCCAATAGGCAGTCCATCGGTACTCACGCGAACCATTACTCTCGGCTATCCGGGTATAGCTACAACGGACTCGTCTTACCTTTTGGCCCATGGCGGCGAATTAAACGCCGTCGTCAATACTTACCACGGCGAGGATCGGTTAATCATTTCAAACTTGGTCGCACCAGGAAACAGCGGTGGACCTGTCTTGGACGAAGCGGGGCTGTGTTTGGGAGTTGTAGTCAATTCATTTGAGACCCAACACGAAGGTGGAACAGAAAAGGCGAGCTCTGCCATACCAGCCAGACACGTTTTGGATTTTATCGGTCCCTATTGCCATTGAGTAGCCTTACCGTAACCTTTTGAGGCCGAAAGCGGCCTGATCAGCGCATCAGGCGGCGTCTGCGCTGTCTCTCTTCGGGCTGCCGGCGATTCCTACGGTCTATCTCGAGATGATGCGTGTGCATTTCTTCGTTTTCTTCGGTAGTAGGAGGACGATCGGGGCTGTAGAAGTCGTAGGAAATGCCACGGTAGCGGCGGCCCATCATCGACGCCCACTCGGCCTGGAACCTGTCGAGGGCAGCGCCGTCCCTGCGATCCCGCTTCTCGTTCTTGTAATCTCGGTCCCAAGGCTTGTGCCCATACTCGCTGAACGCGTCGGACCTGCCACCCTCATAGCCAATCATAATCTCCCCACCCATGTGGATATGCCGTGGGTCAGGCATGAACAGATAGCCGTCGCCAAGTTTCCGCCAGTGCGGGTTCTTTAGTTGCCTTTCGGGATACAGCCACTCCTTCTCTGCTGCGGCCACGTATCGGTATGCGCGCTGCTTGGTGACCCAGTTGATCTCGAGAACTTCCTGCTCGGAAAGCATTCGATCCGTCTGGATGGCAAGGAAGTTGAAGATGGTGTGCCGAAAGAACTCTGGATTCGGTCGGAACGCTAAAGCATTTTGGTACGGATTTCTCACCCATGATAGGTTGGTCAGGATGAGAACCCGATCCAGGGAGAGCGGGAAGTAGGTATGCGTCGCGTGGCACCGGATGTCGGGATCGTTGTGGTTCTGGCACCATTGCGACATGGGAAAGCACTCGCGGTTATACACCGTAACCGGGTGGTCGGATATGATGAACTTCGTGGGCGAGTCGGTCGCGTCCGCGATCTGCCATACGGATTCTGTCCATATCGCGCAGTATATGTTCTGCATGCGTTGGAGCTGCATCAACATAAGGTTTCGGTTCCCGGGCTGGGCCATGGCCTGCAGCGTGGCCATCCCCTTAGGTGTCCGAAGTTTCTGGACGCTCATGTAGGGAATAAACGTCTCCAGCATGCCGCCGTTGACGGACGGGTGTTTGAAGCCGCCGAAGTACTCAGTCGCCTTCTTGCCTTCGGAGTCCACGTTGCCGAAGAAGAACTGCTCGATCTCGGTGTTTACGATGCCGCCCCACTCGGTCGTATAGAGATCGTCTTGCGCGAAGCAGCGTTCAGGGCCCCAATGAAGAAGGCCACGGCGAGTGTACGTCACCCCGCCGCTGGTCCGTTTTTCCGGTTTTAGGTCAAGGTACCAGTATTTGTGCTGTCCCGGGAGCATGAATCGACGCTGATACCACTCGGGAACATAGTGGTTGTGGCGATATTGCTGATTCGGTTTGCCGTTCGACATGTGCGAATTATAACTGGGCGGGTGCTCTCGATCACCTATCAGTGATATTTTTCCCCAACAAGTAAAGCCCTAGCAGATATCAGGCGGATTCGTGGACTAAACGAATCCACCATTTAATATCCCAGATCCTAGCGGGGCGATGATGCCGAACTCAAAAGTTGTTTTGATTGTGCTGTCGTGGTTATGGCCTGTATATTTCGAGGTTAGTAATGTATTTTTTTTAATGCTTTAACGACTTTTCTCCCTACCCCTGTTTTTTTGTTTTATGGGAAGGACTTTTTTGTGTCCCCGTTCATCCCCACTCTTTTTGCCTGACCTATAATGCCCCTGTTCCGCGATGAACCGGGAAATGTTCCTGTTTTGATGCGGAGCCGGCGCCGATTGTGAGAGAAGACGTCGCTCTCATATTTCGGGGCCTGAAAGGGAAAGCCCTCTGGCAATGACCGGAGGTGAGATGGAATCTGGTTGGTGGTGAACCTTTCTATTTCTCCGAAATCCATTGGCTGAAGGGCAGTCTCTCTAACAGGCATAAACCGCTGAAGCGGGGCACTGATAAGTGTCATTCATTCCCATAGGCGGCAATTTTCAGTGCCCCGTTGAAATGCCCATCGAGCTGAAAGGCTGATGGAAAGAAGAGATGAAGTTCATAACACGGTCGCAAACGCGTCGCGTGATAGAAAGGTGTGTTTGATGGGTCTTTACGAGATATACGTTCTTGCCGCTCGGGCGGATACTGCCTTGATGAGGAGAAAGCTGGCGCGATCTCTTTATGCCAGGACAAAGCTTCGAAATCGGCAGCTTAAGAAGCAATATTTACACAACCAAAAGGAGAATATGGATTCGTTGACGGATATGAGTAGGGTAGGCCAGATGCGATATGGGCGGCTTCCGTAAATATATATTTATATAATAACCAGCGCGCAAACATATAAAATATATACCGTGGTGAATTATATACGCACACCTGAAGGT